>NZ_JAENGN010000002.1:0-515007 GCF_016533505.1 Parapedobacter sp. ISTM3 | reverse complement strand
AGGTTTCATTGAAATAATTGTTTTTAAGCGGCAATGAAGCTTGCATGAGCTTCTTTTCATCTATAAACAAAGCCGCTCACGGATTGATTGGCGCGCGGTCAAGCGTTTTCATCAACCTTAAAAACATCGCAACGGCTTTTTTTTTGTCTTCGTTATATTGATAGTCGATATGCTCCATCAAATATTGGCGATAGTCAAAATCAAGCCTGGGCGGTAGTTGTTTGATAAGCTCTTCCCGATGGGCCAGTCCATAGGCCAGTGCTTCGTCAAATGCTTGGATAAAGGACACCGGAAGTGGTTTGTTGGCCACCCAAGCTGCAAATGTAAACGGTAACCCGGTAAACTGCTGCCAGTGCAGCGCCAAATCATAAACATAAGCATGCGAATGCTGCTTTCCGAACGTACGATCACCGATTTCGACATAAGCATCGGCATCACCGCTGGTCAGTACCGCTACCTCACGTTTCCAATGGTGCTGCAACAGGATTTGTGCAAGCCCATTTGATGTCCTGGACTGGCTGTCCAGGCGGAGCGTGTCGATTTCCTCAATTGGTTTTTCACTGAATATAAATACCGAATTGACCGCTCCTGTTGCGCCGAGGCAATAATCGGTAACAATCTCCGCATCAGGCAGATCAAGCAGGGCGGCTACCGGAACAATGCCCAAGTCAGCTTCGTTGTGGATTAGTTTGTACGCACATCGGCTAGGAACGTCCAGGCTCAATGTTATGCGATCGATAACAGCCGAACGTTGCAAGCCGTAAATAAAAGGCAATGTATTCGTATAAGACACCGCAGAAACTCTCACTTTTTCCATGCGCGTACGTATTATTCGGTAAGCAATCCTTCTAAATGCTGAATATTGTAGGCGTCTGCTATCGAAAATCCGCGGCCATCGTACAGCACCTTATAGAGCGCGGTATTGGTGTGCGGAAAATCATCCATCTGCGCAATATCCCGGTTGATCAACAAGCAGAGCAATACACGCATTGCCCTGCCGTGCATGCAGACCAATACCTTTTCTTCCTCGCGGACGGAAAGGATGCGGTCAAGCGCCTTCCGCTGCCGCGCAGCCAATTGATTTGGCGATTCGCCTCCGGCTACCGCAGCGTCCAGCTCGCCGTTGCGCCACCGCATAATCAAATCAGCAAACCCCTCCATGATTTCCGGTGTTTGCTCTTTGCCTTCGTAGATCCCCCATCCAATCTCATCCAGCCCTTCCAACTGTTCCATGGGTATGCCGTCCTGCATAAATGGAGCTACGGTTTGGTGCGTTCGCAACAAGGTAGACGTGTATATCTTATCGAAACGCTCGTCCCTGTAATGCGCATAGAAGGCCTCAGCCTGTTTTCTGCCCATCTCGTTCAATGGCGAATTGATCCCCCGGCCTTGTACGATACCCTTCAGATTGAGATCGGTTTGACCGTGACGAATGATGTAAAGTAATTTTTCCAAGAAGTATACGGCTATTTATCGTTCAACACTGGTAACTGATAATATCGCGACTGTTTGCCGGGCTGCTCGTCTTCAAAGACCACGTCTTTATAGTCGGTAATCACCCGATAAAGCGTATCCCGCTCAACGGGATGCCTTCCGGCATTTCGGATCAATTCAACCAGTTCGCGCGTCGACATTGCGGGATGCTGTTCTTCGGCACCAGCCATGGAATAAATTTTTGTGGTGTCATCCAGCGTTCCGTCAATATCGTTTACACCAAAGCCCAGTGCCAGCTGGGCCGTTTCCCGGCTAATCATGGCCCAATAGGCTTTGATGTGCGGAAAATTATCCAAGTAGATACGGCTAATCGCATAGTTGCGCAAATCCTCGACCACGGTTGTCTCCGGAACATGCGACATCTGGTTGTCCTTATTTCGAAACTTGAGCGGAATGAAGGTCTGAAATCCGCCTGTCTTATCCTGCAGGCGCCGCAACCGCTCCATATGGTCTATGCGGTGCCAGTATTGCTCGATATGGCCATACAGCATGGTCGCGTTGGAATGCATCCCCAGCCGGTGCCACACCTCATGAATCTGAAGCCATTGCTCCGCATTGCATTTATCCTTGGCTATCTGCTCCCGAATTTCGGGATGAAAGATCTCGGCTCCCCCTCCCGGCATCGAATCCAGTCCCGCGTCCTTCATCATCGCCATACCCGTCGCATAGTCGACCTTGGCTTTTTTAAAGATATAATGATACTCTACCGGCGTTAGCGCTTTCACGTGAAGATTTGGACGGTGACGCTTAATCGCGGTAAACAAATCCATATAAAAAGCCATATTGTACTGAGGCAATACGCCGCCGACGATATGCACCTCCGTTACCGGTTCGTTGTCATACGATCGGACCTGATTGAGCATTTCCTCCATCGTGGCTTCCCATCCATCATCGCGATGTTTAATCAATCGTGAATAGGAGCAGAACTTGCAATCATATACACAAAGATTTGTGGGCTCGATGTGAAAATTGCGATTAAAGTAAGTGACGGCGCCGTGCCTTTTTTCCCGGATAAAATTTGCCAATACACCTAAATACCCCAATTCGCCCCGTTCATACAAAAGCAGGCCTTCTTCTTCATTTATCCGCTCTCCGGCGTATACCTTAGCGGCGATGGCGCTTAACGCACCATCAAGGCGCTTATTTTCAAGGAGGAAGGTAAGTTTTCGTTCAGCATCCATTTCCTGAAATCTTAGCCAACAAACTTAGGCAAAATTGCGTTTATTTACAACGCAGCACCCGCAATCACGGCCGTCATTCGCCAAATTGCTGCATATCAATTAATTTTTTATATAGCCCACCCTTAGCCAACAATTGTTGGTGCGTGCCTTCTTCCACGATGTGACCGGATTCGAGCACAACGATTTTATCGGCATTCTGGATCGTGCTCAAACGGTGGGCAATGACCAGTGTTGTACGGTTTTCCATCAGCTTGCCGAGCGCTTCCTGTACCAGTTTTTCCGATTCGGTATCCAGTGCAGACGTCGCCTCGTCAAGCAATAAAATGGGTGGGTTTTTCAGTACAGCGCGGGCAATGCAAATCCGCTGCCGTTGGCCTCCAGACAACCTGATTCCCCGATCACCGATGTAGGTATCGTACCCTTTTTCGGTGTCCAGAATAAATTCATGTGCATTGGCAATTTTCGCTGCGGCAATTACGTCATCCAACTGTACATGCTCAGCCGCAAACGCGATATTGTTATATATCGTATCGTTGAATAAAAAAGAATCCTGGTTGACCAATCCAATCAGCGAACGCAAATCGCTCGTTTTCAAATTCTTTACATTGACTCCATCAAGCAACACTTCGCCTTCTTTGACGTCTATAAACCGTGGGATTAGATCCATCAATGTCGATTTTCCACCGCCAGAAGGTCCTACCAGCGCGACGGTCTTGCCTTTAGGAATCTCCAGATTGATGGCTTTGAGCACCTGCCGATCGCCATAAGAAAAACTTACATCGACCAACCGGATACCTTGATTGAACGCCGTGAGCGGCTTAGCTGCAGGCGCATCGGGCAACTCGTTCTTCTGGTCAATTAAATCGAGCACGCGCTCACCTGCCGCTATCCCGGAGTGAATGTTGGCAAATGAGTCTGTGAGGGCCTTTGCGGGCCGCATGACCTGCGAAAACAACGCAATATAACCTATAAATGCCGCAGCCGATAAGTCATCGGAACCACTCAACACCAAATTTCCACCATAAAGCAGTATGACAGCAACCATCACGACGCCCAAAAGCTCAGAGACGGGCGATCCCAGCTGCTGCCGCCGGACCATCCTTCTGCTTATTTTGGAAAGCAATATATTTTCGTCATTGAATTTTTTCTTGATGAAATCCGTCGCATTGAAAGCCTTGATGATTTTCACGCCCGACAACGCCTCATCCAAATAAGCAATCATATTGCCGTATACTTGCTGTGCCCGGATGGCCTGTGCCTTTAGCCGCTTCACAATCCGGGAGATGAGAAAAGCGGACAATGGAATGACCGCCACTGCGAACAACGTCAATTCGGTGGAAATCAGAAACAATGCTATAATATAAAACACCAGCGTGAGCGGCTCCTTAAACACCACCTGTAGTGTACCGGTCACCGAAAATTGTACAACCTGCACATCCGACGCTATCTTTGAGATAATATCGCCCTTGCGTTGACTGTTGAAATAGCCGACATGCAAATCCATTACATTGTCGAAGACTGCTTTGCGCAGGTTCAATAGGGTATGGATACGGAGATTTTCCATAATCCGTTGCGACAAATAGCGAAACAGGTTGCTGAGGAACACGGAGACAACGATAATCAGACATACCCTTTTCAAGGCTTCATAAGGACCGTACAACAATCCGGCCTGCGTCGCATAGTAATTAAAATAATCGATCACATCATACCAGTTTTCGGGCTTTGCTACTTCGGCAGCAGTCCCATTGGTATTAAACAGGGTGTGCAGCAAGGGGATCACCAACGCGAGATTTAACGTGCTGAACACGACGCTCAACAACGTGCAAAGAACGTAGGGAATAGCAAATTTTTCAATGGGTTTGGCGTACGAAAGTAATCGAAAGTAAGTCTTCATCAAGAACTAAACAAGTTGCAAAGTTACCAAAAAAAGCAAGGCGACCGGAAAAATACGGACTTAATTATTGAATGTATTTATTTATTTTAGTCGCCTAAAAGTAAAAAAAATGCAAATAGAGCTTGCTAAGCGGATTCAACATACGGAAGAATATTATTTTTCAAGGAAGTTACGGGAAATTGACGCACTCAACCAAACGGGGGCTAAGGTTATCAATCTAGGCATCGGAAGCCCGGATTTACCGCCTCACCCAAGTGTCGTGGAGACCCTCCATCAATATGCGGCCATGCCAACGACGCATGGGTATCAAAATTACAAAGGAATCCACCCCCTGCGCAAGGCAATTGCCGACTGGTACCACCGGTACTATGGCGTGTCGATTCATGCGGACCGCAACGTGCTACCGCTAATCGGCTCCAAGGAGGGCATTGTTCATGTCTGTATGACCTATCTTGCAGAAGGTGACAAGGCGTTATTTCCCAATCCGGGGTATCCGGCCTATGCGTCAGCCGTACGGCTAAGCGGCGCTACCGGTGTTCCCTATAAACTCGCTTCGCAGCGTAATTGGTTGCCTGATTTGGATGCATTGGCTAAAGGCGACCTTAGCGGGGTGAAACTCATGTGGCTCAACTATCCGCACATGCCCACCGGCGCAGCGGCCACAACGACTTTTTTTAACGAAGTGGTCGCTTTTGCGAAGCAGCACCGCATCCTGCTTTGCCACGACAATCCTTACAGCTTTATCCTTAACAATCAACCGCAAAGCCTCTTGGCTGCTGATGGAGCCCTGGATGTGGCAATTGAGCTCAACTCATTGAGTAAATCATCCAATATGGCCGGCTGGCGTGTAGGCACGCTTATCGGCGCCGAAGAACGCATCAATGAAATTATCCGCTTTAAAAGCAACATGGATTCCGGGATGTTTCTTCCCGTACAAATGGCTGCTGCAAAGGCCTTATCCCTGGATCCGGAATGGTACCAGGAGTTGAATAAGACCTACAGCCGCAGACGGGAAAAAGTATACCAGCTTCTGGATGCGTTAGCATGCACGTATGACAAGCAGCAGGTTGGCCTATTTGTATGGGCAAAAGTTCCGGCCTCCCAGGCCGATGGCTACGCACTAAGCGATGAAATCCTTCGGCAATCCAGGGTATTCATCACCCCCGGCGGAATTTTTGGGGATGGCGGCAATGCATACATCCGGGTAAGCCTCTGTGCAACGGAGGCCGTGCTGGATGAAGCCTTGGACCGCATTGCAAATGCCGTGATAACCCAATGATGTATTGAATAAACCATATACGCAAAGACAAATGAAGGTAGCCATCGTTGGTGTAGGACTCATTGGCGGGTCCATTGCCATCACCTTAAGAGAAAAAAAAGTAGCCACTAGGCTTGTGGGGGTAGACAAGAGTGAGCATAATCTAAAAAAAGCGATACAGCTGGGGCTTGTCGACGAGGGTATGACCATCGACGAAGCTGTTGATCATTGCGACGTGATCTTTCTCACCATCCCCGTTGATGCTATTCTGACTATCTTGCCTCCCCTGCTCGACCGGGTGACCAACCAAGTAATTGTCGACATGGGTTCGACCAAAGAGCGCATATTAGCACGCGTAACCAACCATCCGCAACGTGGCCGGCTGGTGGCCGCCCACCCCATGGCTGGTACCGAATACTCCGGTCCGGAAGCCGCTGTCGCCAATCTATTCAAGGGTAAAATGATGGTATACGTCGATGCGATGGATAGCGATGAAGATGCATTTGAGACGATGGAAGCCGTCACTGAGCACCTTGAAATGCGCACTACCTTTATGAATGCGCAGGAACATGACGTCCACACAGCCTATGTATCGCACATCTCGCATATTACTTCATTTGCGTTGGCGCTTACCGTGCTGGAAAAAGAAAAATCTCAGGGACGGATTTTCGAATTGGCCGGATCGGGATTCGAATCGACAGTACGGCTTGCGAAAAGCTCACCCGATATGTGGACACCGATTTTCCGGCAGAACCGTGAAAATGTACTCGAAGTACTGCAAGAGCATATCAAACAGCTCCAGCATATCCAAGAGGTGTTGGACAACGAAAACTATGACGCTTTCTACAAGTTGATCAAAAAATCAAACAAAATCCGGAAGATATTGAAATAGATCGCCCTCATCCTGAAAATACTAAAGGGCAACCGCCATTGGTTGCCCTTTAGTATTTTCAGATCAGCATAATGACCTAGTACTCCAGTACCGTCACCTCGGTCCTCCGGTTGGCCTGGTGCTCTTCTGCCGAACACGGGACACCATCGGCGCATCGATTGACCAATTTGTTTTCACCGTAGCCCTTCGCTACCATGCGATCGCGTGCTATACCACGGCTCACCAAGTAGTCTACCGCAGCCTGTGCCCTTCGTTGTGAAAGCACTTCATTATATGCGCGGCTACCCCGGCTGTCAGTATGGCTGGACAGTTCAATCTTCAAGGTCGGGTTGTCCCGCATCGTGCGAACCAGTTCGTCCAGTATCGCCGCAGCATCCGGACGGATGTTATACTTATCGAAGTCATAGTAGATATGCTCCAATTCGAATGTCTGCCCTGGCCGGAAAACGGGCTCCAACAGCAGGGCCACCTCCAGTGTATCAGATTTGGTGATTCCCAACGTACTCACCTTTGCCGAGTCGGCATGATAACCTTCTTTCTGTCCCAATACGGTATAATCGCGGCCAGGATCCAGCTCAAATACAAACGTACCGTCATTGCCGCTATTCACTTTTGCGACGATTTTCCGTTGGCCGTCATATAGGGTGACGGCCGTGGCAGGCAAACGCTCACCGGTGGCCTTATCCGCCGTGGTACCGTTCAGGATAATAATAATTTTCGGCTTCTCAAATGAAAACGAGTAAATGTCGTCGCCGCCCTTCCCTCCTGGCCTATCGGAGGCAAGAAATCCATGGAAACTATCCCCTTCTTCGCGATGGACGATGTACGCGAAGTCGTCCGTAGCACTGTTGACGGGATATTTCAGGTTTTCCGGTGCCGTCCAGGAAGCTTTACTGCCTGTAGCCTGATAGATATCAAGGCCGCCCATGCCGGCAAAGCCATCACTGGAATAATAAAGGATCCCATCCGGGCCGATATTAGGGAAAAGTTCATCACCTGCACTATTGACTACATCGCCTGCGTTGACTGGGCTACCCCATGTTCCGTCAGCCTGCCGTTCACTGTACCAGATGTCCGTGCCGCCCTGGCCGCCGGGCATATCCGACACAAAATACAGGGTATTATCATCCGGAGACAATGTTGCGTGGCCTACCGAATAAGTGTTGACGTTGTTGAAGGCAAACGGCTCTTCGATCCATTCTCCATCTATTTTGCGGTACACGTAAAGTTCAAGCCTGTTGGTTCGATACCGGTGCCGTCCCGCTTTTTCCAATTGGCCGTCACGGCCGGCATATGTGCGGGTGACATAATACGTATTACCGTTCTTTTCGGCGGAAATCGGACCAATATGGTATTTGGCGCTGTTGATGGCCATGTCTGCCAGAGACGACGTGCCGAGGTTGCCACTGGCCGACAGCGGAGCGGTATAGATACGCAAAAAAGCGTTGCCCGTCCAACCATAGGTTGCTTCAAACGTCCCGGCAGCGGGTTCGCCGGCGTAATACACCTGATCTCCTACGGGAAAAACAGAGAACTCGGCATTCCCTGTGTTCACCTCAGTCTCGTTATGCAGCCGATGCAAGGTTGGGTTTGCCATCCAATGCAATGCCGAATCACAGCCCACAATTTCCAGCGCTACCCGCTCGCTATCGCCCGTTTTGGCGGCATAAGCTTCTAACTGCTGCTTTGCCGCTGCGTATTTACCGTTTATTTTGAGCACTGTCCCATAGTGCAGTAAGTGCTCAGGCGAGCTTTCGTCCTGTCCTATAAGGCGTGCATACCAATTTTCCGCCGACTCATAGTCTTTCATTTTCAGATAACTATCTGCAAGGCGTTCTAAATCTTGCACCCGCGGACGTTTGGTATCCACAAGCTTCGCGTATAATTTCACAGCGTTGGCATACTCAAAACGCCTGTACAACTCATCAGCGCGGTCGCGGAGACTGGGTTGTTCTTGGGCAAGGGAAATATGAGCCAAGAACATCAACGCCACCATCAACAAACCTACGTATTGCTGTTTCATTGGAAAATAATTTGTTCGTAAGGGTATGAGGGAATTTGCGTTTTTATCATCGTTTGTGTCAGACGCCGGCACGGCAGGTTTCGTTTGAATCATTGTTTTTAAGTGGCAATGAAGCTGGTATGAATGAATCATGTTTTTTTGCGATGGCAATTCAGGTTTCATATCGTCAAAATTAAAAGGAAGATGTCCATTAACTAAAAGAACCTTGGGCTTAATATACGCTGTGCTTTAGGACCGAAGGTGATCCCCAGTGTCACTTCATGTGACCCATTTTGGACGTTTGATAGCCTACTGATAATATGATCATATGAATAGCCTATCCTTAGCGTTTCGGTAGCATAAATCTGAGTCACCGCTGATATGGAGTTCCGGCCACTCAAGCTCTTGCCGCTTATCCGGTTATATTCACGTTCAAAGACGGCAACACCGGTGCGCCAGCCTGCTCCGAGCCAAAAGCGATCGCCGAAAATAAACATGGCATTTACGTCTAAACTCGTCGGCCCTTTGAAATCTTCCTTAACCAATAAGCTTGGGCGAAGCCTCAAACCTTGAGACAGATCAAATAATGCACCGGTGATAAAGTAAAGATGGCGCTTGCGCCGTATGTTGTCGGTGGTAGTTCCGTCCCAACGGAAGATATTATTGCTCTGGTCGCCGGAAAGCAAATCCATGACCGATACCCCGGCATACCATTTGGGATTGTAGTAGTATATCCCAAAGCGGAGATCAGGTATCCAATTGCTTATCTTACCTGCGGGAACCACTTGATCACTCCCTTCAATGGGCTGGAGTACTGTGCCGTCAAGACTGTATTGGGTCACGCCAGCACCAATACCAAAGCTCAATCGTTGCGTATCCTCCTCATTCAGCCGCAGCCGAAATGCATAGTTTGCATATGCCGAAGTTGAAGACTGCGGCCCCAGCCTGTCTGCAGTGAGCTGTAAACCTACGCCATGGCGCTTAGCTATCGGGTCTACGATACCGTCTATTGATAGTAAGCCCGTTTGCGGTGCCCCCTCCAATCCCACCCATTGGCTACGGAGGCCAAGCTGGCCAAACCATTGCTCCTTATACCCTGCATAGGCCGGGTTCACACTCATCGAATTGAAGATATACTGCGTAAATTGGATATTCTGCTGGCCATGGGCTTCCCTCGCTATTCCCACGGCAACCACCAATATCATTAATTTTATGTACTTCATCGTTTTTTTATTTTAATCAATGCCAACGTACTATGAGACCTCATGTTTACTATGTAATATCGATGATACGTACTACTGCCGTTTGATAAGCACCCAGCCCGTATGCCGCTCTTGACGTCCGCCCGCATGCGTGATGATGGAATAATAATAAGTTCCTTCATTCAACCCTTGCCCGTTCCACGTATTCTTGTAGTTTGTATTGCGATATACTTCATTGCCCCAGCGGTTCACGACCGTAATTTCGACACGGTCGAACCCTTCGATACCGACAATTTCGAAAACATCGTTACGGCCGTCGCCATTCGGGGTGAACACATTCGGAATCTTGAATGGATGGGCACTGACCGTAACCGCAATGGTAGCAACATTGGAAAGTAAACCGTTTTCATCGCTCACTTCATAACGCACCGTGCTTGTACCTACGAATCCAGCTTCCGGCATGAAAGATACAATGCCCTGTGTATTCACCTCATAGCGACCTTCGCCAGGAATGGTTACAGCATTCACACGATTGCCAGATGCATCGATCAACCTTACCGTGGCCGGCACTATCGGACTGCTTCCTGCTTGGTCATTTTCCAGTATCGCTATCGTCACGGCTTGCCCATGAGGGGTTGTCGCATTATCATCTACCGCGATCGGTGCGATTTCCGCCGCGACACCTTCCACCGTTATCGTAACGGTTGCTTCATTTGAAGCCAAGCCATTTTCGTCTTCTACAACATACTTCACAACGCTGACACCGACATAATCTGCATCCGGAACAAACGTGACACCGCCGTCCGAATGAACCGTATAGGTCCCCTCTCCTTCGATAAACACAGTGGTGACCTTATTGCCGGTCACGGGATCAATGAGGCGAACGGAACCGGGCACTATCGGGCTATTACCGGGCTCATCGTTTGCCAGCACAGTGACCGTTACTGGCTCGCCCTGGTTGGTATTGGCCTCGTCGTGATGAGCAACTGGCCCGATAATCACCGGTACATCCGGTGATTCAGGATGCTCGGTTTCCGGATTAGCGGGATCACCTCCCGTCACTAATGCGACGTTCCGTATTGCTGTGACTCCTGCCAACGCTCCCGCAACCTTTACTTTGAAGCTTACCGCGACTTGTTCTTCCCGGTTCAGGGAGATTTTCCAAATCAATTTACCGTTGACGAGCGAACCATTATGGCTTGCACTGCCAGCGATGTAGGTTGTATGGGCAGGAATCGCATCTTCTATAATGATATCATGGTAAACATCTTGCCCCATGTTTTTGACAATAATGGTATAGGTCAGCTCTTCTCCTGCCTCAGCTTTGCCGTCGCCGGTTGCGTCGGCCACCGTTTTACTTGATTCAAACCGGTTGTCCCGTACAACAGGCGTCTCGGTAGCTGGCTCTTCCGGTGTCTCCGGATCATCGCCCGTCACTCGGGCCACATTGCGGATGCTGCCAACACCTGTCAGATCCTCCGCAACGACTACCGTAAAGCGGACTTCCCGCGATGCGCCGAACGGTACGTCGAGTGTCCATGACAGCGTGCTGCCGCTCAACGTTGCCCCCGCACTGGCGCTGCCTTCTTTGTATATTGTATTTGCCGGGATGGCATCGGTGACCACGATACCCGTATAGTCCGCATCACCCGTATTGGTTACCCGTATTGTGTAGGTCAGCTCCTCGCCGGCCTTCACTTCCGATTTGTCCGCTGTCTTCACGCTGCTGAACGATTTCACCGGATCCGTCGGCGTTTCCACCTCCGGCTCTTCCGGTGTCTCCGGATCATCGCCCGTCACCCGGGCCGCATTGCGGATGCTGCCAACACCTGTCAGATCCTCCGCAACGACTACCGTGAAGCGGACTTCCCGCGATGCGCCGAACGGCACGTCGAGTGTCCATGACAGCGTGCTGCCGCTCAACGTTGCCCCCGCACTGGCGCTGCCTTCTTTGTATATTGTATTTGCCGGGATGGCATCGGTGACCACGATACCCGTATAGTCCGCATCACCCGTATTGGTTACCCGTATTGTGTAGGTCAGCTCCTCGCCGGCCTTCACTTCCGATTTGTCCGCTGTCTTCACGCTGCTGAACGATTTCACCGGATCCGTCGGCGTTTCCACCTCCGGCTCTTCCGGTGTCTCCGGATCATCGCCCGTCACCCGGGCCGCATTGCGGATGCTGCCAACACCTGTCAGATCCTCCGCAACGACTACCGTGAAGCGGACTTCCCGCGATGCGCCGAACGGCACGTCGAGTGTCCATGACAGCGTGCTGCCGCTCAACGTTGCCCCCGCACTGGCGCTGCCTTCTTTGTATGTCGTATTTGCCGGAATGGCATCGGTGACCACGATACCCGTATAGTCCGCATCACCCGTATTGGTTACCCGTATCGTGTAGGTCAGCTCCTCGCCGGCCTTCACTTCCGATTTGTCCGCTGTCTTCACGCTGCTGAACGATTTTACGGGGTCGGTGTCGATAGTTGCCGTCGGGGTTTGTGGCGTCTCCATTACATCACTCGTTATAACGGCCGTGTTTTCGATCATGGAAACACCCGTCAAGTTCTCTGCAACTTCGACCACAAACGACACTGTGATACTTGTTCCCGCAGGAATTACCAGATCATCCCAAGTGATTTCATTGGCCGCAGCATCATAAATTCCGTTTGTAGCATTGCTAACATACACCGTATGAGCCGGCATTTGGTCGGCAATATTTACGGAGATATCTCGATCATACGTACTGCTGATTGCAATGGTATACGTTAATTGTTCTCCCGCCTGTGCCAGTCCATCGTTGTCCGCATCGGCAACCGTCTTTTCGCTTGTGATGGCACAGTCGCCGGCAATGGTCACCGATTTCTCCTGGTGTGCCACGCAATCCGCCTCACTTGATACGGTATAGCTAATGACAACCGTACCCGGTGCTAGCGCTGTAATCAAGCCGTTGGCGTCGACCGTGGCTATGGTTTCATCACTGCTGGCCCAAATCCCCCCGGCCTGCACCGGTTGCATTACTGCTGTGGTTCCCGGACAAAGCTTATCGGGGCCACTGAAATCCGCATCAGGTTGCGGATTTACCGTTACCGTAAATGAAACGGGGGTACCCTCGCAGCCATTCTCAGCCCGCGGAGTAACCGTAAAGGTTGCGACAATTGGTGCTTCGGTATCATTAACCGCGATAAATGAGATGTCACCTTCACCATTGTCTGCAACACCAATCGCCGCATTGTCACTGCTCCACAGGTACGTCAACGCTGCTTCGCTACGGAAGTCAATACGGACTTCATCGTTTGCGCATACAACCACATCCGAAGCACCGGTAAATGTAAAGCAGCTATTTAAGTCAACGTTGAAAGTCACCGCGCCATAAATCGGATTTCCCTCCGGGACGCAAGGTGTCTCGTCATCTCCAAAGCCACTGATAAAGCCCGAGGTAACCAGTTGCTCAGAAACCGAACCAATACCTGAAAAGCTACCGTCTATGGCAATCTGCGGCGAACACCCCCCTTCGATTCCTAATAACGAAGCGCAATCTTTCACCTTCACTTTATAGGTCATCCAGGCTATCACGTCGTTGATGTCGTCATGGCGATCAATCGCCGCAACATTCCAAATGAGTTTCCCGTCCACGAGCTGCGGTGTTTCGCCCTCAGAGACTGCGACAACTTCGATATTGATAAAATCGGGAACAGGAATTGTAATCACACCATCCCGAATGGCTTCATTACCTTTGTTTTTTATTTCGAGCCTGAACTCGACCTCATCGCCAGCCGCTACCGTACCGTCGGGAGAAATTCCCGAAACTACACGGTTGATCGGTTCAATAATCGGGATATACGCATCAACGGCAAATGTCAGGTTGTAAATCACATAGCTGTCATCTCTCGTGCTGTACCGAAAACTCGTATGATCGTCGCGGTTCCGGATGTATTGTTTTTCTTCATTGGGGATCTGGAAGACCGCGATGTCAATACCTGCATTGTCTGCCAAAACGGGCCTCCGTGGGGCGTCGTTGAGGATGGTGGAGTTGAAAAAGTTATCCACGTCATTGAGCGAATGCTGCAAACGGTCATAAGTCCCGGTTTCCTTATTGAGGATACTCAAGTAATCGCCTAAGTCAATCCGATCGCCCTCGCCGGCCAATATGCCCAATTTGACATTTACAGGCCCCTCTTCATTAGACAAAAAGTCTTCAATGTCGATTTGGTATTCATCGGTGGTTCCACCCTGTACAAATGCGAACCCATCATATACCACCACATTCCGGGTGTTCATCACGGGGTTCTGGTATACCACGACCAATCCCCACCCACCGTAATAGCCAATCAGGCCTCCGCTCCGGTCCGGGCCTTCCGTCGTTGCAATATCTGCCACATAATATGCACCTTCTTTGTGGTTTTTCACGTAAGCTGTCACGTCCGCGAATGCCACATACATGCCACGATTCGTGGCGACATCCAACGGGTTGCCATCTTCAGCAACGATTTCATCCGCTGTAATATCCACATACGTGTCGCCTTCGTGCTTGAATTTCACCTTGTTTTTTTGGAAACGGGTATTGCTCCATTGGCCGTCAGGAAGCCTACCGGGCACATCGTTATTTTCTGTCTGCGCCCTACCGCTCCAATAAAGTCCGGCAAAAAGAACTTCCGTACATGCCGCCAGCGCACCATTTTCATTGGAAAACTGGAGTGAAGCCGATGAAGAATTTTGGGTCTGCGCATCGTCGTCGATATCAATGAACTCAACTCCTATACCATTGTGCGCGTCGGGACCGCTTTCGGTCAATCCGACGTTTGTATTACCCAATATGGAAAAATCCCCCCGGATAGGTGCGTTTGGAAAACGCGGGACAAATTCTTTCCTTACCTGTGCTTCCACAAAGCTGAACAGTGTTGCAACCAACATTAAGCTTGTCAACACATACTTACACAAGGATTTAAAGTCTACGTGTTTCATTTAGAATATATTTCAATAATTAATAGTCAATATCAGATTCCACTCAATAGGTATTTTTTCACCCGGCCAAGCAATAGTCGGCCAAATGATGTGCACAAATAGACAGATTTAGGTTATGAGCAGCAATTTGATGTGTACGAACGACAGGAAAATGTATGTAAACAGAAAATAATGTAGGTGAAATACTACAGTCTGACCCGTGACGCCAAGCTGCTAAATGGTGCTACCTATAGATTTTCGATAAGGCGATAAGATCAGATAACGCCTTAACATTGGTTTTTCTGAAAACCCGCTTTTTGTAGGTACTGACCGTCGTTTCCTTTAAATTCATCCGTTTGCTGATTTCAATTAAGGGAATTCCCTTGATAAGCAAATCAGCGATTTGGGCTTCTCGGGCTGACAATAGGCTAAACGGTCCCCATCGGGTCACCCGCGATGGCTGCAATACGTCGCCGGTTTCCCGCTGAAAAACCCCGCCTCTCAATGCCGTTTCGAATGCTTGCACAATGCTATCGACCGCTGCATTCTTGGTTAGGTATCCATTGATACCAAATGCAAGATACTTGGGCCCATAAATGGCTTCATCCAGTTCGGAAAATATCAGTATGCGGGTTTTAGGGCTGATGGATTTGATATGCTCTACGATAGCCAACACGTGCGCGCTGTCGCTAATCTCGGCATCCAATACCACGAGGTCGTATTGTTTTTTAGGCAGATCGTTAAGCGTTTTTTGAAAATTCTGTGCTTCACCGATGGCGGAAAACGGGAAATGCTGCTGCACTAACCACTTCATGGCGATTCCCACAATTTCATGACAATACGTCAAAAAAATATTATGCCCGATGTTTGCTAAGCTACTATCCATGGTCGTTTATGAGATTCCGCTATTTATTCTTGGTCAAAGTTAGGGGGTTACAGAGGCTTGCGGAAAAGAATGCGTGTAAACAACAAAAAATTGTATACGAACGACAAAGGCAAAAAAAAACCGCGCCTTTGGGAAGCGCGGTAAAAACAAAATGTTTTTTATCAACCTAAACCTAATCTCTTAACGCTGCAGATTTCATTTTGTTTTATGCAAACATGATTTTTTTTGAAATTCCAGCTAATCAGGGCGTCAATTTATCCAACGTTCGAAAAATTCATAAGTACGCAGCATCTGGTCGATGCGTTGCCGGTTGTCCCCGCTGCGTGTAATTTCGTGACCTGCACCCGGATGGCGGACATATTCCACGGGCCTGTCCAATACTTTAAGGCTCTTGTAGAGCATTTCGCTTTGTATCACCCCCGTCCGAAGATCGCTTTCGCCATGGAAAATGATATAAGGCGTCTTGATCTGAGATACGTAATTGATCGGCGACTCGCGCTCCAGCACATCTTTTACCTGATCGTCCCAGGGGTATCCGCCAAAATAGTTGGGTACCAACCGCCATGCATTGCCTTCACCAAAAAATGTCTTTAAGTCATATACCCCACGCTGGCTACATGCGGCTTTGAAACGGTGATCATGAGCAATGATCCAGCTGACCAGATAGCCAGCATACGATCCGCCAGTAATCAGTAGTTTGGCGGTATCTACCCAGCCTTCGGCGATGGTTCTGTCCAAGGCGGTAAGCACATCACTGGCGGGACCGGCGCCCCAGTTATTCATGTTAGCCCGCAGAAATTCTTCACCATATCCACCTGATCCCCTCGGATTGCTGTATACTACGCCATAACCCTGTGCGCAGAAATATTGAAATTCATGCCACATGCTTGCCTCTCCCGGCCCCCACATGGCCGACGGTCCACCGTGGATTTCCAATAGCAACGGGTATTGTGTTCCTTCTTTGTAGCCGATTGGCTTCATAACCCAATATTCGATTTCCATTCCATCGTCATTGGTAAACACATGCTTTTGCGGAACACTCAATTGCTTCTTTGCTATCCAATGAGTGTTGAAATCAGACAGCTGCTTACTATTTTTCAACGATAAATCATCGGCGATGAACAGTTCCGACGGGCTGTTGATGCTGGTCTTCGTGTAAACGACACGTCCCCGTTCGAAATCGTAGTCGCCGATACCTTCATCTACTGAGGTGAGTCTGTCGACGTTGGCACCGTCAATTGCTGCCCTACATAATATTGTACCACCATTGCTTGCGCTGGTAAAGTACAGGTACTTTTCGTCACTACTCCACTTCAGTCCACTTTTATTCCGGTCAAAGGTGATGGATATCGGTGTACCGGCGGCGCCAGAGGCGCTCAAATTCACTACATATAATTTCGGGACGGAAGGTTTGCCGATTTCAGACTCCTGATAGGCGAGCCATTTGCCGCTTGGTGAAACGGCTCCGACCGAAAAGCTTTTGCCCGGTTGCGCCAGCAGCTCCTTTTCGCCGGCGCCATCGACAGCTAACATCACTACCTGGCTCTCCTGTACGCGATCGGGATGAAGCACCCCTTCCCTTCTCACATTGACCACTAACCTGTTATCGTCCACCATCTGCGGCGATCCGTACGAATAAAACCCGCGGGTGATTGCTTTTGGTGATGCTCCGACTTCTGCGTCCGTGATGAAAATATGGGAAAAGCGGATCTCCGCCGAGGTGGCTGTTTCTCCTTGAAAATTAAGCTTGGTCAACACTTTCGCTTTCCTATCTTCCTCATTCTTTTTTAAGTAAGCTCGAATCTCGGCCAAGGACCCGTCCGGGTCCGGCTTGCTTGCCGTGTCCATTCTTAAATGCTCATTACCGCTGAATCCCGGTTTTTCATCCACCCATTCAGGAAGCCTGCCCCCTGGGTTGATGACGGAGTCGCGCAGTACTTCCTGTAGCGACAAAGATGCCGTAAACAAAATCCTCCGGCCGTCTTTTGTCCATTGCGGGTTACTCGCTCCATAACGGTGATTGGTAAGCTGTTGCGGCTCACCGCCAGTCAATGGCAGCAAAAAAAGCTGGGGTTTACGATCCACCGCTCTGACGAAGACGATGGATTGCCCATCCGGGCTGAATACTGGCTGGGAAACGCCTCCTTCGGAAAATGTAAGCTGCCTTGGGCCATTAGTGCCGTCGGTCGCCGCGAGCCATAGCTGATTGTCATAAGAATAATCGGATTTGCTCTGTTTATCCGGAACGATAGCCTGTACTGTAAACAGCACTTGTTTTTCGTCCGGAGATAAGTCAACAGATGTTATCGATTTGATCTTCAGCAAATCAGTCACTTTAATTTTCTCGGTAGCCTGTTGGGCCGTCGCGGCAATGAATAACTGGAAAAAAACAGCAATCAGTAAAAATCGTTTCATGGATTAATAATCGTTGGGTAAAGTATGTATGTGTATGTGTATAAGCTAATAGTCGACATCCAGCAGACTGCCCAATGGCAAGACCACCCCATTTTTGATCTGAAGCGCGTCATCGGTAACCGTCCAAACCGTCGTTTCCACCCGTTTTGGTCCGTCGATTGTCTGAAACGTAATGGTTGCCTTGGCTTTAAATTCATTACCTAACCGCTGAGCACCTTGCAGTTTGGGACGCAACTCCACTGAATGATCTGCCGACGCTTTTGCCAACCTATACTTCGGGATCTCTTCCTTAGGTATCAATTCTACAGCTGTCATCATGGCTAGTGATTTGGATAAACAATACTACTGAAATTGAACCAGAATAACAATGACTGGTTTGAAAAATTGCAGTTACATGATCACTTCCAGGCGCATTTTCATTATTTTGCACAATATTTTATTCATTGCAAATCGGCTTATGGTGTTTATAAGGACATTCATTATTATCATTTCCTGCCTGCTGGCCGTTTTGAACGGTTCAGCGCAAAAGGTCGACAGGGATCGCTTACTGAACGATATCAAAACTTTGTCATCCCGCGACTTTTCAGGCAGAAAGCCGGGTACGATGGGCCATCAGAAAGCCAGGACTTACCTTGCCGGGCGGTTTCAAGCGTTGGCACTGAAACCTTTCCAGGAAGGTTACCTTGACACCTTTGCCATGACCAATGGGCTCACCGGATACAACATTATCGGATACATACCCGGCAAACGCGAGGACGCCATCGTTATTTCAGGACACTACGACCACCTTGGCGAACGCAACGGTGCGATTTATTACGGGGCAGATGACAATGCCAGCGGTGCATCTGCTTTGCTCGCGTTGGCCGCCTATTTCAGCGGGCACCGACCCAACCATACCTTAATTTTTGCCGCCTTCGATGCCGAAGAAATGGGTTTACAAGGTGCACGGGCATTTGTCAGGGCACCGCCGATCCCGCTGGACAGGATTGTACTCAACGTCAACATGGATATGGTAAGCCGCAACGATAACAATGAACTTTACGCTTCAGGCACCTATCATTACCCTTTTCTCTCGCCTTTTATCAAAAGCGACAGCCGCTTCATCACCCTTAAGACGGGGCATGACCAACCCGGCAGCGGCCATGACGACTGGACAAAGCAGAGCGATCATGCAGCTTTCCATGAAGCAGGCATCCCATTTATCTATTTTGGTGTGGAAGATCATCCCGATTACCATACGCCACGGGATACTTACGAGCGTATCCAGCCGGATTTCTTTCATCATGCTGTCTTGGCGATACTGGACGTATTGGAGAATATCGACAAAGAAACCCTTCCGTCGCCCAAATTGGTTAGAAGCGGTTCTGCAGTAGGCGATTTGCCGTAAGCATCCCCGCTCTTGTGTACTTCCCCGCTTAGGTAGCCCAGGCCTTATCGCCTTTTTTATAGGGATAATCACCGTCGTACCGTCCGGGGATCTGAACGTAGCGCAATGCCTTGGTGGCTCCCAGCTCCGACGTAAAAAATCCAAGCAACGTCAGCTGCTTAAACAGGTGAAAATAATGGTCGGGGTCTTCGGCTGTTTTACTTTTTTGGTAATCCTTTGCCTCCTTATCGATCGCCGCCAGAAGCTCCGTACGTTCCGTAGCATTCAATTCCTGGAATTTCCGGCCGAATTTTTCATCAGCAGCATCTTCGAGTTTGCCAAGCCCGTCTACGAATGTCTTTTGCTCATTAGCTGTGTAACAATCTTTGACCATCACGGGGATAAATGCACCCACGCCGGCCTCTTTTGCACCCGGACTGCTTGTCGGCGGTAATATGGTGTCTGCCACATCCCCGAGAAAATCTACCATTTCCGGTTCAAAAAGGCCCTCCACATGCTTAGTGGCCTTGCGGGTACACCCTTCCAAAAATAGATTAGCACCAACAACCGCTCCGCCCATTATCCATGCAACCCTTGCCAAAGCTTCTCTTCTATTCATAATGTCATCTCGTTAATCGTTAAACTTGTCGTTATCAATGTCTATCCGGCTCCAATCGTGCAATGCACGTTACAAGTTGCCTTTCTTCAACTCGCTCACCGCAAAATCAACAGCACGAGCCGTCAATGCCATGTACGTGAGCGACGGATTCACACAGGCGGCAGACGTCATGCAAGCACCGTCCGTTACAAACACGTTAAGTGCATCCCATACTTGGTTGTTGCCATTCAGTACCGAGGTTTTCGGATCCCGGCCCATTCTTGCCGTACCCATTTCGTGGATGCCTTGCCCGAAGCCATATCCGTTGTCGTACGTATATACATCTTTCACTCCGGCCGCTTCCAACATTTCCTTACCATCCTCCATCATATCCTTACGCATTTTCAGCTCATTTTCCTTGATTTCCATATCCATGGCCAATACGGGCAATCCCCATTTGTCTTTAACATCCTTGTCCAGGAATATCCGATTTTCATGATAGGGCAATGTCTCGCCGAATGCGGTGAAGCCAACAGACCAGCTGCCCGGCTCGCACATGGCATCCTTCCATTCGCCACCGATACTCATTTCAGCAATCTCACCACTCCACCGGCCACGGCTCGCAGAGCCTTGATAACCAAAGCCGCGCACATAATCGCGCTTATCATTGCCGACATTCCGGAAGCGTGGTATATACAGACCATTGGCCCGCCGGCCGTAGTAATATTTATCTTCGTACCCTTCCACGCGTCCGCTGGCACCGCAGCGGAAATGGTGATCCATCGCATTGTGGCCGAGCTCGCCGCTGCTGCTGCCCAATCCGTCCGGCCAGATATCGGTTGCCGAGTTCATCAATATCCAAGTCGAGTTGAATGCGGATGCGCATACAAACACGATTTTAGCAAAATATTCATAGGTCTGATTGGTTTCAGCATCCAACACCTCTACCCCTTTTGCCTTTTTCGTATCCTTATCGTACAGAATCTTGGTCACAATCGAAAAAGGGCGCAATGTCAGGTTGCCGGTAGCCACCGCAGCGGGCAACGTAGATGACTGTGTGCTGAAATAAGCCCCAAAATTACAGCCCAACCAGCATTGATTCTGGTATTGGCAATTGACTCGCCCTTCATGCGGCACGGTAAGGTTTGCAACACGGCCAATGATAAAATGGCGCTGTCCTTTATAGTGGGCTTTGATGCGCGCGGCCATATCTTTTTCTACCACGTTCATTTCCATGGGCGGCAAAAAATCACCGTCCGGCAATACATCGAGGCCGTCGCGGTTGCCACTGATGCCGGCAAAGCGCTCGGCATAGCTGTACCAAGGAGCGATGTCCTTGTACCGGATTGGCCAGTCCACCCCATGGCCGTCCTTGAGGTTTGCTTCAAAATCCAAATCGCTGAACCGATAGCTTTGGCGACCCCACATCAACGAGCGTCCGCCCACGTGATAACCCCGGTACCAGTCGAAGCGTTTCACCTCAACATACGGGCTTTCCTTTTCGTTTACCCAAAAATCAAGGTTCTTTTCATTCAAGGGGTAATCCCGCCGTAATACGGGATAATCTTCAACCATTTGCTGTGTCCGTCCGCCGCGGTGCGGAAACTCCCACGGGTGCTTCGTTGCCGCATGGTAGTCTTTCACGTGCTCCACGTTGCGGCCACGCTCCAGCATGATGGTCTTTAATCCTTTTTGCGTTAACTCTTTTGCAGCCCAACCACCGCTAATCCCTGATCCGATGACAATCGCATCATATACATTATCTGCCATAGCTTGTTATATAGTTTTTGTTTTAGTTATGCGTTAGTTTATCCCCTGTAACGGGATTATATTATTGACGTTATTATTATCATTTTATTGTCTCAAGTGGTGAAAATTAGCCGTTTACCGTCGCTTTCTCATTCCTGAAAAACACCGCAAACAGGAACAGCACCACAGCGGCGATTCCCGCCGGCACCAACCAGACATTCTGCCAAAAGTGATCCCCGGTAGGATTGGTCTTGTAATATTCACTGACCAATCCGGCCACCCAAAAACCGATCAATTGCCCGACGCCATAGGTCGCCAGGGTAATTAAGCCCTGTGCCGAACTTTTGTATTTTTCCCCTGCCCGCGCATCTGTATAAATCTGGCCCGATACGAAGAAAAAATCGTAGCAGATACCATGCAGCGCAATGCCTATAATCAGCATATAAGCCAACTCGCCGGCGTTGCCATAGGCAAAGAGCAAATAACGCACAGCCCATGCCAACATACCGAGCATAATGGTGTTCTTGAATCCAAAGCGGCTAAAAAATACCGGCAACAGCAGCAGGAAGAATGCTTCCGAAATTTGGCCGATGGTCATTTTTCCTGTCGGGTTGGCTAATCCGATTTCCGAAAGGAACTGATTGGCATATTGGTAATAGAACGCCAAAGGGATGCATATCAGGATAGACGATATAAAGAACACGAGAAAGTTCTTGTTGCCAAGCAGTTTCAGCGCATTCAAACCCAGCATTTCGCTAATACTGCTACTTTCGGTAGTATCTCTTTTTACGGGGGGAGTTTTAGGAAGCGTAAAGCTGAACAGCCCCAGGACCAGTGAAGCGACAGCGGCCATCAAAAACGTATTTTTTAATAGGCCGGCACCGGTGTCCCATTTGAAGAGGTAGCTAATGGACAGGCCTGCCACTATCCAGCCGACCGTTCCGAAAACCCGTATTGTCGAAAATTCTTTTTCCGGATTTATCATTTGCCTGAACGATATCGCGTTGGCCAACGACAACGTAGGCATGTATAAGATCATATACGCTAGTACATACGGATAAAAGGCGCTCACATCCGGGGCATTGTACATTTGATACATCAAAAAAGCACCTATCAAATGCAATGTCCCGAAGATACGCTCTGCGTTAAAGTACTTGTCGGCAATCAGGCCGATGATAAATGGTGCGATAATCGCGCCGAGCGATTGGGTAGAAAACACATTAGCTTTCTCCAGTTCCGACGCATTGAGATTCTGGCTCAAGAACGTCCCCAATGTCACAAACCAAGCTCCCCAAATAAAAAATTCGAGGAACATCATAAAAGACAACTTAATTCTTATGCTTATGTTCATAATTGACTATGCACGACTGACGGAATGGTGAATCCGCAACGAATATGAGATATATTTATGAATACTACAACAAATTAACACTTATTAACCCAAAAAATTATCGACTTCGCGATAAGCAGCGATCAGCTTTACTTCGCCTTCCTTACCGCTCATTGATTTGCCGTGTTCCATACCAACCACGCCACGGTATCCCTTATCGTAAATGTGCTTAAACAAGTTTTTGTAATTGATCTCGCCTGTTGTAGGCTCCCGCCGACCGGGGTTATCTCCGGTCTGGAAATAAGCAATTTCATCCCAGCAGCGGTCGATATTGGCGATCAGGTCTCCCTCATTGCGTTGCATGTGGTATACATCGTATAGAATCTTGCAGGATGGGCTATTTACGCCTTTGCAGATGAGATATGTCTGGGTAGACGTCCGCAGGAAAAGATCAGGCGTATCGCTCAGGGGTTCCAACACCATCACGATGCCGTGGGGCTCCAATATCTCCGCACCGCGTCTCAATGCTTCGATAACATTGGCTGTCTGGATGTCCGGGGGCAGGTTTCTCGCGAAATCCCCCGGAACCACGGTCGTATACTTACCGCCGCACCGCTTAGCCAGTTCCACGGCCTGCCGGCATCCCTTTAGGAATATGTCTACATGCTCCTGCTTTCCCGCGGCCAACGTATTGGCACCATTCCCCCCTTTGTCCAGCACAAAAACCCCCATCGTCATGCCCAATTTCGCCAACAAGCTTCCGATACGTTCCTGCTCCTCCACAGGCCGGCCCGAAAACCCGTTGTCTTCGATGCTGCGAAAGCCTTGGTCATAGGCAAATTGGATTTGATCGAGGATGTTTTTCCCCGCATGGTTTTCAAATTGGCCTTGATGGGGCCCATAATTGAGGTTGAAGGGTTTGTTTTCCTGTTTTGGAGCGCCATTCGGTGTATGTCCAAAAGCATGTAAAGCCCCACTGCCCGCTACGGCACCGGTAGCCAAGAGGGAATTGCGAATAAATTGACTTCTCTTCATTGTATTAAATAGATTATACGATTTGTTAATAGCTGGATAACAACCTATTGAATCCAGCACTTGACGTATCCCGAACGAACCCGGATGCATCTCGATAAACGACCAGCACGTCCAAGTCCTCCCGTTGGTTGACAAATGCAACAGCCTCGTCAGCTTTCATGGCCATAATTACATTGTCATATCCATCCGCAGTGACTGCATTTTTTGCATAGATAGTGGCACTGATAATCTCGGTATCGAAGGGGTAACCTGTTTTTGGATTGATGTGGTGTGATACCCTACGTTCGCTGTCCTGTAAAAACTTACGGTAACTGCCTGCCGTGGTGACTGCCCCTTCCCGCACTTCCATCACGTCTTCGATCACCACCTGCTCCATGCCCTTACCTGACGGCCGTTCAATGCCGATACGCATCGGCGTGCCATCCGGCTTGGGCCCTTTAACGCGCAATTCGCCCCCCAGTTCTACGAGGTATTGGACTATTCCTTTGCTTTCCAAGTGGTCGGCCAGTACATCTACGCTGTATCCTTGCGCTATGCCATTCACATCAAGTTGTACACATAGGCACTGTTTCTCCAGCTTACCGCCCAGTAAGCGGATTTTGTCCATCCCTACACAGGCCAATGCCTGGTTCACCTCGGTACTATCGGGAAATTTTGTTATCGCTGTTGGTCCGAACCCCCAAAGCTGCACCAATGGCGCCACCGTGATGTCGAATATGCCCTCGCTGTCGTGATGGATTTCAAATGAACGGGCGAGTACCTTGTAAAAATGTTCGTCAACGTCAAAGGTCCCGTCCTCACTCCCGTTGATCTCATTGATGAGCGAATAAGGGTTGTATAATGACATGGAACTGTCAATCGCGGCCAGAATGCTGTCAACCGCCGCCTTGGTGACCGAGCTATCCGTTGCATAATAGGTAACCATGTAGTCCGTACCTTGCGCATAGCCCGTGATGGTATATCGCGTTAGCCCGCCGTCAACAAAGCCGGCCGCCACGCACCAGCAAGCCGTTATTCCGGCCATTAACAGCTTTGACTGTTTTTTCACTATAAGACGACCGTTTGCCCAGGAATCGCATAAGGGTACATCCCGTTTTCGCCGGGCAATACCTTAGGAAGGGCATCCCATGCCAGGCGTTCCGGCATTAAATCGACGTTGGATTTCAGCGCATCCTCCCATTTGATGACCTGGCCCGAATACGTAGCCAGCCTGCCGATGATTCCCGTCAGTGTACTATATGCACCATATTCCGCATTGTCAAACCGATATTCACCCTTGCTTATGGCATCAAAGAATTCCACGTGTTCATGCTGGTAAGGGTTGGCATTCCCGCGTTTCGGATGGCTATAAAGCTCGTTGCCCTTGGCATCCCACAGAATAGCATCATTGCCCGCTGAGAGGTATACACGTCCCTTGGTACCCTGGAATGTCTCATCGACCCTGTTGGATGTGCCTTCGAAATGCCGGCATTGGCTGTATATCACCGAACCATCAGCATAGGTAAGCTCTACCGCATGGTTATCGTAGATTTCGCCGTATTCCTTGCCCGTCCGCCATGCGCGGCTGCCGGTGCCTTGTATAGACACCGGGTAGCTCCCTTTTACCCAGTTGGCAACATCGATATTATGCACGTGCTGTTCGACGATGTGGTCGCCACAGAGCCAATTGAAGTAGTACCAGTTGCGCATTTGATATTCCATTTCGGTTTGATTGGGTTGGCGGGGCCTCACCCATACGCCGCCACTGTTCCAGTACACCTGTCCGGACACAATATCGCCAAGCGCTCCATCCTGTATACGTTTAATAGCCTCCCGGTAGTTGGCTTGATAACGGCGCTGCAACCCCACGACAACGTTCAGTTTCTTCCGCTTGGCCTCTTCGGCAGCTGCGAGCACCCGGCGCACACCGGGGACGTCTGTAGCCACGGGCTTCTCCATAAACACATGCTTGCCGTGTTTGACAGCTTCTTCGAAATGTACAGGCCTGAAACCGGGCGACGTGGCCAGTATAACGACATCAGCAAACGGAATGGCCTTTTGATAGGCGTCAAAACCCACGAATTTCCGGTCTTCGGGGACATCCAACTTATCCGCATGGCGTTCCGACAACTTGGTATATGCTTCATCCAGCCTATCGCGAAACGCATCGGCCAGCGCTACTATCTTAATATTGGCCCCCGAAGCAATAGCATCGAAAGCGGCACCCGTTCCTCTGCCTCCGCAACCAATAACGGCTACCTTGATTACATCGTCTCCATGGGCGTATGCGCCCAATACGGGCATTCCACTAAGCAGGGCTCCGCCCGCCAGCAGTGCCGAACTTTTCAGAAATTCGCGGCGTTGTTCACCTATACGTTTTGTGCTCATCTGTTTTGTTTTAGATCTATATTAAGGTTCTCTTTTTTAATAATCCTGTATGGGCGCTTTATCGTAGTACGCCATGATTTCCGTTTCGGAAGGTGGGTTCAATGGTCTAACCAGTCTGATGCCGATAAAGGGTGCTTCCGGAAACCACCAATTACTTTTCGGTATCTGCGGGTCCAGCTGTTTCCATGACGGATCCGAAGGCAACCGGGATGCTGAGCGCAGATCACGGGCACTATCCTCAAAGGATCCCCCTCGGATGCTATGCGGATACAGTTGATCCGGTACAGCTACGGGGTTATCAGCGACAGTGCCATCAGACAACTGCTGATAGCGATCTTCGATGTATTGGTCATATGTCCATTCGGCTACATTGCCATGCATGTCATAGAGCCCCCATGCATTGGGCTTTTTCTGGCCTACGGGATGGGTTTTATTGTCGCTGTTTTCCTTATACCACGCATAATCCGATAAGGCCGCCGGGTCATCTCCAAAATAATATTCGGTACTGCTACCGGCCCGGCAGGCATATTCCCACTCGGCTTCCGTAGGCAGCCGGTAGAAAACCCCCGTGCGTATATAGAGCCACTTGCAGAACTGGATAGCATTATACTGTGTCATCGCAAGAGCCGGATGCCCCTCCTTCCCCATCCCGAAGGTCATATCCAGGTAGGGCTTAGTAGGCCGGGTCACTGCGTCTACCTCCGGCGCGACACGGCCACCGCTGCGGGCGAGCTCAAAATCCTTATAGACGAAGGGCTCGTATAGGTCCCAGGTCACTTCATAAGTCCCCATCCAAAACGAATCTACCCTCACGGGGTGCGGCGGTTGCTCATCCTTGTTTCCCATTGGACTACCCATCGTATACTCTCCGCCGGGAATGGGTTGCATCGGAAAACTCAGCGCAGTGCCTTCGATATGCTGGGTATACGGTTCAAACAGCTCCTGCGCCTGCGCAAGATTCAGCAATACTAGACTACAAATAAACAAAGACTTCACAAACATCTCAGCTATAATCAAAAATTGGTGGCTGAATTTAAAGTCTTTTTATTTAAATGCAAAATAGATCAAGTATTTTAACCGTGACACGTCACCAAGGCGAATAATTAGGAATAAAAAAAATCGCCCACATTGTGTCCTTATTACACTTATGGGCGATTCGTTATTGTGGAAAACTTTTCGTGGGTACCGTTCCCGGCGCAAGCTTAAAGTTTGCGTTTTACCTCCACTTGTTCGTAGGCTTCAATGATGTCGCCTACTTTGATATCGTTGAAATTCTGAATATTTAATCCGCATTCATAGCCGGCAGAGACCTCTTTCACATCATCTTTGAATCGTTTCAAGGACGCCAACTGACCTGTATACACCACCACACCATCACGGATAACACGTATACTGTGGTTACGATTAATTTTGCCATCAAGCACCATACAACCGGCGATGGTGCCTACCTTGCTAATCTTAAACGTTTCACGGATTTCCACGTTGGCCACTATCTTTTCCTCATATTTAGGCTCCAGCATGCCTTCCATGGCTGCTTTCACCTCTTCTATCGCATCATAGATAATAGAGTACAGTCGGATATCGATCTGTTCTTGCTCTGCCAGCTTACGGGCACTTGTAGATGGCCGTACTTGGAAGCCAATGATGATGGCATCCGAAGCAGACGCGAGCAATACATCCGATTCGGATATCTGGCCCACTGATTTATGGATGACATTGACCTGAATTTCTTCTGTCGATAGCTTCAGCAGCGAATCAGACAATGCCTCGATAGAACCGTCCACATCGCCCTTGACAATGACATTAAGCTCTTTGAAGTTTCCGATGGCCAATCGTCTGCCAATCTCGTCGAGCGTGATATGCTTCTGCGTACGTAATCCCTGTTCGCGTTGCAATTGCAGCCGCTTGTTCGCCACTTGCCTGGCCTCCACCTCGCTCTCCATTTCGTAGAACTTATCTCCGGCAGTGGGTGCGCCAGACATCCCCAATATCTGTACGGGAGTAGAAGGACCCGCTTCCGTGACCTTTTGACCACGTTCGTTGTGTAATGCTTTCACTTTGCCGCTGTGGGAACCAGCCAATATAGGAGCCCCCACCTTAAGCGTTCCGGACAGAATCAACACTGTTGTTACGATTCCTCTTCCTTTGTCGAGACTGGCTTCAATGACCGAACCGACGGCCCGTTTTTTAGGGTCGGCTTTCAATTCCAGCAGTTCAGCTTCAAGCAACACCTTTTCAAGCAAAAGATCGACATTTTGCCCGGTCTTGCCCGAAATCTCCTGGCACTGGTATTTGCCACCCCAATCCTCGACTAAAATATTCATATTGGAGAGCTGCTCGCGGATCCTATCCGTATTTGCGCCCGGCTTATCGATTTTCGTAAACGCAAATACAATCGGTACACCTGCGGCCTGTGCGTGGTTGATGGCTTCCCGGGTTTGCGGCATCACGCTATCGTCTGCCGCAATCACGATAATAGCAATATCGGTCACCTGCGCTCCACGCGCACGCATCGCAGTAAAGGCCTCGTGGCCCGGCGTATCCAAAAATGTAATTTTACGGCCGTCATCCAACTTCACCTCATAGGCGCCGATGTGCTGGGTAATTCCCCCTGCCTCCCCGGCAATCACATTGGATTTGCGGACATAATCGAGCAATGACGTCTTACCATGGTCTACGTGCCCCATAACAGTCACAATAGGCGCGCGGGGGACTAGATTTTCTGGATTGTCCGGTTCCTCAAGCTCGGTATTTTCCTCATCTTCAGGTTTGACAAACTCAATCTCATAGCCAAACTCATCAGCCACAATGGCAATGGTTTCGGCGTCCAGGCGCTGATTGATGGAAACAAAAAGCCCCAGGCTCATGCATGTAGCAATAATCTGAGTGACAGGCACGCCCATCATGTTGGCCAAATCATTAGCCGTCACGAACTCGGTCACCTTCAACACCTTAGACATCATTTCCTGCTCAAGTGCTGCCTCTTCGGCCGAATGAGCAATGTCATCCCGTTTTTGACGGCGGAGCTTTGCACGTTGCGCAAACTTACCGGACTTACCTGCACCGCTGAGGCGGGCAAGTGTTGCCTTAATTTGATCTTGTATTTCCTTTTCTGACGGTTCTTCCCGGCTTTCGGTGGCGTGCCGTGGTTTGCCTTTAAAGTCGTGGCGTCCCTTCGGCGCGGCGGTGCCGTGCTGCCCTTGTTGCCCTGGCGCGGCAGCCCCCGGGCGCTGGACTCCCGGTTTGTCTTTACGCTTCCGTTTGCGTTTATGGTCGTGCGCCGAAACGCCAGAAGTACTGGAGGAAGATGCGACCGGTTTTTCTCTCGGTTGGTGCGCCGTTAAATCAATTCGACCAACAACGTTGGGTCCCGTCAGGCGTTGGGCGCGAGCACGTATAACCTCATTTTGAGGCTCAGGTGCACGCTCTTTCGGCTGCGGCTTTTCCTCCGGCTCCCGGTTTTCCGGGACTTCGGGAGCAACCGGCTGGTCGATGACAGCCGGCGGCGTCTCTTCCTTGGCCTCCGGCTTGTGGTCGGGCTCCTGTTGAGCCGCCGGAATAGGCGTAGGCTCCTTCTCTGCCTGCGTGTCCGCAGGTGCCTCTTTCTCTTTCGTTTCTTTTTCCTCTTTGGGAGTCTCCTTCTGGTGCTTTCCGCCCCGGAAGTTGTCCAAATCAATTTTGCCGACGATCTTCATGCCGGGGATATGCGGCTTTTCAGTGGTCTTAACCGGATCCGGTTCTTTATCCTGCGCTTTTTCTTTGTCAGCCGGAGGCGTCTGACGCACCTCAGGTGTAAATGCACCCGTATTCTTAATCAGTATTTCTTCAGTATCCGTGTCTTTCTGTGGTTTTTGCACAACAGTTTCCGAAGGGGATTCTTCACGACGGATTTTGCCAATGATAATCTGATTGGCTTCTTCCTTCACAATTTTATCCCCCTGAAACTCACGCAAGAGAACATCGTAGGTTTCGCTATCCAATTTGGTTCCCGGTTTGGGCTCAATATCGTAGCCACTCTTGACCAAGAAATCAACAGCTGTACCTATACCAATGTTCAATTCCTTTGCTGCTTTCAGCAATGTTATGCTCTTACCTTCTGACATCTAATTTATTTACCTCTTATTTTTTGTGTTGATACAAAAATATATTTTTTTAAGCGTATATCGGCAAAGAATTAAAAAAGCACGACAAGCGGGTACATCGCCCGGTAGTCAATTATTCAAATTCAGCCTGCAACACCTGAATGATTTCGTGTATGGTGTTTTCCTCCAAATCAGTACGTCTCACCAAATCATCCACGGAAAGTGCCAGTACGGATTTGGCCGTATCCAGCCCCACGCGTTTTAGTTCATCGATGATCCAGCCATCGATTTCATCTGCGAATTCTTCGATATCCACATCCTCTTCGACCTCTTCTGCTTCGCGGTATACGTCTATTTCATAACCCGTCAGTTTGCCTGCAAGTTTGATGTTATGCCCTCCACGGCCTATCGCCAGTGATACTTGATCGGATTTGAGGTAGACTGCTGCCGTTTTGTGTTCGTCATCCAATTTTATCGAGCCAATGCGTGCGGGACTTAATGCCCGCTGGATGTAGAGTTGCGTATTGTTCGTATAATTGATGACATCGATGTTTTCGTTCCGCAACTCACGGACAATACCATGGATGCGGGAACCTTTCATGCCGACGCACGCACCTACCGGATCAATGCGGTCGTCATAGGATTCAACGGCTACTTTGGCACGCTCACCCGGTTCACGCACGATTTTGCGGATAGTGATTAAGCCATCAAAAATTTCGGGCACCTCCAACTCAAACAAGCGCTGCAAAAATTCGGGGGCGGTACGGGAGATAATAATCCTTGGATTGGCATTAACCATTTCAACCTTGTGTACCACGGCACGGATGGTATCGCCCTTTTTGAAATAGTCCGCCGGGATCTGTTCGGTTTTAGGCAAAATCAATTCGTTGCCATCATCATCCAGCACCAAGGTCTCTTTTTTCCAAATCTGATAAACTTCGCCGGTGATCAATTCACCTTCCCGGTCCTTGTATTTTTTAAATACCTCATCCTTCTCAAGTTCCAGGATTTTGGACACAAGCGTCTGGCGAGCCGCTAAAATCGCCCGGCGCCCAAAGCTCTCCAACGTTATTTCTTCGATATAGTCATCCCCGACTTCGAGATCGGGATCGTATTTACGGGCTTCCGCCAATTCGATTTCCAAATCGTCATCCTCTGAAAAACCGTCTTCGACCACCACCCGCGTACGCCAAATCTCCAAGTCACCATTATCCGGATTGACGATGACGTCACAATTTTCATCGGTACCGTATTTCCTACGAATCATGCTTCGGAAGACCTCTTCCAACACACTGATGACCGTAGGTCGGTCGATGTTTTTGAACTCTTTAAATTCTTGAAAAGAGTCAATCAAATTGATATTATTGCTCATTTTATTTAAATGAAATTAACACCTTTGCTGTTTTGATACTTTCAAAGGGGATACTGTTTTGCTGTTCGACTGCTTTCTTCCCTTTTTCTTTAATTTCTTCCATAATCACGATATACTCGTCAGCCACTTCCAGCAATTTCCCTTCCTTCTGCCCTCCGTCTTGTAGCTTTACCTGTATATTCCTCCCGACATTTTTCTGGTATTGCCTCACTGAAGTGAACGACGCATCGATACCCGGCGAAGAAACCTCAAGCCGATAAGCATGCGCGATTACATCTTCCTCCTCCAGATGGAAGCCTACATGCCGGCTAATAGCGGCACAATCCTGAATACTTACGCCCTGGTCACCGTCTACCAACACCTCAAGCTTGCCATTGGGATGCATCTTTATACTTACTATAAATAGGTCTTCCCTATCGGCAATCTTATCTTCAACCAATGCCTTTACCTTATTTTCTATTGAGTGCTCCACTTACAAAATAAACCATTAGCCATGAAAAAAGGGGACGATTTCCGTCCCCTCTTTTTCAAGATGATGCAAAGATAAGTAAAATGTTTTATAATTAAAAATCTGCTTATGCCAATGGGTATGCCCGGCCGTTAACGGTTATCCACGACTGTACTGATGGTCTTCTGCATCTGGGCCATCATGGCGGTGAGTGTTTCCATGGTAGGCTCTGGGCTCGGCTCAGGCAGTTGGGTACTGATATAGGCCTTGGCCTTCCATATTTCCAGAATATCCGCTGCCGGCACCCAATAGGGCTCATAGCTCTTATTATCAGAAACCAGCTTCAACCCTTTATCGTCTTTATATTTAAATGCGATGCGTTTATAGACAACCCCATCGTTCCGGGATATCACCACATAGGTCTGACCCGGTTTTACGTCGTTCCAATTTTCGAGGTATTCCGCTATCACGATACTTCCCGGCTGAAGGGGCAGCATCGAATCGCCCTTGATTTCAAAAGCCCGATAGGTCCCCTGCCTGAACATGGGTAAGCTGAACTTCGGCAGTTCAGCTATATATTCGGGATCCGCGTACCCGTTAAGATAACCCGCGCTGGCCTTGACCGGCACCAATTCAATGTTCTCTTTATCGCCACCATCCACTGTTATACTCAATACCCGCACGTTAGCTGCATTGCCACGGGGAGTGGGCCGCCATTTGTCGTTGATCGTGTCATTTGCCAGCTCGTCCATGGTCAACCCATAGAAGTCGGCAATTTTCTTTAGCAATTCATATTTGGGTTCCGCACGATTTTCCTCATATGCACCGACAGATGCGCGTTTGATACCCATCTCATCCGCAAACTGTTGCTGAGTAAGCCCCTTTTTCTTACGGAGGTATTTAAGATTGTTAGCAATGTTCGACATAAAAAGTAAAAATAAATTTGAACAAACTAAATAAATTAGTATTATTGTGCCAATAAAGTTAGTAAAACTTTTCAGGGCGACAAAAAAATAACGTTAAATAATTTTCAACATATGAATAATTACATCTATATCTTAACCGATTGCAACCGTACCTGCTTACACGTTGGCATGGCACAGGACCTTGAAAGGGCGATTAAAACCTATAGAGAAGCTCCGGGCTTATTTTTTGATGCATGTGCAAAAGTTTCCCGCTTGGTTTACCACGAAGCGCTTCCTACCGAAGAATCTGCCTTACGCCGGTTCAGGGAATTAAGCACATACACCCGTATGCAAAAAGAAAAACTCATCCGGAAATATAATCCCAATTGGGTCGATCTCGGGTTGGTAAGACCGTTGAATGCCTTCGGCTCAAGCGGCCTTACCAACGCCCGGTTACATTTAAGAAGCTAAGCCGGTCCTGGGCGTCCTCAGGGTGCCCAATTGGGCGGCCACGATGTGCAAAATAGCAAATTACCACCCGGGTGCAAAATTAAGCCCGAATGTGCCAAAGTTCACGTCAGTACGCTGAAACGGGAACGCATAGTAAGGCTCGAGCACCATGGCTCCAAATAAATTGACCCGTAAGGATACACCGGCGCTTAACGCAGGGATACGCTCATAAACATCTACCATCTGGCCATTTGATGCCTCCACAGTTTCCAGGTACCTGGGTGTGCTTCTAAATGCGACTTTGGAGCTACTATCCCAGGCAAGCCCGGCGTCAAAAAAGAAATTCAGGTCAGAAAACAACATATTGGATCGAAGCACAGCCAACCGTTCAGGGCCGGTGAATGGCAGCCGTACTTCAAAATTAAATACGGCAATGCGCGTTCCCATCAAACTATTGAAATTAAAACGCTGATCCATATTGTTCCTAAAAGAAGCACTTTCATAGCCCCGGATCAGGTGAGGGTATCCCAAAAACAGCGGAAATAATGCATCTTCATTACGGCCTGATCGCATATAGGTATACGCCCTTGCTGCAATGGTGACCGGTTGATACCGGTTATATTTCCGTAAGTCGAACGTATACGCCCTAAAGTTAAAATCACCGAAATACTGTTCCATCCCCACCCGGTAACGGAATCCCTGTAAGGGCGCAGCGATGCCGAACACTGCATTATCGCCGACAAACGAGGTATTGATCTGCTGGATGGTAAATGCATTGAAGTTGCCACCGAAGATGCCACTTGCTTCATCATTCGGCACCCTATCCCGACCGCCGTATCCGTAAAGGTAACTTTGCCACCAGCGATCCACCCGATAGCTATACCGCGCAAATGCCCCGCCCATTTCGAAACGGTGATGCCTTGAAAACGGGTATGCACCGAAAGCTTCCGCCTGCTGCTGGAATGTCCGGATGATATACGTATCCAATATCGGCTCCGGACCGTTTCCTACATCTCTTTGGCTATAGAGCGAATAGCCCGACATGAACGGAATGTGCGAGACGGCTCCGCCCCAATTTATCCGGCTCCGCTGGTTTATGTACGCGACCTGGCCGCCGAAATCATAAATTTCGCCATTAATGGACAGCGCGGCAAAGATCTGGTTATGGCCAAGGATGTCCGAAAACATTCCCTGTATGCCGCTGGCGATGCCGGCCCCGTACCGACTGCCCACCGCCAGGCCCATTCCGCTATTGGCCAAGTAGTCCAACTTGAAATTGGGCTTGTATGCGACCGATGAAATCTGCTTATCGCTGATACGCTGAAACAAGTTGAAATTACTCAGGTTGGCATTCACGACATCCACGCCAAGGTTTTCCGGAGGAGGCAGCATTGCGGCGTCGAAATTAACGACATAGGGATCGACCTCCTTCGGCTCAAACTCATCCACTTTCGCGTTATAGACACTGTATTCGTTCCGTCGGTAATAGGAATAGACGACGTCGCCATTAACCGAAAGGCTTAAGGCGGGAGAGTATTCCGTGATGCCACTGATGCCTGTGAAATATTCTGTCATCCGCTCAACCTTACGCTCAGCCAGCGTATACCGGTACATATTCCGGAAGCCGTCGCTATTGGAAAGGAAATAAATCTGGCTGTCGTCCGCAGAAAACTGAGGATTTAAATTATTCGCGCCCTGGAATACATCGACGTTTGTGATTTCGCCGGTTTCAACATCAACCATGGCAATATTCATGGGAATATCCACACTTCTTGTATCGGATTGGAGCGCTACGCGGTCGGTACTGAAAACAATGTATCTGCCGTCATGAGAAAAACTCGGTTGAAAATCCGAATACCAATCGTCGGTAAGCTGCGTCAGCTTTTTTGTATTCAGGTTATAGAGATAGATATCACTGTGGCCATTCTTCAGCCCCGAAAACGCAACGGTCTCGCCGTCGGGGGCCCATGCAATATTGGCAAACTCGGTGATATCCCCCATCGCTTCCAACGCCAGCGTTTTCCCATTCGCAACGTCCACAACCATGAGCTTGCTTCTACCCCGACTGAAGACACTGAAGGCAAATTTCTTACTATCCGGCGAAAAGGCACCCGCTGATTCCAAGTAACTGAATTCATCAATATCTGTATTGGTAAGCCTGCTGGACAATTTCCGGATTACGTCGCCGGTCTGGGCGTCCGCCAAAAACAAATCGATGCTGAACAAATCCCGTTCGGACATAAAAGCGACGTATTTGCCGTCGGGTGAAATCGCCGGCGATACATTCAGGCGGCCTGAATTCTTGCTGTTGATGATGGAGCGTCCTACCGGCGCTTTCCCCGTGTCAACCGGAAGGTTGCGGTAGGCATTCTCCATGCTGTTTCTCCACAGGTTGGATAAGGTCTGGGCATCATAGCCAAATACCCGCCTGATACCCATTTCATAGCCATACATGGCTGTCGCCTTAAATAACGGCATGATGACCGTATCCCCGTAGGTGGAGCCGATATAGGCCCAAAACGCCTGCCCAAACCGGTAAGGGAAATACCGGTTCATATTTTCGGTCATGGCTCGCAGGGATGGAATATCATTATTTATGTAGGCGTCACGCATCCACATGGCTGTAAACGCATCCTTTTTTCCGATGGAAAAATACTCCGCCATCCCTTCTACCATCCACAGGGGAATGTTACCTATATTTTCCAAACGAGTGGAATCGCCGCCTTCCATCAGTACCCGATATTGAAACGCATGCACCAACTCGTGTCCCAGTACATGCCGTGTCTGATGGTTAATCTGCATCACAGGCATCACGACCCGCGTCTTGAACGCTTCGGTAACACCTCCGGTACCTACTCCAATCTCTCCCTGGATCGTAGTCGTTTGCTGGAATTCGGGGTGATTGCTGTATAGGATAATCGGATTTTTACGCAAAAACGTATCCCTAAACACCTGCTGGTGCAATTCGTACCAAACTTCGCTTTCTTTAGCCAACCACCTGATCAATGTGTCATTTTGCAAATAATAGTGCAGATTAAAATGAGGCGTTTCGTAGACCTGGAATTTGAGCGACTTATATCGCATTTTATTTTGGCCGAAATATTGGGCCCGGGCGTTTAGGCCAATTGCGCTAAACATCAACACCAAACAACTATTCAGCAAGATAAGCTTGACAAATCGATTAAGGTACGTCATGGAAAATGGGTGTATAATCACAATGTCTAAATTAGAACGAATATCGGTGAAAAAGTTTAATTATTACCAACGGATATTATTTTTTTGACGGATACCGAATGCGAATCTTATTATTCGGGTGGGGCTCGGTGTGTGCGGCCGGCCCGTCTTGATCGCCATTCGCCTTGTGTTCTTCAGGAACCGGCGCTGTATTTTCAAACTGTTTTTTCAATTCTTCGACATCCACTGGAATTTCCACCGGGGAATCAGGCAACCTTAACGGTATGATCGTATCCAACAGCGTGCTGTCCGGACGGGAAATGCGTGGACTCGGGCAGTCGTATTTCCGGTTTATCGCTACGGCCGGTTCAGGAAACGGCCCGTAATCGTAATCCAATGAATCGTCATGATAGATTTTCTCCATAAACCGGCCGAACACCGGAAGCGCTGTGCGCGATCCCTCACCGGTCTGCGAATTTCTGAAATGAATACTCCGTTCGTCACACCCTACCCAAACACCCGTGACCAAATCCTTGGTAACACCCATGTACCATCCGTCTACATAATCTGACGATGTGCCTGTCTTTCCCCCTATCTGGTTTTTATTTCGCCACAAATCCCATTCCCAGAGCGCTTGAGAGGTACCTTCCGGTTCCTCCATGCTCCCCATGAGCATATAGCCCATCAGCCAGGCTACCTCCTCACTGATGGCCTGCGTGGCAGTTGTTTCAAATGTAGCTACAATGTTGCCGTTGTAGTCGACAATTTTTGATACCAAGATGGGTTCCACCTTTTTTCCACGGTTCATGAACGTTGCGTACGCATTGACCATCTCAAACACACTGACGTCGTTGGAGCCGAGGCTCACCGAAGGCACACTGGCCAAGGGGCTGGTAATGCCACAGCGTTCGGCCGCATCAACCACCTTGTCCCATCCGATTTCTTCGGTAATCTGAGCCGTGATGGAATTGACGGACCTTCCCATCGCCCAGCGTAATGACATTTCGCGGCCACTAAATACCCAGTCGGCATTTTTAGGCTCCCATACTTTTTCTTCCCCGTTTTCCGTATAGGTTATGCGCACAAACTTATCGACATATTTGTCGCAGGGCGACATGCCTGCTTCCAGTGCTGCGAGGTATGCAAATGGCTTGAAGGTGGAACCGGCTTGCCGCTTTGCCTGGAATACGTGATCATATTTATAGTACTGGTGGTTGATCCCCCCCACCCAGGCTTTTATTTCACCGTTATACGGATCCATCGTCATCAGCCCCGCATTAAGCATCATTGCGTAGTGTGCCAGCGAATCCATGCTGGAATACTGCACCTGCTTAATTCCATCCCACGTGAATACCTCCATAGGTTTGGGCAGGTTCAAGTAGTAAAAGATACTGTCTTTATTGCCTTTATACCGCTCATCCAACTGCTGATAATACGTTGTCCGCACGACGAGGTTTTCCAGAAAATCTTCAATAACATTACCTTCAGAATCCCGCCAGGGGATCTCGCCCTGCCAGGCATTTTCCAATCGCCGCTGCAAGGGCTTCATTTGTTCGGCCACCGCCTCCTCCGCATGCCGCTGTACCCGCGAATCAATGGTGGTGTATATTTTCAGACCATCCACGTAAATATCATATCCGTTTTCTTCGCACCATGAGGCCAGCCATCGTTCCACCGCCGTGCGCAAATAGGAATCACCGTTTCCAAGATCCTCGATTTCCCCGAGGTGCAATCCCAGTGCAGCCGCCCTGGCGGCTTCATACTCCTGCGCCGATATAAATCCGGCTTTATGCATCTGCCCCAAAACCACATTCCTCCGCTCAAGCGACCGTTCAGGGTTGCGTATCGGATTATAGAGCGTGGTGCCCTTCAACATACCAATGAGCACTGCCGCTTCTGCGGCAGTCAGTTCCTGTGTTTCCTTGTTGAAGTAACGCCTGGCCACCGTTTTTATACCGTACGCATTATTACTGAATGACACGGTATTGAGATACATGGCGATGATATCTTTCTTGCTATATTCCCCCTCCAGCTTGTATGCGGTAAGCCATTCTTTGAATTTTATGACCAGCATACGCACTCCGGGCACCTTATCCAGCAGCCCGACGGCCTGATTGTACCGGGTGCGGTATAAGTTTTTTGCAAGCTGCTGCGTGATTGTACTGCCTCCTCTCCGGTCGCCTTGCGCGGTGGATACGATGCTCGAGAAGATGGCCAAAAAATCCACCCCACGGTGTTTAAAAAAGCGAATGTCTTCTGTAGCAATCAGCGCGTTGATTACATTAGGCGAAATACTGTCATAGTGTACCGGGGAGCGATCTTCCTTATAATAACGGCCGATGAGCACGTGGTCTGCCGTATAGACTTCCGACGCCACGCTTTGAATCGGTTTACTGATATCTTTTGATGTCGGAGAATAGCCGAATAACCAAAGAAAATTCACTTCAACCATACAGACTATCAAAACAACCACATAAACGATTATTACAGCATAGCGTATATAGCGATTTCGTATCTCCTTAAACATCGCGTAAAGATGATGAAATGTTTTGATATTGCATACGGTTGTTCACCGCTTTATATTTTGTATTTACTCGTTATTCGTGAAAGTGTTTCTCGTTTTTACTGATGATCCGCTTATCCCAGACGATGTCAACGCGGGAAGCTTCACTGCGAATTGGGCAGTTTTTTACCCTGCAATAGTGACAACAGGCAGGCACGCAGGGATCAGCATGAATAAACAATTCAGCATTTGCATGCAACCCCCTATTAATCAGTTGATCGATAGCCGATACTTCATCATGAACTTTATTTAAGTCATAGTAATTGGGCAACGTTACATGACAATCGATATGAAGTTCGTGACCATAGCGCTGCACCCGCAGATTGTGCACATCTATCCAATCGTCCCTGCGATATCGCTGCAGGACGGCGGCCACGTCGCCTACCAACTTCATGTCAGACTCATCCATTAAGCCGGCGATTGACTTACGGAGCAGGTTATACCCACTGAACAAGATGTATAAGCCAAGCCCGATGGACAGCACGACGTCGATCCACGCCATTCCGGTAACATAGATGATGAAAAGCCCGACGAGTAACCCTGCGGTACTGTAGGCGTCGGTCTGTAGGTGCTTCCCGTCTGCCTGCAAGGTCAACGAGTTGAGCAGTTTGCTCTGTTTTACCATATAGGTGCCCAACGCAAAATTGACGATGCCCGTCAGCGCGACAAGCCCGATGCCTTCCAATAGGTTACCTAACGGCTCCGGCAAAAAGATATTGTACACTGCTTTTCCCAGAATCAGAACACCGGCGATAAAAATCAGCCCGCCCTCCAAAAAGACGGAAAAGAACTCAACTTTACCATGGCCGTACGGATGATTCTGATCCTTTGGCCGCGCCGACAGATGGATGCTGTAGAAGGCGAAACCTGAAGCCACCACATTCACAATGCTTTCCATCGCATCGGTCAGTATGGCATTGGAATTCGTCAGCAGGTACGCCGTAAACTTAGTCAACATCAGTACAACACCAGCAGCTAATGCGAAAAGAATGATGTTTTTCTGTTTATTCAAAACCGATGCACTTAAGATAATTGGCAAAGATAATGAATTAGCGCCATACCGGTTGGAGGCAAATTTCTTGGGCGATTCTTCATGGCAAAGAAGTTTTTTATAATAGTAGAAATTTAGCTAAGTTTGCGCACCATGAGTACACCATCTGTTCTTTCTGATAGGATCAATAATCTATCTGAATCCGCTACGCTTAAAATGACCAAATTGGGTCGCGAACTTGCAGCAAAGGGCGTCAATGTCATTAGCCTTAGTGTGGGCGAACCGGACTTCAATACGCCGGCGCATGTAAAACAAGCCGCCAAGCAGGCGCTTGACGAAAACTACACCCGCTATTCCCCGGTGCCCGGATATCCCGAACTACGTAAGGCCATCGCGAATAAGTTGAAAAACGAAAACGGGCTGGACTATGACGTTTCGCAAATCGTGGTCTCAACGGGTGCCAAACAGTCGCTTTCTAACGCCATCCTGACGTTGATTAACCCAGGCGATGAAGTCATCATCCCGACACCTTACTGGGTATCTTATTCCGAGATGGTAACGCTTGCCGAAGGCAAGTCGGTGTTTATCAATACCACAATCGACAGCGATTTTAAGATTACCCCCGAAGAGCTGGAGGCGGCCATCACCCCCAAAAGCAAATTATTCATGTTTTCCTCACCATGCAACCCTACCGGCAGTGTTTATACCAAGGCCGAACTTGAAGGGTTGGTCCGCGTGTTCGAAAAACATCCTCATATTTATATCATTTCGGATGAGATATATGAGCACATCAACTTCATTGGCAAGCATGAATCGATCGCTCAATTTGACAGCATCAAAGACCGCGTCATCCTCATCAACGGCTTCTCGAAAGCGTTTGCGATGACCGGATGGCGGCTTGGTTATTTGGCTGCCAGCAAAGAAATCGCTGCTGCCAACGACAAGCTGCAAGGACAAACCACGTCAGGTACTTGCTCTATTGCGCAGCGGGCCGGCATTACCGCCCTGGAACAAGGGCTGGAAACCGTGCAAGAGATGAAGGCGGCCTTTGAACGGCGCAGGGAATTGGTATATAACCTTTTGAAAGATATACCAGGTGTAAAGACGAATTTACCTCAGGGGGCTTTTTATTTTTTCCCTGACATCAGCTCGTTTTTTGGCAAAAAAGACGCACAAGGCCAAATTATAAAAGATTCGGCAGACCTTGCCCTGTACCTGTTGAACGAAGCTCACGTAGCGACCGTTGGGGGCGACTCATTCGGCAACAACAACTACATCCGCTTATCATACGCGGCCTCCGACGACAATCTCACGGAAGCATTGCGCCGGATAAAAGCGGCGTTGGCCAAATTGGCCTGACAGCATAACCGGGGCAAGACGAACTACCACATAAGCCGTAGATGGAACCGGGTCTCCAAACCCAACTCCGTTTACGGCTTACTTGCTCCGTATCGCCTCCACCGGATCAAGCCGCGCGGCCATAGCCGCGGGCACAATACCCGCAATAAGTCCAATTAGGGTAGACAATATAATGGTAAGCATCACCATTCCCATGTTGACAACAATGGTCAGGTCGAATGCAAACTTCACCAAAACCGTAAGCAGATACACAACAGACAACCCCATCAGGCCACCGATGAGGCACAAAGCGATGGCCTCGATAAGAAATTGCGACAGGATGAAATAGTTCTTGGCGCCTAACGACTTTTGGATGCCGATGATGTGCGTGCGTTCCTTGACGGACACAAACATGATGTTGGCGATACCGAAGCCCCCCACCAAGATGGAAAATATGCCAATAAAACCGCCGGCTGTATTGATGACCTGAAACATGGCATCCAATTGGGCTGTAATGATAGTGGTTTTGTTGAGTGAAAAATCATCTTCCTGCTGGGGACGCAACCGGTGAATGGAGCGCATAACACCGCGCAGTTCGCTTTCGGTTTCTTCCAATGATACATTTGGTGCGGCACTCACCATGATGGCTGGGCTATACCGCCGGATATTCACCACATTACGTGCAAAATTGAGCGGCACCATAATGACATTATCCATGGATACGTCAAAAATCATCCCCTCACCTTCCCTTTCAAATATGCCAATCACCGTGATTTTCCGCCCCAGCACCCGGATTGATTTTCCAATGGGTTCTGTGTTGGGGAATAAGCCTTCGGCTATGGTAGCTCCAATAACCGCCACATTCGTTCCCCGGCTCGATTCAGATTCGGTAAAATAACGGCCGTCCGCAATATCCAGCTCCCGGATGTCATACATTTCATGGGAAGCTGCCGTGACCGTTACCCCTGAGACGTTGTTATTGAGGTATTGCGCGGTCCGCCCACCGATATCAATAGAAAATGAGATAGCCTCTGCGGTGGTCATCCTCGCTTTGAGGGCTTCGTAGTCCCGAATGTCCGGCTCCGGACGGTTCACGTATTTCCACCACGGAAAATCCGGACCGCCATCCCATGGCCACTTCATGACGTAGATGGTCTTGCTACCTAATTTTTCGACACTGCTTTCCAAGTTTGCACGCAAGGTGTCTACTGCCGAAAACACGCCAATAATAATCAAGATACCAATCGTCACGCCAAGTAAGGACAGCAGGGTACGTGTGCGGTTTTCGCGCAGCGCCGAAAACGCAAAGCCAAAACTCTCTCCGATTAATTTCAGGAACAATATCATACACAGTTAAGACGGCCAATCATTCGTTAAGTTACAGCGAAGATAAACTAATTTTCCAGATAATAATTATACTTATCCTTCACATCGCGTATGAAATAATTTTGTAACTTTGCACGCTAATTTATATACGTTGGGCATATATTTTGTGCCGCTATCTAAAATTTTGCATCAACAATGAAGCTATCACAATTCAAGTTCAATTTACCCGAATCCCTTATCGCATACGAGCCAACCGAAAGCCGCGACGAATCCCGATTGATGGTGCTCGACCGTAAAACCGGCAAAATAGAACACAAAATATTCAAGGACATCCTCAATTATTTTGACGACAAGGATGTCATGATCCTGAATAACACCAAAGTGTTCCCGGCGCGTATGTATGGCAACAAGGAGAAAACCGGCGCTACCATCGAGGTATTCCTTTTGCGTGAGTTGAATAAAGAACTCCGGTTGTGGGATGTATTGGTGGATCCAGCGCGGAAAATCCGCGTGGGCAACAAGTTGTATTTTGGCGACGACGACTTGTTGGTGGCCGAAGTGGTAGACAACACAACATCTCGCGGACGCACTATCCGGTTCCTTTTTGACGGAACCGATGAGGAGTTTCGCCGCAATATTGAAATACTGGGCGAGACGCCACTGCCCAAATACATCAAGCGCAGGGCTACCCCGGAAGATAAATTCCGGTATCAGACGATATTTGCCAAGCATGAAGGTGCTGTGGCAGCCCCTACCGCAGGCCTGCATTTCAGCCGTGAGCTCATGAAACGCCTCGAACTAAAAGGCGTGGAATTTGCCGAAATCACGCTCCACGTAGGCTTGGGCACCTTCAGGCAGGTGGAAGTGGAGGACCTCACCAAACACAAAATGGATTCGGAGCAATTCGTAATCCCTGAAGAAGCCGCAAGGATCGTCAACCAGGCCATAGATGCCAAAAAAAGGGTATGCGCCGTGGGTACCACTTCAATGCGGGCCATTGAATCATCGGTGTCTGCGGACAAGCACCTAAAACCGGCTAACGAGTGGACCAGTAAATTTATTTATCCACCCTATGATTTCAGCATTGCCAACAGCATGGTTACCAACTTCCACACCCCTGAGTCGACGCTATTGGTCATGATTGCTGCGTTTGGCGGCTACGAAAATGTCATGAATGCCTATGAAATAGCCGTCAAGGAGAAATACCGGTTTTATAGCTATGGCGATGCCATGCTCATCATCTAAGCCGGCGAGTTTCGAAAAAATCATGAACTACGCGATCATCGTGGCTGGGGGTACCGGGAGCCGTATGAACGCGGATATTCCTAAACAGTTTCTGTCTTTGAAGGGTATGCCTGTCATGATGCATACCCTTCTTGCATTCCACAAAAGCCAAAGCTCACCCTGTATCATCGTCGTGCTGCATAAAGACATGCATGATTATTGGTCTGCACTTTGCGAAACATACCGGTTTGATATACCGCATACGTTGGTAACCGGCGGGGACAGCCGTTTCAGCAGTGTAAAAAACGGCATCGAAGCTATAAAATCCATGCATGCCAATTTGTCGAACAGCCTGATCGCCGTTCATGACGCCGCGCGTCCGCTGGTGACGCCCGCATTAATTGATCGGACGTACGAGCAAGCCTCGAATACCGGAACGGCGGCATTGGCCGTGCGAAGTATCAACTCCGTCCGGATTGTGAGCGGCAACGGGCTAAAGAACAACGCCTGCCGGCGGGAAACTGTTTACCTGATGCAGACTCCCCAAACATTCAACGGTGCTGTCTTATCCGACGCTTACGAGCAACCGGAGCATGAAATGTATACAGACGATGCATCTGTGGTAGAAAAAAAAGGGTATCCCATCTCAATCATCGATGGCGACACCCGAAATATTAAAATTACTTTCCCTGAAGATCTGCGTATCGCAGCGATACTCTTAGAGACAATCGATTAGGCAGCGCTTCGAATAACGCGCAGCAAAATCGCAATGATAGCTATCACCAATAAAACATGGATAATTCCTCCGGTGTAGTATCCACCAAAAAAGCTTATTGCCCAAACGATAACCAAGATCACGGCAATGATATAAAGCAAATTTCCCATAACTGTATAAGGTTAATGATTAACGATTATTTATACAGTACAACACCGGCATATAAAAAATGTTTGTCGGCGCCGTTGGTTTCAGGCCAGCTCCAGCGACAAGCCATCATATGCCAGGAAAATCCCTTCCGGCAGTTCGGCCTGTACCTCATCGTGGAGCCCCAGTTTGTGGCTAATATGGGTAAAATAGGTTTGTTCGGCGCCGACTTGCCCCGCAAAGGCGATTGCTTCGTCTAACGTAAAATGGGAAATATGTGCTTCCCGCTGTAGCGCATTGACCACCAATATTTTCGTCCCCCTGATTTTCTGCACTTCGGTGTCTTCCACCGTTTTTGCATCAGTGATGTAGGTAAAATCACCTATACGAAACCCCAGGACAGGCATCATGTAATGCATGACCTCAATCGGGATGATCGGCATCCCAAACAGTGAGAACGGCAATGAAGATATTTCGTGCAGGTTCAGTTGGGGGACACCGGGATATTTTTTGGCTGCGAAGGCATAGTAAAACTCCCGCCGAAGGGCTTCATGTACCTCCAGAGCGCCATAAATATCAATGGCGTGGCCCTGTTGGCGGTTGAAGGCCCGCACATCGTCCAATCCGGCAATATGGTCCTTATGCGAGTGGGTAAACAGAATAGCATCCAAGTGGGTGACGTGCTCACGAAGCATCTGATACCGGAAATCCGGGCCGGTATCGATGACAATATTTTTGCCATTCACCTGTATCAATACAGCCGATCGCAACCGCTTATCTTTAGTATTTAAAGAAGTACATACCGCGCAATCACATGCAATCACCGGGATACCTTGGGATGTTCCTGTTCCTAAAAATCGTATGGTCAAATCGTTAGCTTAGTTTGTTTGATACTGCGCAAAAATTGCTTTTGCTTCTCATCGAGTGTCCCACTATCCGTCGGCATATCACGTAATATGCCCATCAGCGCACCGATTTTCATCTCCAGATTCGAAAATCGATTGACGACGACCACTTTACTGCTCTGCAGCACGCATGCTCCTGTCTTGAAGTTCCCTTTTTCGTACCGCACCCTGTATCCCAGATCTTTCAACAGGGCTTCCAGTTTATCCAGACTATGTTGCGTATTCGGTAACAACGGCAATCATTTTTAGTTCTGCCAAAATACGATTCGTCTGATGAAATCGCAAAAGTGTTTTATCCACAATAGCCGTGAGCCGGCATTAACGGCGGTTGACGATTACCCGTTTGATAAAGTCCTGCATAAAACCCAATCCATAAGCTACCAACTGGATGAATGAGGCAGCCACGCTGAGCAGTGCCACCCACGTATCTCGTGTCCTTGCCCAGGCATGGAAAAAGATCAGCGTAGCGTAGGCAAGCAGCAGTATATTGCCGGCAAAAGCAAGTGTACAACCTGCACCTGCGATGGCATTCCATGCATTGAGCCCCGCCACAATCATCAGAAAGCACACAAATGCCGCCGGAAAAAAATGTACCAGCTTCAGTTCGCGCGGAAAATGTTTATAAATATTGATTCTGGCCCGACCGAAAAAATGCAGCTGCTTATAAAACTGCCAGAAATCCGTCCGCCGCTTATGATATACCAACGCTTCGGGAATTAACCCGATCTTAAAACCCGAAGCCTGGATCCGAATGCTGTATTCGATGTCCTCCCCCAGCCGTGTAAGCTTGAATCCGCCTATCCGCTCCCAGACTTTCCTTGACACCCCCATATTAAAGCTCCTTGGATGAAACGTCCCCAGATGTTTCCTGTTTCCGCGGATGCCACCTGTAGTAAAAGGCGACGTCATGGAATAACTGATGGCCTTTTGTACCGGAGTAAAGGACTCATGGGCTGCATCGGGACCACCAAAGGCATCCAGCGGTGTCTTTTTTAGAAACGCGACGACGTTGGAAAGATAATCCGGGGGAATGAGGCAATCGGAATCAAAAACAATAAAATAATCGCCCTTGGCACGCGCAAACCCGAAATTACGTGTAAACCCCTGCCCCTCATTGGGCTTACTATAATAATGTACGTCCAGGCTGTCGCTGTAGCGTTCGACAATGGTTCGCGCGTCATGCATGGAGCCATCCTCAATAACCAGTACCTCGAATGCCGTGTAGCGTTGATGGGTAAGACTTTCCAGCAGCTCATTAATCTCCTGGGGCCGATTGTACAACGGAATGATGATGGAAAAAAACATAGAACAGGAAAGCCAACCTAAAATCGAAAATTTAATATCACAACGCTAACATCAAATCACTTTCTCAATCTGGTAATTGTTGCGATCGGCGCTGTTGCGGGAAACCAGTTCGGCAATAAATCCGGTCAGAAACAGCTGTGTTCCCAAAATGATAGCCACCAACGCCAAAAAAAACAGAGGTTGGTCGGTGACGTTCCGGTAAGGACTTTGATTGGCTATGCTGATCAGTTTTTCAGCGATAAGCCACACGGCAATGATGAAGCCGGCCAGAAAACTCAACACGCCCATTGTACCGAAAAAATGCATCGGCCGCTTTCCGAATTTGCCGACGAAGAATATCGACAGCAAGTCCAGGAACCCCTTGATAAATCGCCCCGGTCCGAATTTCGTCTTCCCGTATTTCCGCGGGTAATGTTGCACGACCTGCTCATCAATACGCTTGAAGCCCGCCCATTTGGCAATAACGGGAATATAACGGTGCATCTCACCATACACCTCGATATTCTTCACCACGTCCTTCTTGTAAGCTTTCAGTCCGCAGTTGAAATCATGGAGATTATGGATACCTGACATCCCCCGGGTGACTGAATTGAACAGTTTGGTAGGAATGGTTTTACTTGGCGGATCATGGCGCTGCTTTTTCCAGCCTGATACCAAATCAAACCCCTCCATGGCAACTCTTCGGTATAATTCGGGGATTTCATCAGGACTGTCCTGTAGGTCGGCGTCCATGGTGATCACGACGTTGCCCTGCGCCGCCGCAAATCCAACATTGAGTGCTGCCGACTTGCCATAATTGCGCCTGAATTTGACACCGGTAATTCTCGCATTGACAGCTTTTAACTCCTCAATAACTTCCCAAGAGCCATCGATGCTGCCATCGTCTATCAATATAATTTCATAGCTGAACCGATGGTCGTCCATCACACGCTGTATCCAAGCCGTTAACTCGGGCAGCGACTCCGCTTCATTGTATAAAGGAATAACGACAGAAATATCCATATCCATAGTCATGCGACGTTGCAAACTTAGCTAAATCGCATGACATTATCGGCTACTCTTCATCGACCTGGGCAAATATGGGCGGATTCCGCTTGAAAATTGCCGCAAAAATCAGTGCACCGATAAAATACACAATGGCCGCGATGGCCAAGCCCTGAATGAGATCGACCAAGCTGGGATTCACCTGCTTTTCAATACTTTTCTCAGCTTCCTCGATCATCTTATCGATAACCTCCTGGTCTGAGCTAAAGGCCTCCGCCATCCGCGTGGTAGCGTTCAGCGATGCTTCCCGCATCATATTGGCATAATCCGGCTCTATCCATTTGGCAAAGGCTGTCGTAAACAGCGTATAGATCACGACCTGCACAAAGAACATCAGGAAGATATTCCCCAGCGCTTCCCGAAACGACCAATAACCGCCGATTTTTTTCCGAAGATCCAGCGTGAAATAGACCGCCAACCCGATTCCTACTGCAATGGAAATAAAGCCAAACACGGGACTGGCCAGTGTTGCCGGAGATGCGTAATACACCAATAGGAAAATAATGACGTTGATCGCCGCCCATATCAGCGCGTTGTTAACTGCAATTTTCCTGGGGTTAACTTTTTCAGCTGTGTTTAGATTTGTTGTCATGGTTCTTTATTTTTGAATTAACGACTATAGGCTACCAGTAAATGATATACGGCCTTGTCAAACGCAGGATTTATACTCGCCGCAATATATTCCTCCCAGTCCTGTGCCGTGGGGCGCTGCTCATAGAAGAATCCCATCATGGGATAGAACAATTCAGCCAATTCCGTGTCCTGGGAGATTTTCGCAGCCACCTCGGCGATTTCGTCATAGGAACTATCCACGAGCAATTGGTTGGCAATGACTGGCTCGTAAATCCGATGCTCATCCTGGAATTCATCCTCATCCACCAACAAAAATTCTTTGAGGTAATCCTCCAGCTGCGGTTCGATAGCTTCATCTGCACATTCGCGCAAATAAAGCAGCAAATTCAACACTTCCGTTCCCCGGTCAATGGTCTGGTCTTCGATGGCTTCCCATTCGTCCGACTCCAGGTAGTCGCCCTCCAATTTTTCCACATCCGCAGCGAAAAAATTCATCAACAGTAAATCGAACGCGATCTCCCGCAGTTCTTCTAATTTGGGGTGGTCGTCAAACGCCTCATCCAATAGCGCAACCTTCTCCAGGTAGGGTACGTCTGCTTCAAACACGCCACTGAGCTGAGCCGATAGGCCATCAACGCCGACGCCCGCTATTTCGCCATAAGATTGTAGAGCTGCCTCAAGAGCCCGTTGTATGTGAAGATCCATAGTTAGTGCTGTGTGTTTACCATTTGACGCTTATTAACCGCCATTGTTACCTGGCCCGTTAATTCTTTTCCAAGCAACGGGCTGTTGCTTGACTTAGACCGGTTGGTACGCTGGTCAAAACGCCAGCGTCTTCCGGTATCAAGCAAAATAAAGTTTGCCATTGCCTGCTCTTGAAATTCCGGAATGGGCAATCCCAATATACGCCGAGGGCCAACAGCCAGTTTGTCTACGATCAAATCAACCGATAATCCGGCCTCCAAGGCGAGTGGCAGTACGGTTTGTAGACCAATGATTCCTTCTGCCGCAACCTGAAACTCGACCTGTTTGAACTCGACTTCATGAGGCGTATGCTGCGACACAATGGCGTCGATGGTACCATCTTCAAGCCCTTTGCGCAGCGCCATCACATCGGTATCCGTCCGCAACGGCGGGTTTACTTTGTAGTTGCTATCAAAACCGACGACCAATTCGTCCGTCATGATCAGGTGGTGCGCCGCCACATCACAGGTTACCCGGATACCGCTTGCCTTTGCGTTACGAATCAGGTTGACGCTCTCAGCGGTACTGATTGTCGTGAAGTGTATCGCCGCTTCATTGTATTCAGCGAGATGCAAATCGCGGGCAACCATCAGTTCTTCCGCCAGATTGGGGTTACCTTTCATTCCAAGGTAAGTACTGGTAACGCCTTCATTCATCTTCGCTCCACCAGCTACCGAAGCATCCTCGGGATACGATACTATCACGCCGTCAAAGCCCTTTGCATACAACAATGCCCTGCTCATCAGCCCTGCTTGCTGCACCGGTCTGTCGCCATCGCCGAAGGCGACGGCTCCCGCCAATTTCATGTCGTACAATTCAGCCAGTTCCTCCCCTTGCCTTTTTTTGCTGATGGCACCTATCGGAAATACATCAACCGGCAACGTCTTTGCCCTGTTTACAATCAATGCTACCTCCGACCGGCTGTGTACCGGAGGTTGCGTATTGGGATGAACGGCCACTCCCGTGAACCCTCCCGCAACTGCCGCTGCACACCCCGACAAGATATCTTCCTTGGTTTCCAGCCCCGGCTCCCCAAAATTGGCATTCATATCAAAAAAGCCAGGGGCAACGTATTGCCCACTTGCATCAACAACAAGCAGCTGGTCATGTTCAACCCCGATATGAGGCGCTATCTTGACGATTATCCCGTTTTCTACCAGGATATCCACTTCTTTACCATGAAAAGGTGAGTTGCGAAAGGCTACTTTGGCCGATTTGACAAGTAAGTTATCCATGTATATAAAAAGAAGAATAAGGCGTTAATAGGACAAGAAAGGCGATTTTCAAAGGAATTATGGCAACGAGCACATTCATTAAAAAACAAAAGTACAAAATTGACCGTATTGGCAAGGGTTTATTTTGAAATATTCGTTTTCCCCGGCAGTCAACTTCCCCATTCGTACCCGTTAGTTTCCAGCCCCGCCAACCCCAGTGCCCGATCCACCACCGTCGTAGCGAGTTCCTCAAAATTTGCCGGAAGGCTGTAAAAAGATGGACTCGCCGGACAAATGATGCCTCCTGCCTCGGTAACGGCGACCATATTACGCAAATGAACCAAGCTTAGCGGCGTTTCCCTTGGCAATAAGATGAGCCTGCGCCGCTCCTTCAGCATCACGTCCGCGGCACGGGTAGTCAAGTCAGACGAAGTACCCCCAGCGATGCGGGCCAATGTACCCATAGAACATGGGCATACGATCATCGTGTCAAACTTGGCTGAGCCCGATGCAAACGGGGCATAAAAGTCGTTTTTTTGGTAAAATGAAAAAGGATATTTGGCATAGTCCTCATTGTTCAACTCGAATTTCCAGACGTCCTTTGCATTATCGGACATGACGACGGCCACAGTTTCCAGCTGGGATTGGAGACGCGAAAGCTTATCAAGCAATACTTTGGCATAAATAGCACCACTTGCACCGGTGACGGCAACAATTATTTTTCTGGACATCCGCTTAAAATAATGGCCAAAGCTATAAAAAAATAGCCCAAGGTGATGACTTGGGCTCAAGAAAAATCGGATTAAAGCAATCTCATCGCGATCGGATTTCCTTCCGCATAAACGAAACGTAGGATAAGACGAAGCAAATGACCGTTGCCGCAATCAATCCTGTTAACTGCGGCCAAACAATCAGCAAGCTCTGCCCCAGGGGCAGTGGGCTCGGTATCGCCCCATAAGCCTGCTCCATCGTCAGCGGACCCAAGCTTCGTACCGAGGGACTCAGCAACGTCGTCGTGGCATCCGTATACAGCTGGCTCGGGACGACACGCATTAAATTAAGCACAAACTGCTGGTGGCCTATCAGCTGTTGCGGAGACGCCATTTCCGAAGGCATCATCGCCCGGGCGACGAGATTCACGATGATCTGGTAAAACACCGTGAAGAACAGCCAGATAGCTATGGCCGTGAGTGCCGAAGTAGCAGCCTGCCGAAACCGAATAGACAAAAAGACAGACAGGTTGAGCCAAAAGGCTACATACAACACACTCAACAGCAAAAAAAACACAACCCTTAAAAACTCCTCAGCAGTGGGCGGTATCCCAATGATGACCATGCCAAACCCCATCACCAAAAAACCCAACGCGAAAAACATGACGCCAATGACTACAAATGCCGCCATAAACTTGGCATTAATCAGGTAATCGCGATGGATGGGTTGGGCCATGATGCGGCTCAACGTGCCCGAATTCTGTTCGGAATTAATTGCGTCAAAACCAAGGCCTATTCCCAATAGCGGGCCAAGAAACCCGATGAACACATGAAAGGGCGGCAACGAACCGTCTGACAACGTAAACAGCTTTAAGAAAAAGTAAGGATCGTCGGCATCATTAGCTTTTGCCGCTTCATCGACCAGGTTGGTTATCGACGTATAGAGCGAACCAAAACAGGTCAACAATATTAAGAAAAGCAATACGTTGAAACGCCAGCTGCGTACATGGTCAGCCACTTCTTTCTGGACAATCACCCAGAAAGGATGGGTAACGCCATTCATCCGCCTCTCCCTTACCCGCTCCAGGTAGCGGCTGGACGAGTCTGCCAACTTCGCCGCCCAGGGCCTGGTCTTCAACTGCCTGACGGCATTATGCAGTTTTTCCATATAGCTCCCCTCCTTCAAAGTATTTCGTGTAAATATCATCAAGCCCGTATTCTTTCATGTTGAGGCTCTTCAATCCAAACCCAGAATCGACAATTGTCTGCGCAACCAAGGTGGTCACATCTTGGGTACTTCCAATGTAAAACCGATTGCCGTCCACTCGTACGGATACCACTCCCCGCAATCCAAGCAACCGCGCCCTCAATCCCTCTGCCAGCGGCCTACCGTCGGTTGTTTCCGTCCGCTCAATACGGGCCTCGGTGCTGTAGGGTTCCTTATCGGAAAATAACGCCTTCGATAACTCAGCAATATTCCCCTGTGCAAGTAATTTTCCAGCCACGAAGATCCCTACCCTATCACAAACCTGCTGCACCTGATGCAGATGATGTGAAGAAAGCAATACCGTAATCCGTTCTTCGCGGCTGAGGGAAACGATCAAATCAAGAAATTCACGTACGCCTATCGGATCGATTCCCAGTGTTGGCTCGTCGAGAATAATGACCTCCGGATTTTTTACCAGCACATCGGCCAACCCTAAACGCTGACGCATACCACGGGAATATTTGCCCGCTTTTTTCGCGGATGCTTCGCGAAGCCCTACCCGATCAAGCAGCCTGTCTACCCGTTTCTCCGCCTCCCGCCAGGACAGCCGGTTGAGCCTGGCGGTATATAATAGGTTGTCGCGCCCGCTCAATTGTTCATAAAACCCGACGTCATCGGGCAAGTACCCCACTCGCCTTTTCACCTCGATTGGATTCACGGTGGAGTCGATGCCGCATACGCTTACTTTGCCGGATGTCGGCTCAGTAAGCCCAAGCATCATGAGGATAGTCGTCGATTTACCGGCGCCATTTGGCCCCAGCAAGCCAAATACCTCACCTTTCGTAATGGAAAGGTCGAGACGATCTACCGCCGTAAAATCGCCATACTTCTTGGTTAGCCCCTTCAGCTCAATAATGGTGTCGCTCACGGCTTACCTCCTTCCGTATTTGCGGAACAAATAGTACACGCCACCCGCGGCGCCGAGGATAATCAATATGCCCAGCCAGCCCCAAAGCAAGGGCGTGCGGACCGCCATCCGGAAGGATGCCGTGGCTGACTTCTCGGGGGTCTTAGCCTCCATATTGACTACGTAATCACCGGCGATAGCTTTTCTGCTGGCGTTGATTGTCGCAAAAACCTGTGCATGTTGCCCCGGTGCAATCACATCAATTTTACTGGGCTCAAACTGTACGGTCCAATCCACTGGCGCAGAAGCTTTCATTTCGATGTTTTTCAGCGGTGCCGATCCCGTATTTTTGACCAGCATCTCCACTTTTTTATTGCTGCCTGCGGTGATGTTCGTGCTCAACCTTCCGGAAGGTGTGGTCAGTTCCAAACTATACGAGCCGGTAATTACCACCTCAAGTTCCAGGTTGGATGACATTCCGCTTGCGGAAGCCACGACAGGAATTTTGTACTTTCCTGCGCCAAGGTGATCGGGTGGATCCAGTTCGATGGTGATATTCTGCGTTTGATTCGGCCCCACATTAACCGATGACACCTGCTTGCCATTGGCCCGGAAAAGCGCATTCCAGCCCTGCGGGACCTGGGCCCTCAGCCCATAGACCTGCTCCTCACTGGATGGGTTCCGCAGTGTAGCGTTGAATGTGAAGGTCGAGTTTGCCGCTCCCTCCATATTGGCCTGGTCGGTATTAAACTCTGACTTAAAGCTACCCTGCTCCGACACCACCACCGTCAGCGGCAATTGGCTCATTCCTTTGGCAACCACTTGAAAACGGTAGGTGCCCTTATCTACTTTATATGGCACCTGTACCTTGAATGAAAAGTTCTTTTTTTCCTTAGGCAGTACGGCAAGCTGTTCCACCGACCATCCACCGGATTTGAGCTCATAAGACCATCCTTCGGGAAGGCCAACAACAGCAATCTCAGCGCTTCTGACGCTGCCGCCGTTGTTGATGACGTCGACGGAATAATCAATGGACTCGCCAGGCGGGACGGAAATTTTCGTGTAGGGAGTATAAAGCGTAACACCTTGTGCCACAGCTTTTTTACAAACCAATTGAATCGGAATTACTCCACAAAAACAGAAAAATAAAAGAAAGATTTTAGGTAAAGTATTGGCACGTGCTAACATAAAAAACTAACTATTAATTTAGAATGATAAACAGTACGCGCGCAAAAATAGAAATTCACCAAAATATCAAAAATATTTTTTACATTTTTTAACATTTGGCTTCAGCGGGTGTATGAGAGACATCCATTTGCTCAAATTCAAAATTACCGTGCTGCCGATTTAAGCCTCGCATGAAGACAAAAAAAAGGGCCGAATAATAGAATATTCGACCCTACATCTACCTATGAAAAACATGCCCTTTGGGAGGGCATTACAAAAGTACAGCTAAGAATGAGGATCCAAAACAAATAACGTGTTAAAAAACGTTTTTGTAGATGTAATACTACAAGAAATGACTACAAGACGTCCTATACCTTGTTTTTGATGGCGGTGAAGCGGCGATTAGACACCTTTTATAGGCGACGATTCGTGCAGGTTTAATATTTTTTTAGTTAATTCGTCCCTGAATTTTAATTGTAGATTTATCCAAACTGAAAACATGAGCCTTAGTCAACTCGAAGAATACATCGAAACGGGCAATAGCCTAGCCATTGACAATTTGCTACGTAGCGACCCAAGCTTAGGCAAACAAAAAACCAGTCACGATATATCCCCGCTGTTATTGGCCTGTTATTACAACAAACCTCAAATTGTCAGTGTTCTATTGAAACATATTGATGAATTGACCATCCATGAAGCTGCGGCAGCCAATCTTTTGGAGCAGGTACAGGCGATGATTGATGACAACCCACATTTATTGGATGAAGTCTCGGATCATGGCTTCACCCCGCTGGGACTCGCCACACACTTTGGAAACGAAAATGTCGTACGGTATCTTCTGGCGAAAGGCGCCGATCCCAATATACAATCCCACAACGGTTACAATGTATATCCCCTCCATGCGGCCATCAGTTCGGGGTTTGACAACATTGCCAAAATGCTGATTGAAGCAGGTGCCGAGGTAAACGTTTTCCAGGCATCGCGGATCAGCCCGCTCCATTTGGCTTCCCAGACCGGCAACATCGATCTGATCATCCTGTTGTTGGAAAATGGTGCACTTATCGAGGTCAAAAATGATATGGGCAAGACCGCATCAGACTTAGCGGCGGAGAAAGGGCATGTCGAAATCGCTAATATTTTAAAAGTCTAAACGTCCCAAAGCCGATGGCGCATACGTTTGATGTAATTCCGGAAATCCAGCACTATCCCGGCTAAAAAGTAGAAGATGATCGGAAATCCTACAGCCAGGAAGGAAGTGTAAATAAAAAACAAGCGAAGCTTGGATATGGAAATACCTAAACGTTCGCCGATATAGGTGCATACGCCAAATGAACGTTGTTCAAAAAAGAGAAGAATCCGCTTTACCATCACGCATCGTTTTAATCAATTGTAACCCTACCCCGCAATCCAAGCATTTTTTCCTATCGCAATAATATGCTTTCATTTGTAACAAAGCCTGCGAATCAGCGGCTTGTTCCGCATGCACGCCCAGCGCCGAAAAACGCCTGATAACAGCATTATCCTCGGCTTTCAGGTGCTCCAACAGGACAATAGCCCGGTAAAGATACGCTTCTTTACCAATATATTTACCATAAGCAAATAAAATACCAGTTATCGCATTAATTAGCAACACATCGATAGCCTGCGCCCCCAATTGGTTGCTGTGTGCGGGCGCCGGCGTATCAAACCGGTAATGGCGCTGCCAATAAGGGTGCACGGGCAGCTTATCAAACCATGCTTTCAACACCGCTACTTCTTTGTTGTCAATAATGGCAGAAAATAAATGTACGGCATATTGGCAAAGTGCGGCAAACTGCGCGATACGCATGGTGGGAAAATTCGCGGGGCGGATACGCATAAATTTCCATACGGTCGCATCGACCGGCGTTAATGCATGGAGCTTCCGCAGGTAGCCATATTCTTGCTGCAGCATCCGCGGATAATCGTCGCTGAAATTAACACGTTCAAGCATACCGGCCTGACCGAAGAACAACGCTTCCACCGCGGCCGGATGATCCTTGTGTTTAGCGACTATGCCGCGCGGCAAGCTACGGGCAAGCTGTTCGAAAGCTTGCGCATTCACCTTGAATCCGAAGCTCCGCGCCATCCAGATGTAGCAGGTCTCTTCCCAGTCTCCTTTTTGTTGGGTGAGTAGATCAAAGACGGCAGAAACCCGCCGTTCCAGACGTTCGATTACCAGCCGGGACAGCCATTGGGACAACTGGAATGACGGTACGGCATGAATGCGCCGCTCACAAGGTATCCAATGCCTACCGGCCATCAGCTCCCGGTATCGGCCCAGAATATTTTCCGGCACCAACGGCCCCAGTTCGAGGGTTTCGGGAGGGATGCCATCCTCGCGTTTTATAGGCCGGTCATATTCATAGACGACATGCAAAATTACATTGTTATACGCCCTGTCAAACTGGTGGCGATGAACATCCCAATCAGAAGCCCGTACGTGTATCTCCACGTTCCCCGCCCACTCGGTATCGCCAATTCGTATGCGCGCGCCAAGAAAATCAGGACCAGCATCCCGGTTGTACATTCCAGCATCCAATACCGTAACAGTTTTTCCCGATACCGTAAGGACATGCCGCGTACTGTAAAGGCGATATCTCCAAACGAAATGTAATATGTCTTCTGGCAAGGTCATTCCTTTCGGCTTTAGGTAATGTATGCCAAAGATAAAAGTTTCAGCGAAAAGCCCAAATTTTTAGCGCATGGTAGGCGCGCTTAGCAGCCCGTTCAATAGTAATCAAACCAAGACACGACATCCGTCTGTTTAAGTGCCAACTTAGCCTGCTGATCACAATCCCGGATAATCTTGCCATTTTCCATTTGGATAAGCCGTGTCCCGTAACGTAGAGCCTCAGCAATATTATGTGTCACAAGCAATGCCGTGAGGTTATTTTCGCGAACAATGCGATCAGCGATTCCCATGACTTCCCGTGCTGACCGGGGATCCAGTGCGGCGGTAGGCTCATCGAGCAAAAGGATATCCACGTCTGCCATCGTTGTCATCAGCAGGGTAAGCGCCTGTCGCTGCCCACCACTCAATGTGCCCATAGGTTGGGCAAGCTTGTGTTCTAATCCCATCCCCAGTGTCTCCACTTTTTCGGCAACGGAACGCTTAAATGCAGCGTCTGCCCCGAGTTTCAGCCATTTGGGCACCCGGCGCAATGCCGCCATCCGGAAATTGTCGAGAATACTCAATGACGATGCCGTACCGGTCAACGGGTTTTGAAAGACACGTGCTATCCATTGGCTCCGCCGATAATCAGGCAGCCGCTGGATTTCCCGGTCATTAAGCAATACTTTGCCCCTATCCGCATATATACTGCCTGCAATCAAGTTGAGTAACGTGCTTTTCCCTGATCCGTTGGCCCCCACAAGCACCGTAAAACTTCCTGCTTCCAATCGAAGCGTCGTATCCTGTACCGCGATGACTTCGGTCGCTTTCCCCGGATTAAACACTTTTGTGATACGTTGAAGCTGCAGCATATTTACCCCGTTTTAACGTCTACCGAACTGCATGACACTACCTACACGTGGCAGTGCTACGATAAGCAACACCAACAATGCCGTTGTCAGCTTCAGCAGGTTGGCGTCTACCCCTGCACTTAGCGCAATGGCTAATATGGATTGGAAGATCATCACACCCAAGAGCACACAGCCCAGCATCGCCGGAATCGCCCTGATTTTCAAAAAATTCATCAGTGTATCGCCGATAATGACAGCTCCCAATCCGCTGATGACAATCCCAATCCCCATATTGATGTCTGTGAATCCCTGAAACTGGGCCATCAGCGAACCGCTCCATGCAATCAACGCATTTGCAATTGCCAGACCATATACCTTCATCCGAGCCGGGTTTACACCCTGCGCTCGAATCATCGGCTCGCTATCTCCGGTTGCCCGCATAGCGATACCAAAGTCGCTGCGCAGCAGGTAGCTCATACAAAAAAACAGGATGGCCGACCCCACCGAAAGGACAGCAAGCGCATTATGGTCTGCATCTGCAAACACCCTGAATGCTGCAAATAAATCCTGATAGCCGATCAACGGCTTATTGGATCGTCCCAGCAGTACCAGGTTGACCGAGTAAAGCGCCGTCATCACCAATATACCGGCCAAAAGCGCATGGATACGCAGCCGGGTATGGATCCACGCCGTCCAGCTTCCTGCCACCGCGCCACCTAACATGGCCAACAGCAAGGTAACCAGAGGTGAAAAGCCATTGGCTAATCCCACGGCCGTAATGACCGCGCCTAATGTATAACTTCCATCCGCCGTAATATCGGGTATATTGAATATCTTCATTGAAAGAAACAATCCGATGACCAGCGGACCAAGACAGAGGGCTTGGATAATTGCGGCAAGGTAAAAGTCCATCAGCGGTGCAGATTGCGATAGTAAACGTCCAGTTTATCGGGGCCGATAACTTGATGCCCCGCCCCCGCGGCATGCAACACCGGCGCGGCAATTCCCGAACCCCAGGCCGTCCGTGACGTAAATACACGGGCCTCGTCCCACAGTCCGGCCTGAATGAATAAATCGAGCGTTTTCCGCCCGCCTTCCACGATGAGCGACTGAACATCCATCAGGTACAGCTGATAGGCAATTTTCTGGGGCAAGTACCAATCAAAGTCTTCCAGCTCGATATGTTTGATATTTGCCGCCCAATCCGATTTTACAGCGTTAAAAACAATGGTTTCAGCCCTACCATCAAATACCTTTGCATCCTCCGGCACGGCGAGGTGCTTGTCGATGAGCACACGCCTGGGGTTTTTGCCCTGCCATTCGCGCACGGTCAGCTGCGGATTGTCTACCAGCGCTGTCTTCGCGCCTACCAATATCGCATCTTCCTCGCTCCGCCAGCGATGCACAAGCTGCTTAGCCCCCGGTCCTGTAATCCATCGCTGCGTGCCATCAGGGGGGGCCATATACCCGTCGGCGGTTTGTGCCCATTTCAGTATGATGTAAGGGCGTTGCTGCACTACCCGGGTGGTAAACCGCCGGTTTAGCCAAAGTGCCTCCTCAGCAAGCACACCTTCGACTACGTCTACGCCCGCATCTTTCAGGATACGAATACCCGCGCCATTGACCTTCTCAAACGGATCGCGGCAGGCAATTACCACCCGCCCCACGCGGTATTCGGCCAGCAGCCTCGCACAGGGCGGGGTTTTGCCGTGGTGCGCACAGGGTTCCAGGCTGACATACATCGTCGCTTGGTGCAGCAATTCCGTTGCTTGGTCGCCGTAGTGGCTTAGCACTTCTTCAATGACCAACGCTTCGGCATGCGCCCCCCCAAACCTCCGGTGATAATTTTCGGCAATAATACGTCCTTGGGAGACCAACAGGGCTCCAACCATGGGATTGGGACTTACCGATCCGATCCCCAACTGAGCCAATTCCAAACAACGCCTCATGTAACGTTCGTGCTCCTGCATGGTGCAAACTTAATTAAAATTGTCCGTTTCCGGATACGCGGTCTGTCGCGGCAGAGTATCGATGGCGCCGTTGCGGAATAGTTCTCGTTCGCTACTTCCATACCTTTTCTTTACCCTCCCGCTACCCCCGGGGTAAAGAAACGGTATAGAAAGGGTATAGAATGGGTAAAGAAACGGTATGGAATGGGTATAGAATCGGTATAGAAAGGGTATAGAATCGGTATAGAAACGGTATGGAAAGGGTATGGAAAGGGTATGGAAAGGGTATACAAGAAGTATGGGAAAGGTAAGCAAACCGTATGGAAAGGGTAAGCCAGGTTCAGCCATTCGGTAACGAATCGGTAACAAACCGGTATTGTTTTGCCAAACCGAAAGTATGCTGTATGTTTGTGCTTATGCACCCCGTTGCCTACATCGAACAGCGATTTGTGAATGAGCTGGCGTCGCTCTACGATGCTGGCGAAGCCCGGCAGCTCTATTCCCTGCTGCTTGAAGAACGATTGGGGTGGTCCCGGCGGGATTACCTGATCCGCAAGCACGAGCATCTGCCTGAGCAGGACGTAGACTGGCTGCTGGATACGCTATCGTCCTTGAAAAAGGCCATGCCAATCCAATACATCCTTGGATACGCGTGGTTTATGGGGATGAGGCTGGCAGTCAATGAATCCGTTTTAATTCCGCGCCCCGAAACCGAAGAACTCGTGCACTTAATCATCAGCGGGCACCAAGCGGCCGGCTCGATGCCTCGGCGTATCATTGACATCGGCACAGGCAGCGGCTGCATCAGCATTGCACTGAAAAAAGCCTTCCCTGATTCCTCCGTTTATGCGCTTGACATTTCGGCGGCGGCCCTACGGGTTGCCAAGCAAAATGCCGATGCTCAATCGGCAGCCATCAACTTTATCAACGCTGACGTGCTGGAATGGGACGTCATTTTTCAGGAAGGACAGGTATTCGACATCGTCGTAAGCAATCCGCCCTATATCACGGCGAACGAACAACACGACATGCACCCCAATGTGCTGTCGCACGAGCCTCATCAGGCGCTTTTTGTGGACACAAGTACGCCGCTGTTGTTTTATGAACACATCGCCGCATTCGCACAGAAACATTTGCACCCAAACGGCGACCTATATTTCGAGATTAACCGCAGCTACGGCCAAGCAGTGTGCGACCTGCTCTATAAAAAAGGGTTCCAGCATGTTTCCTTGCATCAGGATATGCAGCAGGCCGACCGAATGATCCACGCTACAATGAGCAATAACTAACCATTTACCACATGACACATAACACATTCATCCTCTTTCTGGCCGCAGCCACAGCAGTCATATCTTCCTGCGACGGGGTCAAGCAGGCCGACCTCATCGTGCATAACGCCGTCGTTTATACCGTTGACTCGTCGTTCGCCACTGCAGAAGCTTTTGCCGTGCGCAATGGCGAATTTATTGCCGTAGGCACCAATGACGAGATACGCTCTGCTTACAAAGCCAAGGAGACCATTGACGCACAGGGTCTGCCTGTATATCCCGGATTTTACGATGCACACGCTCACTTCTTTGGTTATGCAGAGACCCTTGGACAAGTGGACCTGACCGGCGCCTCCTCGTTCGACGAAATCATCGATCGCCTCAAAACGTTCCGGGCCTCCCATCCTGAAGCATCGTGGCTGCGCGGCCGCGGATGGGATCAAAACCGATGGGAAACCAAGGCCTTTCCGGATAGGAGTAAACTCGATGAAGCATTCCCGGATGTACCGGTATACCTTGTACGGATCGATGGACACGCAGCCGTGGCCAATGGCAAGGCCCTTGAGTTGGCGGGTATCACCGGGCCCACCGTTGTTGAAGGCGGCTTGGTGGAAGAAAAGAACGGCCGTCTTACCGGCATACTGGTAGACAACGCCATGAAACTGTTGGCAGCAGCTATTCCTGAGCCGTCTACACAAGAGCTCATTCAGCTATTGCAGGAGGCCGAAGCAAACTGTGTCGCCGTTGGCCTGACCACGGTGAGCGACGCTGGTCTTGATCGGCGCACCATCGTTTTTCTGGATAGCCTGTACAAAAATGGATTGCTGCGTATACGGAACAACGCGATGATTAGCCTCACGGAAGAAAATCTGAGCCACTACCTGGCCGAAGGCCCCTATGTAAGCGAACGGCTCATGGCACATACCTTCAAAATATTAGCTGACGGTGCACTGGGCTCCCGCGGCGCCTGTCTGCTCCGCCCCTACGCGGATGCTGCCACAACGGGCTTTTTATTGTTCAGCCCTCAAACAATTGATTCAGCCATTGCGCGCATTGTGGACAGCAAATTCCAGGTAGCTACCCATGCCATTGGCGATTCCACCAACCGTCTAATACTGGACATCTACGGCAAATACCTCAAAGGGAAGAACAATCGCCGCTGGCGCATCGAACACGCGCAGATCGTAGCCCCGGACGATTTCGACAAGTTCGGTAAGTATTCGGTTATTCCTTCCGTACAACCCACGCATGCCACTTCAGATATGTACTGGGCCGCCGATCGAATTGGTTCAGCGCGCATCAAGGGGGCTTATGCATATAAGCAACTGCTCGACGAAACGGGACGGCTTGCATTGGGCAGCGACTTCCCCGTGGAGAGCATCAATCCGATCTGGGGCTTCCATGCTGCCGTGGCACGTACGGATGCGAGCGGCTACCCCGCAGGAGGCTTCCAACCGGAGAATGCCATCAATCGAGAAGCCGCATTGCGTGGCATGACCACTTGGGCCGCCTATACCGCCTTTGAAGAAGACACCAGAGGAAGCATCGAAGTGGGCAAGAAGGCCGATTTTGTCCGGTTGGAGAAAGACATTATGACCGTTCCGGTAGCGGAATTACGCGACATTACGGTTTTGCAAACCGTTATTGCAGGAGAAATCGTGTATGAAAAAGACAATGAATAATTCGCGGTATATTTTTGCGAAAACCTTAATTACTGAAACAAAGGCGGTTATTATTTCATAAAAATTATCTGCAATTTATTTTGGACGATACAATCGATAATCCTATCTTTGCACCACTTTCCAGAAAAGGAAAGCGCTCTTAAAAAAGATGATTCCGTAGCTCAGCTGGTAGAGCAATACACTTTTAATGTATGGGTCCTGGGTTCGAATCCCAGCGGGATCACAAAAGGCGCTAGAGATAGCGCCTTTTGTCGTATAAAGCTGGGATGAGAATGAAGCGGTGGCAGGGTTCGATCCGAAGGAGGCTCAGGGTGCGTGCACGGGAACGGCGGGGCTGAGCCAATTCCAGCGGGATCACAAAGCCTCGACGAAAGTCGGGGCTTTGTCGTTTAAACCGGGATGAGAATGAAGAGCCGGCCGGCTTCGAACTACTTCGTTGAACATCGGACTTACGATGAGCCTTTTTCTCAATAGCCGTTTTCATAGCGCCTACTACTGCCAAGCCGTTTCGTCTCTCTCCAAAACCTCAATCGTTAATTCATCCCCTAAATAATGAACTTCATCGGAAAACGGAGGCATTTCCCAATAAATCTTGCATGGAAACTTTACTTTTGAAGAATGGTTCAAATAAAAAGAACAAATGTAAAAAGACTGGTCATCTTTCTCTGCTCGACACTGATATACGCTTTGTGCCAGATGCTTTTCAGCATTATTTTAATGAAAGAAGACCTATGGAGTAATTTTCATATACAGTTATCGGCTCATTACGTCGTAATCTTTGCCATGTGTATAGCAGATTACCGATTACTATTGTTTTTAAACAAATATTTACCATATTCCAAGAATATATTTTTACGTATTGTGGCAGACATTGCCGGTATAACCTTGATATGCTTGATACTATTATGGATGTTCAATTTTGTGATATATGACGTGTTTCTCATTCCCGAAGATGGACTGCCTCCTTTCCTTGTCAAGTTTGCATTTGCTATGTCTACAAATATTCCTATTCTGTTGGTATTCGAGTTAATCCATTATTTCCAATCTGAACAAAAAGCCATAGCCGATTCCGAGAAAGCCAAACGAAAGGTCCTCCTGTTTCAGCACGAGACATTGAGGTCACAGATAAACCCGCATTTCCTGTTTAATTCCCTGAATGTATTATCGTCATTAATATACATAAATCAGGAAAACGCCAACAAGTTTACCAAAGCCCTTTCAAAAACGTATCGATATGTACTATCCCTCACTCAACAGCCAATAGTATCTGTTGCGGAAGAATTGGATGCCTTGGATTCGTATATATTTATGATGAGAATGAGGTTCGAAAACTCTTTTACCTTTACGGTAAATAAAATATCGTCCAGTGAACAGCATAAGATTATCCCCCTTACGCTGCAACTGCTTATAGAAAATGTATTCAAGCACAATATCGCAACCGAAGAATCAGCGTTGAATATTATAATCAATGTTGATAATGACTATATTACGGTCGAAAACAACATCCAACCATCAGGCAGTGCAGACAACGGTGGAATAGGGCTGAATTACATCGCCAATCAATATAAAATCTATGCTAAAGAAGTTGCGGTTGAGCATACCGAGCAAATGTTTATTGTAAAAATTCCCTATATACAGTCATGAAGTACCTGATAGTAGAAGATGAGCGGTTCGCATACGAAGAACTGAAACGTATGATGATGAAATTACGTCCGGGTTATCTGTTGGAGAACCAAACGAAAACGGTTGTCGATACCATTGGATTTCTGAAAGAATCCGCTGTTGATTTGATTCTTATGGATATCCGTCTCGCCGACGGGAACTGCTTTGAAATATTTAACCATGTGGAGGTCACCATACCTGTTATATTTACGACAGCTTACGATGAACACGCTATAAAAGCGTTTAAGTTGAACAGTATCGATTACCTGTTAAAACCATTTGATGAAAGTGAACTAGAGACAGCATTAACCAAATTTGAGAACATCTTCCATAACCGTACTTATAAAAGCAAATCCAAGAATTTTGAGCAATTATTATCGCTTAAAACCAAAAATCGTTTCCTGATATCCAAAGGGGAAAGCTATCATTATATAGAGACCAAAGATATTGCCCATTTTTACAGTGAAGACGGGGTCGTCTTCCTCCATACATTCAACGATAGACGCTATATCATTAATTATACCTTAGACCAATTAGAGCAACAGCTTGATAGCCGTTTGTTTTTCCGTGTATCACGTAATTGCATCGGGAATGTAAAAGCCATTGAAAACGTTGCAAAATACTTCAACAGCCGTATGAAACTTTCCTTTGTACCCCAATGCCCGCATGAGGTTTTGGTAAGCCGTGTACGCGTGCCGGACTTCCTGAGATGGATGGACGGTATTGTGCAATAGCTTGATGCTGAAAATTCCATTCCTTGGATAGTGCAGTTCATTTATTAGATTCTAAGGCCTATCGCTTAAAGATTTCGTAACCGCACCGTTCGTTGTTCTTTTGTTCAGAATTTAAAAACAACATTAAAATTTCAGAACAATGAAAAAGAACGTATTAACATTTGCTTCCGCGGTAGGTGCACTGATTTTCTCCTTTCAATTATCTGCACAGGACAATCCTGTATCAATCGGCTTCAAAGCCGGATCAAGCCTTTCCAATTATCGGTTAAGCGGCAATATGAAAGGATTCAAAAGCAAAATGAACATAGGCGGTTCGGTTGGCGGTTTCGTCAGATACGACCTAACTCAAAACTTTGCCCTGCAATCCGGTATCGATGTGTATTACAGGACTTCCAAGCTGGAATCCACAGCAGACAGAACAACCAATAAAATCAAATCTTTCGGCGTAGAGGTGCCAATTTTCGGGATTGTGCAGGGAGAGTTGGGCAGCGGAAAAGCCTTTATAGGAGCAGGCCCGTATGTTGGCTACGGCATCAGTACGAAGTCCAATGGTGTAAACCTTTTCAAAAATAACAGCGAAGCGGGCAGACCGGCCATGAACCGTTTTGACTACGGCGTCGGGGGTATTATTGGCTACGACTTTGATAAAAATTGGCAAATAAATGCAAATTACCAGCTCGGCCTCGCAGACCTGCAAAAAGCAAAAGGGGGTTCGATGAAAAGCCACGTTGCGTCCATCGGAGTGGCCTACAAATTTTAAAAGTCAAGGAGTTATCAAAAGCAGATTGCGTACCGAAGTTAGGTTCATGCCAAACGTGAGATACCTGAATATCGGTACGTAATAGCTTCTTACGCTGTCTAGTGCGCCTATCATTTATTCCATGCTTTTCATGCTACATTTCATCCCGTCGATTCTGCAATCCGCAGCTTATCGCTTTCTGTTTTGCCTGTTTCATCATTCTTTTGGTCAGAATATAACAAAAATGTACAGATACAATTCTAACATCGTGAAGTCAATATCATTATACTTAGCAGCATTGCTCATGTTGTTATGCTTGGAGTCAAAAGCACAGCAGGTGTCCTTCAGAATGGAGTACATTGGAAGTTCCGACTACTATTATTTGCCTCCAGGCGAGAAACCAAGGGAAAAAATTGGTGATGCGAAAGGCTCGGCCATGGTTTACCAGGGGGCGTTCAGCATGCCCTTATCCATGAGGTTAAATGAGAACAACCGTCCGACCGCCTGGGGACTTGGTCTTGGCGGGGCATACGTATCGTTGAAAAACCAGAATTTTTCGGAATATATGGTGTCCGAAATCATGAACTTGCATTTAGGCGTTTATCATTTACGCCCGTTGAACGACAAATGGTCGATGAGGGCAAGTGTCGGAATGGGCGTATTTACACCTTCTACCGACTTTTCCAAAATCAGCTTCAAAAATGTGCTTGGAAGCGGCGGAGTTGTCTTTATCCGTCATCTGAATCCCAATCTTGACATTGGAGGCGGTGTGGCTATAAACAGTTCGCTGGGCTACCCCATGATATTCCCTGCGGTTTATGTCAATTGGAGCCACGATGGGAAATACGATGTAAATATTGAACTGGTAGAGGGCTTGGACGTGTCGGTAAGTTATGGTTTCAATAACAGGTTCAAACTATCCTATGCCCTTGAAATGAACGGACAGGTAGCTCTGTTGGAAAAGGACGGCGAAGATGTGATATTCTTCCACCAATATATCGTTACAGGGTTTCGTCCCGAAGTAAAACTTGGCAATAAGGGGCTTTCCATGACGGGTATGGCGGGGCTGAATCTATTCCGTCCTGCGTCATACAGCGCCAGAACCTTGAAGGGGGTGTTTGCAGGTGATAATGACTACCACTTTTCTGTCTCTCCGTATGCGTCCGTTGGTTTAAAAATGAAATTTTAATCCATGAAACCTACAGGGTTGTCAATCAAAAAATATGATGAACTCATGCAAGCTTCATCACCGAAAAAAGCAACTATTCAGATGAAAATGAAGCATGCCTTACAGGCTGTTGCATATAGGGTCTTATATACTTTCACCTACGCCATAAGTCTGTTACCAATGGGATTTCTGTATGCGCTGGCGTCTCTCACTTTTTTTTTTGTTTATTACATCATCGGGTATAGAAAAGCGGTAGTCCTTCAAAATGTTGCACGCTCCTTTCCTGAAAAGCGATATGGGGAAATCCACGCAATTGTAAAAAAGTTTTACATTTGTTTTGTATCCTATTTTGCCGAAATGATAAAAAGTGTCTCTGCTCCGGCGGAAGTACTTGATAAGAAAATAATATTTGAGAATCTGGAGCTGATAGACCAGTATATAAGTTCTGGGAAAAATGTCATTGCCTGTTTGGGGCATTGTGGCAATTGGGAGATGTTAAATTTCATGCCATACAAAATACGCCACGAAATGTATGCCGTTTACAAACCCCTTAGGTCTGGGACGATAAATAGGCTAATGATTAAACTAAGGTCTCGTTTTGGCATGAAGTTATTAGCTGATAGCGCAGTTATGCGCCATGTCCTATCTAAAAGCCCAACCCCTGCCGTCTATCTTTTTCTTGCTGACCAATGTCCACGCATAAAGGAGGAAAAATACAGGTTTACTTTATTGAATCAGGAAACATATTTTTTTTCAGGGATGGAAAAATTGGCTCGCAAGGGTCGGACGGCAGTTATCTATCTGCATATTACACAGCTATCAAAAGGAAATTACAAAGTAATCTTCGTACCGATAAGCGCCAATGCGCAATCTACGGCCGATGGCGAAATAACCCAAAAGTACATTGACCTATTAACGGAAAATATCAGGGAAGAACCATACGGTTGGCTGTGGACACATAAGCGTTGGAAACGATGATTACGATGGTTTACATACCCGCAATTATATTAATGATAATTGCAAAGGACAACAAAAACAGGTACTATCTGAACTGTCACTGTATAGCCTCGATAAAAAATCAAATACGGTTTTTTTCAATAAACGGGGTTTACTTTAATGCCAATTTCAAAAAAAGATTTCATGCAGCCACCTATCACCTACAATGATATAGCCCTTATTTTAACATGGCCTGATGCTACCATTCGTGGAGATGAAAAGTGGATGATGTTTTTCAGGAAAGTCGGCATCGTAAAAAACCTAAATTTCAAAGTCGGTCATACGGGTATTGTTATAATTAAACGGGAAACGGGCGAGATGCTCTTTTATGACTTCGGACGTTATATAACGCCTCGGGGATACGGCCGTGCGCGCTCCAAGTTTTCCGACCCTCGCTTGGATATTAATCTAAAGGCAACGTTTGAAAATGAATGTATCGCTAACCTCGAAGAGGTTACAGAACAAATTGAAGCTTTGACATCTGCGATGAACGGAGAAGGGATTCTCTATTTCGCTATCGCCCGTGACATCAACTTTGAGCTCGCCAAAGCTTATGGAGATGATTGTGTATGTCAAGGAAGTTACCCCTACGGTGCAGTAGCCCGTAACAATAATAACTGTTCCCGCTTTATTACCCGTATGCTGATGCGTTCATCCAAAAGGTACAATTGGAGTCACGGAGTCAACTTTCCCGAAACGATTAAAGCCAGTCCCATTAGCAATGTGGTTAATGTGGTACCTGACCGGATGATATATTCGTATACTCGGGAACAAGGCTTAAAGCGTTTTAAATTGAATCGCTGGCAGTCCCTACTATTATTACTAAAGAATCTTGGCGACAACATCATGCTAAAGAAAGCGAGGCTTTTGCCCAATGACCACGTCATTGGTTGTATGAACTTTTCTTCTAAACCTACTGCTGTACCTCAAGACGCGCAATATCTCGGCGGTGTGGGTGACGGAGCATGGTTTAGTATACGCCCCACATATAACGACAAATTCGTCATCAAAAGATTTACTTCAAATGGAGAATTGGAGTACGCTGTACTCGGCAAAACAACCAGACCGATTAAACTATCACAACCTTTTGAAATCTCGTATGACAGCCATCTCCTCTTTACTCATGTGAAACAGGACGGATGTAAAATTCGCATCAACCATATACAACGACTGCCTATCGATTATTTATTTGATACCCAAGAATATAAGTTAAAAACAAGATTAAAAAGTAATATAGAGAAAGCAGTTTCTTTCGAGCTTCAAAGGGAAGTGAATGGGCAAATTTTGTGATGAAACGCTTAGTACAGATTACCCATTATCCCTGAATCTCCATAACAACATCAGATTTAATCTTTAGCATTTTTCACTTAATGCATAGTTAGCTAATCCTTGATTTGCATACAACTTTCAGGGCTTTGCATACAGCTGTTAAAATGTTCTTAGCGAACTTTGATTTATCAAATTTGATAGTATGGTTATGAAAAAAATAAATTTAGGAAGCCAAGGTTTGGTCGTACCCGTTATAGGTCTGGGCTGTATGGGTATGACGGGTTTTGAAGAAGGAAACATGTATGGCGAGGCCGACGAACAGGAAGCTATCGCGACAATTCACCGGTCGCTCGAGCTGGGTGGCAATTTTTTAGATACTGCCGATCTGTACGGACCCTTCAAAAATGAGCAGCTGATTGCTAAAGCGATAGATGGTAATAGGGATAAATATATCATCGCGACAAAATTCGGCTGGGAAATAGATGATAACAACAAAGTGACCTGGGCTATCAATGGCAAAAAAGAATATGTCAGAAAAGCGGTGGAACGTTCGCTTAGAAATCTGAACTCCGAGTATATTGATCTGTACTATATGCACCGACTGGATAAAAACACGCCCATCGAAGAGACCGTAGAGGCCATGAGCGAGCTGGTGAAGGAGGGAAAAGTGGGTTATCTCGGACTGTCGGAAGTATCGTCAGAAACAGTGAAAAGAGCTCACGCCATTCACCCGATTACGGCGGTACAAAGTGAATATTCTTTATTTGAACGTACCGTCGAGGAACGCGGCATACTGAACACGCTGAATGAGCTGGGGATAGGATTTGTTGCTTATTCACCATTGGGACGTGGCTTTTTGTCGGGACAGATCCGAAATATAGATGACTTACCGGAAGATGATTTCCGCCGGGCAATCCCCCGTTTTCAGGAAGAACATTTTTACAAGAATATTGAACTGGTTAAAGCAATTGAGGCAATGGCCGAAGAGAAAGAAATAACCGCATCACAGCTGGCGCTGGCCTGGATTATAAACAAGGGTATCTTACCGATTCCGGGCACCAAACGGAGGAAATATGTAGCGCAAAACTTAGCGGCCGCAGAAGTTGAGTTGAGCGAGGCCGACCTGTCGAAACTCGAGCGTATCGTACCGCCGGGTACCGATACCGGTAATCCATACGATGAGTTTAGTATGGGGCTTATTGATTAGAGGATTTGTACGGCTGCATTTACGGATGCAGCCGCTACTGTACACATTAAAATGTTTAAATTAGTATGATGAATGCCATCAGATCGGTATCAGAATTTCACCGGTTACTCTCTTTACCGGAGCCACGCCATCCACTGGTAAGTGTGATTAACTTGTCCGAAAGTTTTTTCCTGGAAGATGATGTATGGAAAGGTTTTGTGAACAGCTTTTATTGTATTGCCCTCAAAAGGGAAGTCAAGGGCAAAATACGATATGGTCAGCAACATTATGATTACAATAAGGGCGTTCTGAGCTTTACTGCCCCTAATCAGGTGCAACATTTGGATCTGAATAACATGGAATGCGGATCTGGTTACCTGCTTATTTTCCATCCTGACTTTTTGCTGGCCCATCCACTGGCAAGCAACATCAACCGTTATAGCTTCTTCTCTTACGCTGTAAATGAGGCGCTGCATCTTTCTGCTGAAGAAGAAGATGATCTTATTACCATATTGAACAAGATCGATAAGGAATGTCTGCATATTGATAAATATACTCAGGAAATTATCCTATCGCAAATTGAGTTGTTGCTCAATTACTCCAATCGATTTTATGAGCGGCAGTTTATCACCCGGAAGAACCACAATCATCAACTGCTTGCCAGATTTGAACACCTTGTCGATGAATATTTTGACAGCAGTACTACAACACAACCGGAACTGTTGACGGTACAACGCGTGGCCGAACTGATGAACCTGTCTCCCAACTACCTGAGTGATCTGCTCCGCATGCGTACGGGGCAAAATACACAACAGCATATACATCAGAAGTTGATTGAAAAGGCGAAGGAAAAACTCTCGACTACAAATTTATCCGTAAGCGAAATCGCTTATACACTAGGTTTTGAACACGCACAGTCGTTCAGTACGCTGTTCAAGAAGAAAACCAGCTTGTCGCCTCTTGAATTCCGAAGGCATTTAACTGATAATTAAGATACAAGGCTCACAACGTCTTTCAGCTCGGGTAAAAGCCCTTTGTTGTGCCCTGTTGGGCCAAACCCTCCTTGTTGTAGTGATTATCGTTCATTAATAATTGGGTGTTTTTTTAATTGCTATTGATTTCCAATAAGCTGTAATATAAATTCCATCTGGGTATCTTTATGTTGTAAAAAGTCATCCAACCGTGGCCATACTTCATAATCGGGTATTATGCCCCTCCCCTGTGGTTGGTCGGGCAATACTCGAGCATCCTGAACCACATAGACTACCGAGAATTTCGTTTTTATTTCAGAATTGGGAAGTTCATATACTAAAGATATATGGCCATTGTGGTCATAATACCCGCCTACGGTTTCCACACCTACGATGGTTACGTTTCTGGCATATGCTTTTACCAAGGAGGCAAAATGAGAAGCTGCAGAAGCCACGTTCTCATTGATCAACAAGTAGAGTTTTCCTTGGTATGCAGGGGATTTGGATCTATATACGGGATTGTATTTTTCATTTTGCAGGCTTTTACCGTCTTTAAAATCATAAAAATAATCTTTAAGGAATTCGCGTCCTTTTGCAGGGTTAGACTGTCTATACGTTCTGTAGTGGAAACACCCCAAAAGTACTCTTCATAAGGGATAGTGCTTGGGTCAAAAATAATATGAGCCCCCAGGTTTTCCTTGAAATTCTCATCGCTCAGGTACATGATCGGTTGTTCAAAAGTGGGGTCACTTCCCCCGGGGTTGTTACGCGCATCAATAATCAAATTGGGAATTTTGTTTTGGTCAAGCACATTGAAAACACTATCGATAAAACTGACATATACTTCAAAAGCCGGGTCGTCAATTCCGGTTGCCATACAAAAACACCTAATGTTAAGCAGGCCTGTATTGGGTCGTATCATTTCAAAGCCATAAGCAGGCTGCTTTTTGAAATCAAGCTTATCAGATATGGGTGCGCTGAATTTGTTGTTCTGGTTTTCTTCATAAGCTTCAAAGGATACGGCCGGCAGGGTGGTAGTCATGACTTTTTCAGAACCCGGTGCCGTATATTCCACGATGTACTCGGCCGTAAGGCCATATTCCATAAAATACCGCCAATGAAAAACCTTTTCCACAGCAGATGATAATTTATAGGTTTTGTTGTATCCATCAACAGGGAAATATTTATAAAAGGAGCGCATCAGTTCCGTATCGTTTACCCCATTTATACTCAGGATTCTTGCTCCCGGTGGAATAGTATCGTGGTACCCGTCAAAGATCATTTTACCGTCCATATAGGTCAAATGATATGGGAAATAAACACGCTGTTCTTTCAGGAAACCCATTAAATTGGTGCCCGGTTCGGTATAGTTGTGGAGGCTGCCCTCAAAATCGGTCAATTGAAGAATGATTTTAAAAAAGTCATTAAGGGGCAGCGGCTGTTTCACTTTTTCAAAAGCCCACTTGTAGATGCTGTCTATCTGTTTTTCCGTGCGATAGATGTACAGCCCCGAATTCACGTTTTTACGGATGTCGAGAAATACTTGCAGGTCATCCTGCATTTCCTGTGGTGATAACAATCGATTTTGTGTTGTCCAGCTGTTTGCTGGAGCATTTTTTTCTGATTGTGCATGGGCTAATATTAAAAAATGCAAGAATAAGAATATTGTTAAAATGAATTTCATTTTTGTATGTTTTCTGGGGTAAAAATAGCTATTTCCAAAGTATCCAGTAATTTTTCGGAAACTGTCTGAATCAATTGATAGCTTTTTTTAAAACCTCCACCCAAGATGAATCGTTGGAAATGGGACCCAGGAAGCCTGCTTGTATTCCTCAGCCCCTTGACTGACGGTCTTTGTCGAGGGATTATACAAAAGTGCAACCCAGGGCGAAATGTAAAAACCTTTATAGTTGTTTTCTTTTTTACCAAACATAAAACGATACCCAGCCCTTATTCCAATATTCAGGTTTCTGAGTCTATCCGTATCACCTTCGCCATCTTTTAGTTCTAATATATCTGCGGTATAGGTGAGTTGAATCCCTGCAAAGAATCCTCTACTTTCCCCAAAAAGGTAATCGGTTTTAACATCATACCCGGAGGTATATACTGAATAAGCCTCATTCTGAAGTAAAAAGTCAGGAGTTTCAATCGCAAAAACACCTAAGCTCGTCCTAAAACCGGAATAGGTAATTGCAGCGTGTAAAGAATAGCCGTTGAAAACAAATGCAAGTGGGTCTGATTCTACTTCAAATTGTAGCCTTTCAGCAGTTTGTGTATATGCATTATAAATGCACATCGGGGCAATCCCCATCATGAATGCTATTAAAAGAAAGTATATTGAGTTTGATTTTATCATTGCAGGTTTAATATAACAACTAAATGGAGTGGCATTTACCCACGTGGGATGGTGGTTTTTAATTTACAAAAATCATTCAGAGAACTATGAAGCTTGTTCTACTTTATAATTCCCCGGAGTAGTGCGAAGCACTTTCATATATCTATTCCAGAGGTTGATTTGGCTAATTAGCATAGTCAGGTCGGCAATTTCCTGAACAGTATAGAGCGCATTCAGATTTTTAAACTGCTCATCACTGATCTCGTTTTCACTGGCCAGCGTCAGCGATTCTGCAAAATCCAAAGCCACGCGTTCTTTTTCTGAATAGTAAGGGCACTCCCTCCAGGCAGACAGGGAATACAATCTCTTATCACTTTCACCATGATGAATGGCCTCTTTGAAGTGCATATCCAGACAATAGGCACAGCCGTTGATCTGAGAAACACGAAACTTTATAAGCTCCATAAGTCGTGCCGGTATCCAGCTGTTTTTGATGTAATTTTCCGTTTGCATCAATACGTCTACATGCTCTTTTGAGATTTGTGATAATTTAATTCTTTCTTTCATAACCAATTGTTTGAATCGCCCATCCATTGCGATATGTGAAATAATTGCACAAACTATTCGTTGAGCCACGACTATCCTTGAACGCTCCCGTAAGACATTGTACAGACTGTATCATGTTATTACCATTTCTTTTACGTCTTCCGTTTTTGCTTTAGCTAAGGCGTTAGCAAACCACAGTAATTCTTTTATGAACTCATTTGTGTTATTTATGAAGTCATCTTTTATCGGACTGAGGTTGCTGTCAAAAGTGTTTTCTACATCAGGAACAAGGAGTTTTATAGGCAAGGGATAAGCTCCTAAACTTAAGATCACATGCTGTAATTGTGTCGAAGCGTTGATTCCGCCCATTCTTCCCGCAGAAACGGCGGCGATCCCAATCGGTTTACGGGCAAATTCAACCCAAAAATAATCCAAGGTGTTTTTGAGTACCCCCGAAAAGCTACCGTTATATTCCGGGGTAACCAATATCATTGCATCGGCATTTTCTAACCGCACACTAATCTTTTCCGCTATTTTCATTACATCCGAATTCTCCTCTGCAAAACCGTCATAAATGGGGAGGGGATTCTCCGTCATATCAATTACGTCCACTTCAATTCCAAGATTGGAAAACTGATTTTCAAGGTAAAGACAAACATTTATGGATTTTCTGTTCTTCCTTACGCTTCCTGCTAAAATTACTATTTTCATAGCTTTTCTATTTTTATTAAACTAACTGTTTTGTCAAAACTATTACCTTTTTCAAAAAAACCACATAGGCAAAAGTGACAATTAACGATGGTATTATTGCCATATTGCTGCTCAAGTACGATCTCAGACCGGCAACTTTATTCGTAAGCTGTGTGTTAATCAACGCATGAGAATTTGATATAAATTGATTATCATTGCTCATTTTAGTTAATTTGGTGAACAAATGAAGCGTGTTTCCATACTTGTTGTTGAGAAGTCGTTGATTGCAGCCATTGGAAATGCTCAATATATGTTTAAGAGCGTTAATGACTTCCTCGAAGAAAATGGGGAAAAACCCATGTTTCAGGTTCAGCTGGTAGGGCTTTCCGACGAGATGAAACTGCATGAAGGGAGCTATATCATACAGTCAGATACAACGATATACAGACTAAAGACTACAGATCTTATCCTTATCCCGCCCTTGAGCGGCGATTTATCAGAAAGTGTAGACATTAATAAGGAGTTCATTCCTTGGATTAAACAACGTTATAAGGACGGTGCTCAAGTGGCTAGCCTGTGCGTAGGAGCGTTTTTATTGGCTGAAACCGGCTTATTAGACTACAAATGGTGTTCCACACATTGGAAAGCAGTGAACGAGTTTCGCTCAAAATACCCTAAGGTAAGATTGGTTGATAAAGTCATTACAGATGATAAGGGACTTTATACAAGCGGTGGTGCCAACTCCTACTGGAATCTGCTTGTTTATTTAGTAGGCAAGTTTTCTAATTATGAAATTGCCGTTAAAACCAGTAAATACTTTGAAGTGGACATGACTCGAATAGATCAAGCTTCGTATGCCATCTTTGAAGGTAGTCGACTTCACAATGATAACGCCATACACAGGGTACAGGACTACATTGAACGTCATTATCAGGACAGGTTAAATCTCGAAGGATTGGCAGATATCGGTCAATTGGGGCAACGAACCTTTCAACGGAGATTTAAAAGGGCAACCCACCATACCGTGAATACGTACATCCAAAAAATGAAGATGGAAGCTGCCAAGAAATTTCTCGAACACGACGACTCAACCATAAGCGAAATAATCTATGAAGTCGGTTATACAGATTTTGAAGCTTTCCGACGGGTTTTTAAACGGGAAACAGGGCTATCACCCCTACAGTATCGCACTAAATATCAGGAAAGGCAGGTGGAGTAGAAGTGTTCAAACGCTACCCCCCCAAAGGGTTGAAACAACTGTCTGTCATAGCGCTATGTTAGACAGTGTTATCAGCAGCGCCTTTTAATGCTCGTTGGATTCCGTAAGCACCTATTCTACAACAACAGGCTTTGGTCAGTAAGGACTATTCGTTCTACTAAATGATTTACCTCCAAGATTCATTAGTCCACCTGACGTGTTGCTGGAACGGTTAACGTATTCGTAAATGTCTGATCTGTTCAAATGAGCCGTTCACATCATGAATGCCGTCGTTCGTATAATTGAATTGGAAGCAAGAAGCCATTACGATACATTTGCATCTTTAAACAATATATTTTTAACGAAAAGCGAGCTGATGTCAATTCCTAATATTATCTTACATTTCTATTGCCTGTTCTTTATTTCAAGCTACCTTTCTGTTGGCACCAGCCAAGCACAACCAACCATGTCCGGGGATACAGCGGGGGTACTGGCCTTCAACGGTGGGAAGGTGCTGACGTTATCGGACGGTTTTTTTGTTGTCACTGACGCATTGACCCATGTAAATACCCGTATCGCCGCACCCCACCAACCCGAAGTACTGTATTATAGTGCCATCAGCGAAGATGGCAGGTGGTTCATCTATTCGACCAAGACAAAGGCAGCGCGGATCACTTATGTACACGATCTGGCCAAAAATGGTGAATTGAGGCAACTATTCCCGTTTGCACTGGAATCAGCGACTATTTCAGTGGATGGGAGGAGCGCTTTTTTTATCCATTCCAAAACGTTTTGGAATGCAAAGCTTGCCGCTTATGACACGCAGTATTGGCAATTACAGGCTGAACGAGCCGTGGCTAGCCTAACCAACAGCGCAGCCGCCAATGCAGACGGCTCCCAACTGCTGGTAGCCGCAGGTTCAATCGTAACGGCCATCCATTCGAAGACGTTAAAAACCGAAAAGATTAACTGGGAAAAATCCCGACTAACAAGCTTAGTCTACCATCCTACCCTACGCCATCAATACGCCAGTATCAATCATAAGAATGTGATTGAAGTGCGGGATCTTTTAAAGGACAGTGTGCTGCACACCATCCGTACCAATGGCGGGCAGATCACGCGGATAGCTTATACGCCAACCGGCACAGGGTTGATCAGTCTCGATGATACCGGAAACCTGATCGTCTGGAACCTTGCCAATCGTTCTGTGCAGATGCGTGATCAGGGTGTAAAGGCGTATGGCCAGTTAGATGGCCAACAGCTGATAGTGCTGAAGGATGCGTGGCTGAGAGCTGCCTACAGGCCGGCTGATACAGTGACAACCCAACCTGATAGCGCGTATTTAGGGAAAGCCAAAAAGGTGGACATGTTGCCCATCCCCCTCATCGCTTACACGCCCGAAACAAACTTCTTATTGGGTTTCGGTATGAGTTTCATTTTCCACCCACAAAACGATAGCACAGCAGTAGACAAACGTTATTTCCGCCCATCTATCATAACACCTTCTGCGGCTTATGGTTTCAGCGGTCAATTACAAACAAGTTTAGCCGTAAATTATTTCAGTAAACGAGGATGGCACTTCGCTAACCAAATCAGCTACGTCAACAACAATCGGTCTTATTTCTTCGGACTGGGGCACGGCGCTCAAAGGAGGATAAATACGACATACCATAACGATGTGTTTTCCTGGAGCGGCGCCTTGACAAAAGGCATCGGCGACCGCTTCTTTGCAGGGGTTGCGTATCAAATCCGTCATGACAGCCCGTTAGATTTCGATGAGTCCCCATCTTTGTCCGTACCCGATGCTGATGGCGGTTTGCTAGCCGGTATAGGGCCAGTATTGCGCTTTGATACCCGCAATGATGTACTGTTCCCTACAAAAGGTTATTATGTGGATTTATCTTTCACGCGTTTTGGCGATTGGTTGGGGAGTGACTACCAATATAGTGATGTCCGATTGGATTACCGCGGGTTCCACGCCTTACCGATACTCACCAACGGTACTACATTGGCTGTCCAGGCACTTTACCAAGGCACCTTTAATGGAGAGCCCCCATTTTATCAGCTGCCCTACCTTTCGGGTGACCGGATATTGCGCGGCGTTTGGCGTAACCTGTACATTGATCGGCAAGCCATTGCGGTACAAGCCGAACTGCGATCCAATTTCAGCAATATCGACCCGCGATATGGCTATGTCGTATTTGCCGGGGCCGGAGATGTTGCCCCTGATTTTTTCAAAGGGTACAACCCAGGTGTCATCGGTGTATTCGGCGTCGGATATCGGCAGCAAGCCATCCCAAAGCTAAAACTTCAATCACGGATCGACGTCTCCTACACGACCAAAGGTCATGTTGGCATTTTTGGCGGACTGGGATTATCCTTTTGACGATGTTAAAGAATCCTCTCGGACCGATCGTGCATTTTTTTAAGCGCAACCACAGACGGCTGAGCATATTAGCGTTGCTGAGCATGTTGCTCTATGCCGCTTTATTCGTTACGACATACATTGCTAACCCAGAGAAAACCATGCAAGATTTTGGTGGACGCTTTGGCTTTGCCACCAATACGATCTTGTTCCTGGTGGATTCCGTCACCACCTATTACATCTTGGTCTTCCAAATCCTCTTGCCATTGCTGCGCAGGCAGCGCAAACGAAGGGCTTTGGCGGTTGCATTGGCATTTTATATCGTAAAACTTGGTATTCACTATTGGGTATGGACTATTGAACCCAGGCCTGAATCGGATGTGGCATCGAAAACCTTTGTTCCTGAAGACAGCGTCTACTGGTTTTTGATATGGAATGGGATTTTTTACGTGTTTGACATCATATTGAGCCTTTCTATGGCCTTTGTGGTAGAGTGGAACCGAAAAAGCAAACAGCAGATCATTTTGGAAAAACAGAAAGCCGAGGCTGAGCTCAGCGCATTGAAGCATCAGATCAATCCGCATTTCTTATTCAATTCATTGAGCTTCATTTACGGCAAAGTTTTGAAATTTGACGGAGAAACGGCAGACTCCGTATTGATATTAGCTAATATTATGCGTTATGCGTTAGGGAAAAATGCGGACGCCAATGGCTTGGTGAACATCATGGAGGAAGTAAAGCACTTGGAAAACGTGATTGAAATCAATCAACGGCGACATAACCATCGTCTCCATATTCAATACGAAGAAAATATTTCAAACCTTTCTGTCTCCATTATGCCCTTGTTGTTAATCACATTAGTAGAGAACGCGTTTAAACATGGTGACCCGCACGACAAAGCGCATCCTATTCTGATTCACTTATATACGAATGACCACATACTGACGTTTTATATAAAGAACAAAAAAAGTACCGGCGTCAAAGAATTGTCCAACGGCATCGGTCTAAAAAACATTAAAAAACAACTGCAATTGATGTACGGGGACAATTTTACCATGCAAGTGGAAGACATTGCATCTACGTTTGCGGTTCGTTTGAAAATACCTTTGCACCCATGATCGATTGTGTTATCATTGATGACGAACAACATGCTATAGATTTGCTCGAACATTATGTGAGTAAAGTTCCATACCTCAACCTCATCGGATCAACAACTGATCCCATCGCAGGCTTATCAATGGTGAACCGCATGCCAGGTGGTTTGATTTTCCTAGACGTACAAATGCCACAACTGTCGGGAATAGAAATGCTCAAACTAATTAAAAGAGACATACGTGTGATCATGACGACCGCCTATAAGGAATACGCATTTGAAGGCTTTCAGTATGAGGCGGTTGACTACCTACTGAAACCCATTGACTTCCCAAGATTTCTAAAAGCTGTTAACCGGTTGGCAATTCCCTATCAAGTCCCCCCCGCAACACATAACGTAAGTACGGCTTACCTCTTTGTTAAAGGCGAGCAGAAAGGAAAGTTAATCAAAGTGGACATACAAGACATCACGTTTATTGAAGGATTGGGCAATTATGTTGCCATCCACCAAGTCAAGCGACAACGCATCATCACCTATATGAGCCTAAAAGAATTAGATGATAGACTGTCCAATAGCGGCTTTATCAGGCTCCACAAATCGTTTATTATCTCATTTGCGCACTTAATTACGATAGAAGGCAATTGCGTAAGGATGTTAGATGAGGAGCGTCTAATCCCAATAGGCAGTGCCTATAAACAAGAATTTTTCAAGCTGTTAAACAAAAATCTTCTTTCGTCGCAGTGTACGTCTTTTAATTGACTCAATCGCCTCAAACCTTCAAAAAAGCGTTCGAGTACCTGTACCAGCGGATCACAAAACCTCGCTGAACGTCAGGGCTTTTTTCAAAACCAAAAATTGTTGAGCTTCTATGCAAAGAGATTTGAACCTGTGAGCAAAATGCATCGCCTAAAAGACGTCTAACTTTGCGCCATTATTGAAAATAAAACTTAGAAAAGATGAAAAAAGTCGTATTAATCACTGGGGCATCTGCAGGGATGGGCAAAGAAACCGCAAAACTATTGGCGCAAAACGGTTATGAAGTATATGGGGCGGCGCGTAGACAAGAAAGATTGGAAGATTTAAAGGCATTCGGGGTCAATCCTATTGTTTTAGATGTAACCAAGGATGAAACAATTACAGCTTGTGTCAAGCACATTTTAGCAGAAACCGGTGGACGGATTGATATTTTGGTCAACAGTGCAGGGTTTGGTTCGCACGGTGCCATCGAAGATGTTTCCATCAACGACGCTAAACATCAGTTGGAGGTCAATGTCTTTGGAGCCATGAGGCTTACACAATTGGTGTTGCCTTATATGCGCAGGAATAAATTTGGAAAAATTGTAAATATATCTTCGGTTGGTGGAAAATTGGCCGGCCCCTTAGGGGGTTGGTATCACGCCAGTAAATTCGCATTGGAAGGCTTGAGTGATAGTTTGAGAAACGAAGTCAAACCTTTCGGTATTGATGTTATTCTTATTGAACCGGGCGCCATTAAATCAGAATGGAGCAATATCGCCTATGATAATCTGATAAAGACATCAGGCAATGGAGCATACAAAGACATGGTATCAAAATTTGCAAATATGATTAAAAACAGTGATGATAAAAGTTCCGACCCTATTATTATTGCGGAACTGATCAAGAAGGCCATTGAATCAAAAAGTCCAAAAGCGAGATATGCAAAAGGTTACTTGGCTAAGCCCATTCTTTTTGTCAAGAAAATAACCTCAGATAAGTTAATGGATAAAATTCTCGCAAGTCAAATAAAGTAGTACCAAGTGAAATGGAAACGATAGACATTGTTCAGCATAATATATTGCTTTCTTACACGAGTAAGCAACAGTTTAGCCAAGAGCAATTTTGGAGTGAACATACATTGTCGATGCTTCTATCAGGAGAAGGGCGTGTCTACAACAATGAAGAAACACAACGATATACTCCGGGAACAATAGGATTGCTAAAAAGGAATCAGTTAGCCAAAACGGTTAAAATCCCTTCGGCTGACGGAAAGCCTTTTAAGTCCGTAGGTATCATTTTAGACCAGGAAACGTTAAGAAGATACAGTGCTGCGAATGGACTTACCGCAACGTCGCCCTACACAGGGAAAACGATGCTTAAACTCAATCAAAATCATTTTATCTCAGGATTTTTTGATTCGCTTCTTCCCTATTTCGAACAGCCAGGACAGTTAACTAAACGATTATCAGAACTGAAAACGAAAGAGGCGATTGAACTTCTGCTGTCTCATGATCCCGGATTAAAAGAATTGCTGTTTGACTTCAGTGAACCTTTCAAAATCGATTTGGAAACCTTCATGAACAGCCATTTCACCTACAATGTGCCGATAAAACAATTCGCAAAATTAACAGGAAGAAGTATGTCAACCTTTAAAAGGGATTTTAAAAAAGCGTTCCACCAAACACCTGAAAGATGGTTAAAGGACAGGCGTTTAGATAAAGCACATTTTTTAATTTCAGAATTAAGACAGAGACCTTCGGAAGTTTATTTGCAAGTCGGGTTTGAAAACTTTTCGCACTTTTCTGCTTCGTTCAAACAAAGATTCGGATACAATGCTTCAACGGTTGGGCAGTGAGAACCATACGTGTAAATGACTATGTTTTTGCCAAATGACAAATGTCCCTAACTAACGATTGCTAACTTTGTGGAATGGAGAGGTTTATTGAATACATTTTACAGTTTGGGAATTTAAACCAACAGCAAATTGACCTTGTTTCAAGCAAAGCAACAGTGTTAGCGCTTGGCAAAGACGACTATTATTGGGAAGCCGGAAAGATGGTAAGACGCATTGGTTTTCTTACAGCCGGCGTGCTTCGGGTTTATTATTACACCAATAAAGGTGAGGAAAATACCCGATATTTTATAGATGAGAACCACCTGATTCTGGATGGCCCTGCCTTTGAGGGGAATTACGTACCCTCAGAATACCTGCAAGCCATGACAGACTGCGAGCTTGTCATATTCTCAAAAAAAAATTGGAACGAAATTTCCGAAACTATTGTCGATTGGGATAGTATCGTCCACAAAATAACGGCAAAACATCATAGGGAAAAATTAGAAAGGAGAAGTAATTTGGTTTCCCAGGATGCCACCACCCGCTACCTTGATTTTATCGAAAAATTTCCAACGCTGATCAATCGTATTCCGTTGTCTTATATTGCGTCATACCTGGGAATAACCCAATCTTCCTTAAGCAGAATACGAAAAAATATCCGCTAAAATTGCTTTTTGCCATATGGCAAATGGTTTCATTTTTTATTGAGCAACCTTTGTGGTATCAAATTAAAAATCAGTAAAAAAATGGAATCAAGAAAATTAGGAATTAGCGGACTGGAAGTATCTGCATTGGGGTATGGTTGCATGGGATTGAGCTTTCCGAATGCACCTGCCAAAGAAGAAAGCATCAGGCTAATCCGTTCAGCAGTTGAACAGGGCATAACGCTTTTTGACACGGCACAGGGTTATGGCGACAACGAACTCTTGGTTGGTGAAGCACTGGAGCCTTTGCGTAAGGGGGTTGTAATTGCAACCAAGTTTGGCTTTAAAGACGGAAATGTAAGGTCGGGACTGGACAGCCGCCCGGAAACCATCAAAGCCGCGGCAGAATCATCTTTAAAACGCCTGAAGACCGACTGCATTGATTTGCTTTACCAACATCGGTTTGACCCCAACGTCCCCATTGAGGATGTTGCAGGCACAGTAAAAGAGTTGATCCAACAGGGAAAAGTAAAGTATTTTGGTCTATGTGAGATAAACGCGGATATCATCCGAAAGGCGCACGCTGTTTTGCCTGTGACAGCTTTGCAGAGCGAGTATTCCATGTTCTATCGCGAACCCGAAAATGAAATTATCCCCGTATTGGAGGAATTAGGAATTGGTTTTGTTCCTTTCAGTCCCTTAGGCAAAGGATTCCTGACAGGAACAATCAACGCAGAGGTGGAGTTGGACAAGGCGGATACCAGGAATATGTTGCCTCGTTTCAGCAGGGAAAACAGAGCCGCCAACCAGGCATTGGTTGATTTAGTGGTTTCCATTGCGGAGGAAAAAAACGCTACGCCTGCGCAAATAGCGTTGGGTTGGCTGTTGGCCCAGAAGCCATTCATTGTTCCAATTCCTGGGACATCAAAGTTACATCGGCTGCAAGAAAACATGGGTGGTGCTGACATTTCATTGACTGCTGACGACTTGAACAAAATCAATGCGGCATTGGCGACTATTCGCATCGTAGGCGAACGCTATCCTGCACAAATACGGGATACGGCGGAAAAGAAATGAAAAAGAACACCCCGCTCATGACGTTGAAAAATTGCTTGGCAGAAGCCGCTTGATTTGAACATAACGTTATTGCAGACATCCTTGCTTCGCAGTACAAAGCAAGCCTTGGCATGCTTCGCCAAGCGATAAGCAAAGTACCGGAAGAACAGTGGAATACCGAAGAATACGGCAATCCAAACTGGCAAATTGCCTACCATATTCTATGGGGAGTAAAATTTATTTTAACAAATTATTAAATTTCTCGATAGCCGGCAAAACTGCTGGAACATCGTTAACAAAAGTCTTACCTTCGTTTCAATCAAGGTCTTCTTTGGAAAACTATCAATACCAAATAAACAGTCAAGCTATACAAGCTGAATAAACAATCAAGCAAAAGAAATATGGTTTAGACGTCTTAAACAAAGCCACGCGTTATATTTTTTGCGTACAAAATGCATATTCATGAGTCATAGATCGAATCTCCTGAAACTACTGGTATTATTTATGGTGCCTTGCTTTGGATCTCATCGGTCTACTGCCTAAACAACGGCAGTCATTTCTGGTATTGATAAACTGCATAAACGCACACCGGTTTTAGTCACGCGGTGGAACCCTACATTTGATGCACGTTATCAGCCTGCGTCAACCATCGCTCATGCTCATTATCAGAATGACAGTGTATTCACACTTGTTATTCCGGCGACGCGTCCTGTATCCGTAGATTTCCAAATGCCAAGCAGGGGATTCGCCCACAAATCGTGGGTTTCACCGAATGACAGCCTACGCGTTGAAATCGACCGGAATGCCGATTACCCCTTTTATTTTTCCGGGGAACATGCTTTCCATTACAATGTCTACCGCCAACTAAAAAGTTGGGAAGATGATTTATATAGCAATGACATCCAAACGTTTGGTGATTTCAAGTCGGCATATCAGGGCATTGGCCACGCCGTAGATTCGTTATTGGAAGGTGCGGCCGGCGACCCCATGCTGTCCGCGTCATTTGCCGATGTGTTTAAGGAAGAAATTAAAGCCAAATACATCGCGGATTTAACGAATTTCATGAGGAAATTCGGCAAACAGGACCAATCGCTGGCCATGCAGGAAATTAGGCTTCAGCACGTGGAATTGGCCAATGACGATTTGCTTAGCTCCCGCTTTTTTACACTGGGGCTAACCGTCCCACTTCCCGTGGGAAAAGATAGCTCGTTGACGGCGCTGTTCCAATCGGTCGACTGCAGCTCACCGGAGAGAAAAGCATCGATCAACTCTTGAGAATAACGCCAAGTTCCGGCACCATCTACGCGATTCATGTCAAGCTCATTGGCTAAACGCATATAATCGACAGCACCGACGGTACGCGGTAAGCCTGAGGGCGCTTGTAAAATCATACTGCCACTGTAATCAATATTGAACGCGTTATCTGCGGCGCCGGTCTTGGTGGTCACCAGCACCACGCCGTTAGCAGCCTGGACCCCGTAAATCGCGGCAGAAGCGTCTTTCAAGATTGATATGCTCTCGATATCGTTTGGATCCAGCTTCTCAATGTTATTCCGGGGTACGCCATCGATGATAACCAATGGACTCCCCATACCACGGATGTCCATCGATGTGCCGAATAATCCAGGTTCGCTGTTCTGCTGCCTTACCCGTAGACCGGGAACGCGGCCGGTCAGTGCATTGAGTACATTCTCGTTCTTCGTCTGCACGATCTCGGCTTGCTGTATCGTCGCCACCGCTCCGGTAACGGTAGCGCGCTTTTGAGTGCCGTACCCCACGACAACGACTTCCGACAGATCCATCGCTTCAGGAACAAGAAAGATATCAGCCTCCTCACTACTGACGGCCAGTTCCCTGGTCTGGTAACCGGTGAACGAAATCACCAGGATTGCATCTTTTGGCAGTTGCAGAAACGAAAAACTTCCGTCTTCCGAAGCAACCGTAATCCGATCGGTGCCTTTCAGGCGGACCGTAGCACCTTCCAAAGGATTGCCGTGTTCGTCGAGCACCTTTCCCCTGAAGGGAAGTTGGAGAACGTCGGTACTCCTTGGCGGTATCGTTTTAGCACGATGCGCCTTTCTGGCGCTTGTCACTAAAATGGTATTATCCTGTATACTGTAGGCCAATCCGCGTGCGTCCAGCAGCTTGCTAAGCATCTGGTTCAATTCGCCCCGGCCCTGTATGGTTACTTTTTCCTCCGACATCGCCTCTCCATCCAAAAACAGGAAATTATAACCCGTTTGATTGCGGATTGATTCGAATATGGTTTCAAGGGAGACATTCCTGGCATTAAGCGAGACGGTCTGGCCGAATGTTGTTGCCGCACGCAGCTGTATGCATGATACGACCGTGAGCATCGCAATTAACTTCATGATGAATAGTGTTTTTCCTAACGCTTTTTTGTACGGTTTAAATAAATTCATCTTAAATTTGTAAAGGTTATACTATATAACTCTCCAACCCGGCATCCTCTTTCGCACTTTGTGATACGGGTTGAGTAATATCCTGTCCGTCCAGAATCTGATTCAGGGCGGGCTTTTTTTTGTCACTTTCTTATTTTATCATCGTTATTTTTTTTGGGGTTATCACTACTTGTTTTGTTGTTCTCGTTTTCCGCGCCTTACATAAAGTATCCGGTCCTCGATGTCAACGGTAACCTCGCCAACCTCTTCCAACATGGCCAACACCCGGTGAATTGGCAGGTCTCGCGACACGTACCCCGTCAACCGGCGGTTTTGGATGGATTCGGCAAACTGCACCTCTACATCATACCATCTGGACACCTGTTTCATCACGCCATGAATGTCCAGCCCTTTGAAACGGAACAGGCCGTTTTTCCAGGCCACAGCCTCCAGCGTATCGGTAGCCCCTACCTGTACCCGTGTCGAGCCATGATGCAAGACCGCTTCTTGCAGGGGACGCACCACATATTCCTGTGTGCCAACGTGCACATGTATGCTTCCTTCCAGCAGGGTCGTACGTGTTGTCGCTTCGTCTTCATAAGCATTGATATTAAACTGCGTCCCAAGCACTTCCACAGACTGGTGCTTGGTTCGCACCATAAAGGGTATGCGCCGGTTGTTTGCATCTGTCTGTTTGGCGACATCGAAATAGGCCTCACCGCTCAACGCCACGGCGCGGCCAGTTTCCGTGAACGAGGAAGGAAAACGTAAGGAAGAACCCGCGTTGAGCCACACCAGCGTTCCGTCTGGCAACCGAACTTTATACTTTCCGCCGTTTGGTACCTGAATGGTGTTCCAATCTGCACTGTCACCGTCAAGCTCGGCCCCTACCGGTCGGCCGTTGGCATACTGTAGTTGTTCACCTTCAACGACAAGCGTTTCCTGATCAGAAGCCAATTCAACCGTCTTGCCGCTGGAAAGGGTTAGGTAGGCCCGATCTTTCCCCGGGACGATAGCCTCCATCACTGCGGCGTTTCCCTCCGGCGTTTCTACCGCTTCTCTTTTGATGAGCTGATAGCTAACGCCAATGGCCAACAACAACGCTGCAGCAACGGCACCACGCCGGATATAACGGACAGCCGCGCTACGCCTGCTTACATCGCGCATCAGACGCCCGCGCAAGCGAGCCTGTAGTGACTCGGCATCTCGGTCTTCGCCAGGCCATGATTGGGCCCCTTCATTTCCTTCAAGGAACCAATTGTCCAGTTGCTTCATCTCGCCCTCCGAAATTTTTCCCGCCGCCCACTTTCTGGCCAGTTCTTCAATCCTTTTATTCTCCGGATCGCTCATATGCATGCTTATATAAGTGTAGTGCGCAAAACAGCCGCACCACCCTTGGTCTGCCTATATTTTTTTTTGCCAGCTTGATGTTATGTGGATAATTTCAACCGGGCTCGTGATAAGTCCAATAAAGCCCAATAAAGGAACTACCGCATGAAGATGATGAACAGCGAAACAAGATGGGATAGCGAAACACGTAGTTTCCGCAATGCATTACTCAGGTGACCTTCCACCGTTTTTGGCGAAACGCGGAGATGTCTGGCAATCTGCTGGATGGAAAACCCATCTTCACGGCTGAGCTTGAATACCAGCTGGCACTTATCCGGCAAGGCTGCCACGGCATGTTCAATACGTTGCTGGCATTCTTTAAAACGGATGAGATCGCTTGCTCGGTCTGGAGCAGCCACGCCTGTTTGTTCCAGCTCCAATGTTTCGAGTTGAAGGATGCTTGGACTTTTTTTAGCCTTTGCCAGATGGGCAAAGATCTTATACTTCGCGATGGCGAAAAGATAATGCGCCAATGACGTTTTTATCACCAGTCGGTGGCGTGATTTCCAAAGATGGAAAAACACGTCATTCACGATCTCTTCCACTACCTCCGGAGCCTTGAGCTTGGCCAATGAAATAAGCAACAGCCTTTCCCAATAACGATTATATAGCTCGGCCAACGCCCTTGAATCATCGTTCCTTAACGCCGCTATCAGATCGAGGTCGCTTTGTTCGGTATAAGTCATATGCCACAACAGTCAGCGCAAACCTACTTTAGCAATAAAAATCTTTTGTTAAACCAGCATTAATCTTCGGTTGCCGCCACACAGACGTGCTTCTCCGAGCAAAGGCTATCATAGATCACTTACCTGTAAGACGGGGATAAATTTATCCCCTATTGTGTGTTTTTGAACGTAAGTATAATTTTGTGTCATGTATGAAAGAAAGATTTTACCGAACCTGAATTGTGGGCTTGACCTGGTGGGTGAGGTGTTATATGGTAAATGGAAAATGCGTTTACTTTGGTTTATCAATGAAGGCCATCAGCGCCCGAGCGAGCTGCAACGTAAAATTCCGGACGCAACAAGGCGCGTACTTAATATTCAACTAAAAGAGTTGGAAGAACACGAACTGATTAGCAAGGAAATATATCCCGTTGTTCCCCCCAAGGTAGAATATCATCTGACCGCTTTCGGCAGGACGTTAATCCCTGTTATCGGCGTCATCGGAAAATGGGGGGAAGAACACGAGGAAAAACTACAATCCGTAATCATGAAACGATATGAATGACCTTTTTTAACACTTACTGCAATTGCCGCTTGACGTGGTTCATCAGTTCATCAATATGAAAAGGCTTTTTTATGAAGCCTTCCGCATTGCAGCCGTTCTGAATATTTTCGAAATGGGCAGATATAAGCAAGATAGGGGTATGGCTGGTTTTCTCTCTTTTCCTCAATTTACAGCAAATTTCATAACCGTCGCCGTCAGGGAGCATAATATCCAACAAGTATAGATCGGCATGGAGCTGTTCCATCTCCCGCTCAAAAGGAACAGCCCTATCGAACAGTTTGACCTCGATATTTTCCTCGGTAAGCAGGTATTCAAGAAGTTCACCGATAGCAACGTCGTCTTCCAATACAACGACGGTTTTTTTTGTTGACATATTCATTGACAATAAAAATTAGGAATTAGATACATGAGCTAATGGAAGGGTGAAATAAAATTCTGTGTACGAGCCCGGCTCACTTTTTACCCCAATTTGCCCACCATGGCGCTCAATGATCGCTTTACAGAGGTATAGTCCAAGGCCGAGCCCCTGGATTTTCTCCACCCCTTCTGCACGGTAAAAGCGGGTAAACAGTTTCAATTGCTGGTCTGCGGTTAGCCCAATACCACTATCCAGGACAGAAAGCGTGACGGATGAGGGGCTGCGATGCAACCGGATGTGCACCATATCGGAAAAAGGAGAATATTTAACGGCGTTGCTGAGCAAATTGATAAGTACCTGCTCTATCCGTTGTTTATCGGCATAAATATATACCTCCGACTCAAGGCTCTCCAAATGAAACGTATGCGACGGAAAAGTATAGGTACAGACATTTATCGTATCTGCGACAAGTCTACCAAGACCGAACATTTCCTTATTTAACAGGAGCTTGTCTGCTCCGATTCTGACGACATCCAGAAGCTGTCCGACCAAAGTTTCAAGTTTTTCCACTTGGTCCGTTGCTTTGCTTATAAACTTTTGTGTTATGGGCTCTTGTGTCTTTTTAGCGATGATCTGGAGGTAGCCATATATCGAGGTCAGCGGCGTCTTTAGTTCATGGCTGGCCAGTGCGATAAATTTGTCTTTATGTGCGATGGCTGCCCGAAGTTCATTCAGTAACTGGTTTGCCTGATGACGCGCATTGACTTCTACGGAAATATCCCTGGCGATTTTGGATGCGCCGATAATTCTCCCCTCACCATCCTTTATCGGTGATATCGTAAGCGAAATGGGTATACGCGTACTCGCTTTGTTTACCCGGATTGTTTGAAAATGATCGACCTTTTTACCTTTCCTAATCTGCCTTAGAATGTGATCTTCTTCCTTCCGCCGTTCTTTGGGTATCAGGATGGTAATCGGTTTGCCGATCACTTCTGCCTCACGATAACCGAAAATGCCCTCCGCACCGCGGTTCCAACTGGTGATGATCCCTTTTAAATCTTTACTGATAATGGCATCATCGGATGATTCGATAATTGCCGAAAGAAAAGCCTGCCGACTTTCCATCGTCTCGAATGTCTGCCAAACACTGTTATTTGCGTCATTTGTGCCCATAATTGGTACCACCCAAACTAAATCGATAAGACAACAGCACGACCCTACATTTTGTTTAAACAAACTTTTTGCAAGATCGCCGTCAACCGGTACCATGCGGAATACAAATGGCATCGGTGACAAAGGCCGTCACCGACACCAATATTGACAATATCGAGTTTTCCCTGTACCAAACAAACCACGAAAGCGGTTATCGGTGGCTCATAGCTTGAACGTTATCCCGGCATTGAGGACGGACACGCCGAACCCTAATTCGGTGTACAGACCGATGTTGTTGCTGAAAAACCAGCGGCCGCCCAAGTAGGCGGAGAATCCCAGGCCGCTGCCGTACGTGTTGGGGCCGTCGTAGCCCTCAGCTTTATAACTCGCGATATTATAAGCCAGCATCAGACCGCCGTAGACATCAAGATTAGGTACATTTTCAAACCCGTTGTAATGATAGGCGCTCCGGGCACCAACCACGGTATAGTTCCACTGTTGGGTATAGCCCGAACTGCGGTACCGGTATCCGGTATTGCCGATGTATCCGCCCAGGCTGATAACGCCCGGTCCGCCGACCTCCCAATTGCCGTATTCATACGACACACTGACAGCCGGCCTTGCGTTGCCCAGGCCGCCCAGGTTGGTTCCGAAACCGACACCGGCGTTGACCGCGCTGGTACCTTTTTGAAACGATTGGGCATACGCCCCCGTTGCCATCAGGGCAACGCTAAGGATTAAAATTGTTTTCTTCATTTTTGGGTTATTTATTTATCTCTAATTAGCAGCATACAGAATATTCGGTCCCTGTTCGTAAAAACGGTCGCCCACATAGGAGTTATACAGTCCCCTCCAATCACCGGCTGCTGGAACCGTGGCATTGCCATCGCCATTGGTATCGCCCCCGTGGGCATCGTCTTTGATCGAGGTGAATATGGACGTGGAATGGAACTGTACATTCCGGGCATCATGCCGGGATATGCCGGAGCTTGTACCCATGAATTTGACCACGACACCCGGTCCAACGATGATAATTTTTTCGTTATAGGTTTGTATCCATTCACTAACTACGTACGGCACTTCGGTATGAAGCCAGGATGCCGTACCATTTGCGGCACTTCCGTCTGTTACATAAATACCATTGAGCGTGTTGGTTTCAGACGGATTCTCGGGATTGTGAAATACATTGCTGGGATCCAGCGTATACCGGATGCTCATATAAAGAGGTTTACCATTGTCATAAAAAGCGTTATTGGTAAATTTAGATACCGTTGGGTCGACCATCAGGCCGCCCGCATAAAACGCCGTGGAATTGTGGAATGACGCAGCGATGTTGGAGAAGGTATGGGCAAACCGGCAGTGATCAAAGGTGAAGGAAGCCGCCGTCCCTCCTATATTCACGGCGTTATAGTACCCACCGGAGTTCTGCCCGGCATAGAAGAAATCGCAAAACAGAAAGCTGTTGTTGGTGCCTCCGGTAATGTTGATTCCCCGCCAGTCTCCTTTTTCCGCTTTGGTGGCCGCACCATCGCCGTTGGAATCGCCACAGTAGCGGTCGTCCGCAAACGATGTGAACACGATGCGCTGATTGGCGGTTCCCTCTGCAATGATGTTGCCGTCGATGACATCCAGCCGGGCGTCTTTGAGCTTGATGGTAACACCAGGCTCAATCGTCAAAGGCGCCCGCACGGAGATATTCCGTCCCACGATGACGTATACATGGCCCCTGCTCCAGACGGTGGGCTCGGTGATGTTGCTTTCTACCATCACCACATCGCAATGCTGCAATGCGGTGTCATCTTCATCCGGTTGAATGTCGTTTTTCTTACAAGACACCAGTGATAAGACCAGGGCCAGGAGTGCAGCCATTAACGTTTTCAACTGCCGGATGGCCCCGTCCTGACGGTGCCCAAAAAGGGTTATTGCAGCAGTCGCTTTTTTAGTGTACGTTGTTTTCATAACTTTAGTCATTTAAAAATTCCGTTATACTTGAGACATCAAACCATCAGTTGGTCCGACAGGCCAAAGGTAGCGTGGCAGCAAACTGCAAACACCCCCCTAAAGGGGGTTTTTATCACCGTGGCCGGGAAGTACTTTTGTCATGGAAAAATTAACCGCTTATGAAAAGAATACCCTTCTTTTGTCTCACCCTTCTACCACTGGCAGCAGGCCAGCCAGCGGACTCCCTGGAGCGGGAAGTAAAGAAAGGTGGGCTGACCGATACGGAAAAGATAACGATATACGATGATCTGAGCTGGGCTTACATGGACAGCGACATGCGGAAATCGGTCGATTTCAGCGCGCAAGGGCTGGCGCTCGCCAAACGAACCGGAAACGACCGGATGGTAGCCGTCTTCCACCGCAATATGGGCGTGGCGTATTACATGGGGTCGGTTTATGATTCGGCGGCCATCCATCTGGATAAGGCGATTCCCATCATACAGCGGATTGGCGACGATAGGCTGGAAGCCGTGGTCCATTCGGCCTACGGCAACCTATACAAAGTACAAGGCCTGTACAACGAAGCGCTGGACAACTATTTGAAGGCCGCAGCCTACTTTGAGCAGCAAGATAGCCCAAGGGAACTGGGCAAGCTGTATTCCAACATTGGCGGCGTTTATCAGGTCATGATCAATTATGACCACGCCATACAATATTTTGAGAAAGCACAAAAACTGGCCGAGCAGACCGGTGATCAGGAAGGGCTGGCCAGCGTGTACACCTCGCTGAGCGATATCCATTTGTATAAGGGAACGGATAAGCTGCAGTCGTTGCATTATGCACAAGAGGCGGTAAGGCTATACCAGGAAACGGGCAATAAGTTCAGTGAAAACATGGCCTTGCAGACCGTGGCCAAAGTACACTATTACCATGATGACTATGCAGCGGCCATGCCTATCGCTGAGGCGGCTTTACGGCAGGCGGAAGACCTTGGTTTTCCCAGCCTCATCGCCCATGCATTGATTATCGTATCCAATATCCACTACCATCAGGAGCAATATGCGCAATCTGCAACGACAGCCCGGCAAGTGCTGGAGCATGACTCAACCAACATCAACATTCTGAGGAACGTGTACGCCAACCTGACCCGGGCCCACGCTTACCTCGGGCAGCCCGATTTCACGGCAAACTACCTGGATCGCTACCGCGAAGTGATGGATCGGTATGCCACCGAAACCTACCAGCAGGCGCTGTCTGCGATGGAAGTAAAATACGAAACAGAAAAAAAAGAGCTGAAAATCGAGACGCTTGAAAAGCAACGTCGGCTCTATACGTGGCTGGGCGTTGCTGGCAGCATCATCTTCGTCTTAGCCCTGGCGTTTGCAGCCCTCCGATACCGCCTGGCTGTTAGCCGGCAGAAGCTGGCCGAACAGGAAACCATGCGCTTGCGGCAGGAAAAGCAGCTGATTGCGGTGCAGGCGGCATTGGACGGCGAAGCGGCCGAACGCAGCCGGCTGGCGAGGGATTTGCACGACGGGCTGGGCAGCATGTTGTCTGTCGTCAAATTCACCCTGCCGCAGATGAAAAGTGGCGGGGTGCTGGAAGCAGTCGAAGTGTCGCGCTTCCAAAAGGCGCTGGGCATGCTGGACGATTCCATCCGGGAGCTGCGCCGCATTGCCCATCATATGATGCCCGAATCGCTGGTACGCTACGGGCTGAAAGCGTCGTTATCAGACTTCTGTGAGGCCATTCCGACCGTCGACTTCCACTATTTCGGGAATGAAGCGCGGTTGCCGGAAAAGCTGGAAATCCTGGTCTACCGCTGCATTCATGAGCTGGTCAATAATGCGCTCAAGCATGCGCAGGCTACCCATATCAATGTACAGCTGGTGCAAGAGCCCAGCCGGATATCGTTTACCGTGCAGGATGATGGCGTCGGCTTCGATCCCGGCGCCGTAACCGAAGGCACGGGGCTGCAGAACATCCGGCAACGGGTGACTGCTTTTCAGGGGACAATGAACATTTATTCTTCGAAACAAGGTACTGAAATCCACGTGGAGCTCGAACTCACAACAAACGAACAAGATGATAAAAGTAGCGATAATAGACGACCATAAGATATTGACCGAAGGGCTGCAGGGACTGATTGCTGAGTCAGGCATAGCCACCGTTGCCGGCGTGGCACATAGCGCAGCGGCATGCCGCCTTTCCATCGGTTTCTGGAAACCGGATGTCGTGTTGCTGGACGTGGGCTTGCCCGATATCAACGGCATTGATCTATGCAAAGAACTGAAAACGCAGTTTCCCGGCATGAAGATACTGGCCCTGACCACACACAACGAATACACCGTTGTGCGGCAGATGCTGGACAACGGCGCATCTGGTTATCTGATAAAGAATGCCATGGCCGACGAAGTGCTGGCCGGAATACAAGCCGTTGCCGCGGGAAAAACCTTCCTCTGCCACGAAATTGACCTATTGATGAAGCGGCCGCAGGAAAAAAACATCTGGCTAAGCCAGCGCGAACGTGAGCTCCTGCGCCTGGTAACCGAAGGGTTGACCAATGCCGAAATTGCTGAGAAAATCTTTTTAAGTCCCGAAACCATCAAAGGTTACCGCAAAAATCTGCTACTGAAACTGGGGGCACGGAATACCGCGGTACTGGTAAAGATGGCCCTCGAACAGAAGTTAATCTGATCCCGCCCTGTGGCACAGAAATTCCACCGTGCCCCGGGCGCACTCCTACCCTATCCGCCGGCTTGCGGATAAGCATCTGGATCTCAACAACGCGATATACGGATTAACTCATGGATTGTGCCAAGACCTGCACCATCAGTTGACAAAAAGCACTTCAATATGTTGCATGTTTTCCAGCCTGCCCAGTACCTTTTCAACCTGCCGTCGTCTCACGGCTACGTCCATGGTGCAACGGTTATCAAAATCCTGCTTCAATACGCCCAACTCTTCCTCTTTCACGATACGCATCACCTCATTCATTTGCTCGTAACTGAACGATATGCGGTACACGTCTTTCACTGTGAGCTCCACGATATCGGCCGCACCCAACGCTTCTTGCGTGGCGGTCTTATACGCGTTGATAAGCCCCGGAACGCCCAACAGCGTACCGCCGAAATAACGGACGACCACCACGAGGATGTTGGTTATATCGTGCGACAGTAGCACGTTCAGTATCGGGCGCCCTGCTGTTCCGGACGGCTCGCCATCGTCATTGATACGGAAAACGGAACGGTCCGGCGTGAGCCTGTAAGCCCAACAGTGGTGCCTGGCCTTCGGATGCTGAGCTTTCAGGGAAGCGACCAGATCCTTTACCTCCGTCTCGCGTCGCAACGGATAGGCATACGCGATGAATTTACTTCCTTTTTCTCTGAATACGCCTTCTGCCGGGGCGGCTATCGTCTTATATGTGTCGTCAAACAGATTCACGGGACCAAAGTTATCAAATTTATGGATTGACGATAATTTATCGCTTCCCCAATGTTGACCAAGCTCCACAAAATGGGGAAAGATCAGGAAACGATAAACTGACCGGGGTTCAAGTCGATATTTAACCGCTTAACTGCTAATGAATTATTTTTTTTTCGAAAATCATTCACTGCGGCATTATTTTGTCTCGGTTTCCCGATGAAATCACCGGTTATTGTGGTTTCCTTCTTGTTTAAGCGGCAACCTTAGTTACGAAAATACCGGTTTGGCACCATCGAAGGCCAGCCGGGCGTTTTAATATGTATATCCGTCATATCCGTTACGTATACCGTCACAAGTTTACAAGCCATCCAGGCTGGCCATACCGCCTCCACTTGACTTTCTTTTTCCTATTAGCTAACATACTATCCCTGCATGCCCAGCAGCTTTCCCGCTATCAGGGCCGATACGTTCTCCGCGATTCGCTGGTAGGTGTAGCCGATTTCGAATACCGGTTACAGCAGGGCGACACGATTAAAGATGGGCGGTTTATCTTCCGCCATTTTGTGGAACATTATCAGGAAACAGACTCGATCCATGGGCTTGTGCTCGACGGCAATTTCCGGAACGCCCTGAAACACGGCCCTTGGAAATACGCATTCCGCCGATATGCCGTTGCGGGGGAAGCTCAAACTACCGGCGGCCAAATCGTCTATGACGCTTCGGGCACGGAATGGCTGATCAACGCCAACTTCCATAACGGCCGGGCGCATGGAGATTACGAACTGGCTATCCGGCGTATTGCCGAATCCCGTCCGGTGGATACCTCGTTTTATTCGAAAGTACACTACCACGACGGACATATTACCGGCCGTTTGATCGGTTTCACCCGCAACATGCGCGTGGAGGGGCAGTTTGATGAAGAGGGATTTCCCAACGGAGATTGGTTATTCACCCATCGCACCGGCAGTGGCCGTTCAATCCAGGAATTACGGCACTATGATCACGGCTTTTTCAGCAAACACTATTATAAATTGGATGATCACCTGCTGGAAATCCGGCATATTGGATTTGATACGCTGGCGAAGAGCGGCCGGGGGCTGCTCACCCGTTTCCCGGCAACCAGGGCTTACTTCCGCGCGCTGGGCTACACCAACGTGGTGATGGACACCACGGCCATCAGCGGTGTGATTGATATTGACAGCTCGCAACAATACATTTCCAGGGCAAACGAATTCCTGGAACGCGTGTTCATACGGCCGGCGGGCTATCGCGATAGCAACGTGTGGCATGGCGCGGGTGGCAGCGACCCTGTGCCACCGATCCGGGTGAAAGTGAGCAAGTTTTCCTTTTCGGAAGCGGAAATATATTTGAATCAAAGCAATGAACGGCTGCTTACCGAAGTGCTGAGCCTTATCGACGACTTTTTTGATAATCCCAATACCGAGATGGGGCGTTTCACTAATGAGGACCTGAGCCGTTATTATGAGGTGCTGAGCATCTACCGCGACCGGCTGAACCAAATTGCGCCGGTCATCCGCTTTCTGGCTGATGAAGCGTCTGAATACGTGGATCATGATGCTATCCTTGCTCACAATGCAGTGGACATCCATTATCCGGATACCGTGCGGTATGCGTTTCAGAACGAAAAACTATCGAGCCGTCATCGATTCCCTCCGGCGCCGACCGCATTCAATGCTGGCACGCTCAACGAGCACCTCACGTCGGTATTCGACGATGTGTCAGCGATCATCAGCCGGATGGAGGGCACACTTGACGATTACCAGGCGCAAAGCGACCTTAAGGAAAAGGAACGTAAACTCGTTAGCCTGCGGGATTCGGTCATCCAGCGGTTTAACAATGCAACGCAACGCGGGGATTATAATCAGCTTCATAGGGAAATGCGTGATTCCGTACAACGGTTTATCGACACATCGTTCAAGGAATACGCCGCACTTGACATCTACCAGCGCCTACTCGCAGTAGATTCCTTACAAGACTGCTACTCGGAATATCTCGGTTTGTACCATGCACTGGTCGACTATAACAGCAGGTTAGAACAGTTGGATCAGCAATATACACGTTCCATTTGGAACCCCTACACCTTCACCTATATGGACGAGCGGGTAAAAGAACGGCTCTACCGGGCCTTCGAGGAAACGGTCTTGCCGTACGTGTGGGAAAACGCACGGCGGCAGCTGTCCTGCACGGGTTATCCACCAGGCTCAACCCACTGGAACAGCTGCTGAACAGGATGGCCGAGCTGCGGCAGGAAGATACCAAGACGCTGGAAAACCACCTGCGAAAATCCCGGAACGATGTGCATAAATGTCTTGAACTGATGGGCCTCCGTCCGGAAGGCATGCCCGCTACCGAACTGCAAACAAAGAATTGAGATGGAGACCAACAAGCTGAATGCTATAGCGTTATGCTTACTGATTTTTATACTTGCCCTGAACGCGACCGGTTACGCCCAAGACAGCCGGCCCAATCAGGCCATTACCCAGCCAACCAGCACTGCCTTGTGGAACGGCTTCTACGGGCGGTTCCGGCTAAGCGAACGGCTGTTCTGGGATGCGCAGTTCCACTACCGGCGCGTAGGTGATGGAGACACCGACTATGTGGGGAGGATGGGCCAGATATACAACCGCCACGCCCTGAATTACCTGGTAAACGACCGGCTGAGCATTTCATTGGGACCGGTCTTGCGCCTCAACTTTACACCTCAACCGGGAAATCCGGAGTTTGAAGATGTTGTGCTGGAGCCCCGCATCTGGCACGAATACCTCTTTGCCATGCCTTTTGGTGGCAACATGGCCTACCACCGGGTACGTATCGAGCACCGGTGGAGCCGTTCCAACGCCGTAGGGGCCGATTGGATATTCCGAAACCGTTGGCGGTATAAATTTTACATGAATATACCCATTAACAACCGTCGGCTAATTCCGGGAACATTTTTCGTTACGCCTGATGTGGAAATTATCATGCAAAGCGGTAAACCGGTGGTTGATAGCCCAATGGAAGACCTACGCATCAATCCATCCATCGGTTACATCCAAAACCCGCGCCTGAAATATACGGTAGGCATGATGTATACCACCGGCCAGACATTGGATGCTGGCTACGTGTACACGTCCCGGTGGATATTGCGGACGAATGTTTACATATCGTTGGATTTTCGGAAAAAGGAAGCGCGGTTTCCCGGCGTACGCTTGGAAGACTGACACCCCCGCATTAGCGACGTGGACATGCTTACTAAAGTAATTTTGCGATGAAAGGAAAACAGACAAAACCGACTACTGCGTTAATCATACTCGCCGCCATTATCGGGGGCCTGATACTGGCATTGGTGCTCGTTTATCAAAACAGGCGACGGTTGGCCGCAGATAATGAACGGCTCCGCGCCGTGGTGGCGCAATCCCCGCCCCGCGAGGGCCCGTGTGACAGCATTGCCGGCCTTTCCAACGCCGATGGGCTACTCTTTGCCGGCCATTACCAGCAAGCGCTCGAGATTTACCGGCAGTTGCTCCAAACCGCGCAGCCGGCCGCCACGAATATGTTGGAAAGCCGTATCGATTACGCAACGCACCGGATCGCTCAGCGTCAACACAACCTGGAACTGGATACCGGCTTTCGAACGGTAAGCCAGCCTGTTATTGATTCACTGAACCTGCTGCGCCGGCAGCATGACAGCTTGCACCGTGCATCCGCAAAATTGACCGACAGCCTAAACCGCCGGATAACCGAGCTCGGCCGGCAGATACGCGACCGCAACCGGGCTTTGGAGCGGAAAGCACAAATGCAGGTGCTGGTTTTCAATAACCCCGACGGGGCCACCATCCACTATCTGGGCGAAACCAAAAACAACAAGGCGCACGGATTCGGCACTGGCATATGGGAACATTCCGGCGGCGTTTATAAAGGAGAATGGGCAGACAATCAACGGCACGGCCAGGGAACATACACCTGGTCGGACGGTGAACGGTATGAAGGTGAATTCAACAGGGATAAGCGGGAAGGAACCGGCATATATACCTGGCCAAGCGGCGAACGGTATGAGGGCACATGGAAAAACAATAAACGCAATGGCCGAGGGATACTTTACGATCCGGATGGCAATATCAGCTACGATGGTTTATGGGAAGATGACAAGCCGCTAAAGAAATAGCCGAAGTCCAAAAATGCTTCGCTGGTCATTCACGAATAGGCGATAATCAATACGGATACAACGGCCAAGATTACCCCTATTTTATTGATCCGCGATAATTTTTCCTGGAAAAAAACCAAGCCGACAAGCGCGCCGAGTGCGATGACCCCCACGTTCATGCCCGTGAATACGGTGGACGGATTTTCGGGCAACGCCCGGTGGGCCATCATATAAAACAAAAAATTGCCGAGATTGAACGCACCCAGCACCAAGCCCCAGTATACGGCATGCATGGAAAAACGCCCCTTACCTTGTAAAATAACGATCAGGTAGCCGAAGGCTACCAGCATCGCCAGGCAGAAGATGACAAACAACGAAACGGTATACGGCGTGCCCGTATGCTGAGCAATGATCTTTAACAGGATATCGACCAAGCCATAACCGAAAAAAACGGATAGCGGATAAAGCCACACCCGGTGGTTGAGACCGTATTGGTTACTTCCCCGGTGCCAACCGATGCTGCATAAAATGCCTACGAACCCTACAGCAACACCGATGAGCTTGCCGGTGTCGGGGGCTTCACGGAACAGCCAAAACGCAGCCAGCAATGAAATAAACAGCGAAAGCCGCTGCGCAACTTCCGTACGGACAATGCCGGTGTGCCGGATGGATGCGCTGAGCAGCACGAAAATACCCGGAAGCAGTACGGCCAGCGACAAATAAATGCCTACCGGAGCCTCCGTGATAACAACGTCACTGAAATCGGGCCGCAGCACGGCCCAGCTCCCCAAAACAGTAACCGGATAATTCCAGACAATAATCTGCCGGGTATCCACATGGTGCCGCCTGGCCAGCTTGAGAATGACAGAGACGGTAACACTACACATCACACTAAGCAATACGTATACCATATACCTGAGGTTTGTGCCGGCGAAGTTAAGGATAATGCGGCCTATTTTTGCTTTAATTGCTAAGTTTGGCTAAGTTTGCGTCCCTTAAACGTGTAGCAATTCAATGAGCATATCAAAGACATATAACCCCAAGGAAGCCGAAGATAAGTGGTACAGTTACTGGATGGAAAAAGGCTTTTTCCGTTCCACACCGGATGATCGCGAGCCCTACACCATCGTGATGCCTCCCCCCAACGTAACCGGCGTACTGCACATGGGGCATATGCTCAACAACACCATACAGGATGTGCTGATCCGCCGCGCCCGCATGCAGGGCAAAAATGCCTGTTGGGTACCCGGCACAGACCATGCCTCCATTGCCACGGAAGCCAAAGTGGTCGCGATGCTCAAAGAAAAAGGCATCGATAAGAAAGATTTAACACGTGAGCAGTTCCTTGAACATGCCTGGGAATGGAAGGAAAAATATGGAGGCATCATCCTCAAACAGTTGGAAAAACTGGGGGCATCGTGCGATTGGGGTCGCACGAAATTCACGATGGACCCCGACCTGTCCGACGCAGTGATTGATACGTTTATCCGGCTGTACCGGAAAGGATACATCTACCGGGGTGTACGGATGGTCAACTGGGATCCACAGGGGCGCACCGCGCTCTCGGATGAGGAGGTCATCCGCAAAGAAGTGAATCAAACACTTTACTATGTCCGCTATGCCGTGAAGGATGCCGACGGTGATGCGCACGCCTACCTGACCATTGCGACCACGCGACCGGAAACCATCATGGCCGATACGGCGGTGTGCATCAATCCCAACGACCCGAGGTATGCTCACCTGAAAGGCAAGACGGCTTTGGTGCCGATCATTAACCGTGAAATACCGATTATCGAAGATGAGTACGTCGACATGGAATTCGGCACAGGCTGCCTCAAAGTAACTCCTGCCCATGATTTGAATGACTATGAGCTGGGGCAGAAACACAACCTGGAAGTGATTGACATCCTCAACGACGACGGCACACTCAATGAAAAGGCGCAAATACTGGTCGGCGAAGACCGCTTCAAAGCCCGCAAGTTGGTGGCCAAGCTGCTGGAAGAAGCCGGGCAGCTCGAAAAGACCGAGCCCTACAAATCGCAGGTGGGCTTCTCCGAGCGCACCGACGCGGCCATCGAGCCGAAGCTGTCCATGCAGTGGTTCTGCCGGATGCAGGAACTGGCCAGGCCAGCGCTGGACTATGTGCTGAACGGCGAGGTCAAGCTGATTCCCGACAAGTTCATCAACACCTACCGCCACTGGATGGAAAACATCAAAGACTGGACCATCAGCCGTCAGTTGTGGTGGGGCCAGCGTATCCCCGCGTGGTACAATGCGCACAACGAATGGGTGGTAGCCAAGACTGAAGAAGAAGCACGCGAGTTATTTGAAGCGGAAGGCAAGTCTGCCGAGGGCATCCGGCAGGAAGACGATGTATTGGATACCTGGTTTTCATCTGGCTTGTGGCCCATGTCTGTATTTGATGGCACCCGCCATCCGGAAAATGCGGATATCCGCTATTATTACCCGACAAGTGATTTGGTAACGGCTCCTGAAATCCTGTTTTTCTGGGTAGCCCGTATGATTATCTTCGGCCATGAGTACAGAGGCATGCCTCCTTTCAAAAATGTATATCTCACAGGCATTGTGCGCGACAAATTGGGTCGAAAAATGTCAAAATCGCTTGGCAATTCGCCTGATCCTATCGAGCTCATGGCACAATATGGCACAGATGGTGTACGTGTGGGCATGTTACTTTCGTCGCCGGCAGGCAACGACCTGATGTTTGACGTGGCCTACTGCGAACAAGGCCGCAACTTCGCCAACAAAATATGGAATGCATTCCGGTTGGTGAAGGGGTGGGAAATCGCGGACATCCCCGCTTCATCCGCCCAACGTGAAGCCGCTAATTGGTTCGCGCATCGCTTCAACCAAGCGGTTGCCGAGATCGAAGGCCACTTTAGCAACTACCGCATATCCGATGCGCTGATGGCCACCTACAAGCTCATATGGGATGATTTCTGTTCGTGGTACCTGGAGCTGGTGAAACCTGCATATCAACAACCCATTGCCGCGGAAGCTTTTGAGGCGACCAAGGGATTCTTTGAATCTGTACTTAAACTCATCCATCCTTTTATGCCATTTATCAGCGAGGAACTCTGGCATGACGAACTCTTTGGCGTGAGGGGTGAACTTGATTGTTGCATCATCGCCGACTATCCCAAAACGGGAGCTTTCGATGAACAGGCGTTAGGCGATTTCACCGTACTACAACAGGTGGTATCGGAGATCCGTAACCTCCGCAATGCTAAGCAAATTTCTCCAAAAACACCGTTGCCGCTGGCTATCCATGCTTCGTCAGGCATCGATTTCAACCGATATGCTGAAAGTATCCAAAAGATGGCCAATGTATCAGACGTCAGCTTCGTTGAAGGGAAACAGGCCGGAGCAACCAGCTTTTTGGTAGGAAAAGACGAATTTTACGTGAGCATCGCCCAACGTATTGACGTCGAAGCTGAACGCGAGCGCATCACCAAAGAAATCGATTACCTCAACGGATTTTTGAAATCCGTAAATGCCAAGCTTGGCAACGAACGCTTTGTACAGCATGCTAAGCCGGAAATCGTAGCTAATGAACGGAATAAGAAAGCGGACGCCGAGGCGAAAATCAAAATGTTGGAAGAAAGCTTGGCTAATCTTGCTAATCTTTAGGTCGGCCAGCGTGACCGTTGCCTTGCCTGTCATCTCCAGCGTTTTGGACCTAATACGTCTCATCAACGTCATTGTCAAGCCTAAACGATGCGAGGGCTTCCTCCGGCCAATGTAATGTGTTCAAAGGCGTATGGAGTTTGGATGATATCATTTTAACGTGGTTATCACCTGAAACCGCTAAAGCAATCCTGAAATTTGCCGGATTTCCGGGCACGTGGAAGGTGATGTCTACGCCTTTTCCCAAGGTTTTGGTTTCCAGCGGCTCACCGTAATGATTGGTTTTAATCAATTTCCATTCCGGCATTAGTCCATCATTGTCTTTCAGCAACCGCCAATCCTTACCATCGCGCAATAATACACGATACGTGACGGATTTATTTTTGCTGATTGTTGTGGCCGGCAACAATATTTTCAATTCGGGCAGTTCCCGTGGCAGTTCGGCACCGTCCCAGCGGTTTGCCAACCGGTGCATTTCAAATTTACTGTTCCCTGAACCATCCAGCAATCCATCAAACGAGACAAACCCGGGAGTTTGTTCGTCTTGCCAATTGGCAATAAAAAAGCCGGATCGGAGCTCAGGAATTGCTAAGTAATCGGAGGCATTTATTCTACTATAAAAATGCGGCGACTCAAGATTTTCTAATCCGGATCCCATAGCTGCTCCATCTCCTACCGCTAAACCAAAGCAGTCGATGTCAGGGATGTAATAGTGAAGCCAACCCATATGCTCACTTAGCTTACTGTCGACTTCGATGTCTACGCTAACGGGCCTATTGGGGTCCATTGATTTAATTTTAGCTACCAGCTTTTGCAGCCACAACACATAAGCCTCGTTATGGTAATACAGATCAGGCTTGTAATGATTAGCATACATTCTACGCAATGGGCTGTTTCCGATATTCCACATTATTATGGCCTCATTATCTTTCAAGGCTGCTACCGTTTTCAATATCCGGGCCGCATAGCTGTCCAACTCCGCACGGTTTGATATAAAATCAGCATTGCTGGGCAACCAAAAGCCATAGCTGACATCCAGCCCTTTTTGCCGCGCTACATGTAATATATTAAGGTCATAGAAAGTGGGGCCAAAATGCTTCACCGTATTGAATCCCATTTCCTTCATCTTGGAAAAATCGGCAGCAATTTCCTTTTTCCTCAACGCGTGACCATTTGTGGACCAGTTTTGCCCCTTCGTATAATTAACACCTTTGATATGATGAAATGACACGCCGCCGGAGCGCCGGACGGTGGTGTCCGCAGGGCGAGCAAGGGTCTCGTTAATCGGCCTGTTTGTAAGCCATTGGGTTTGCCTACGGGTATTGTTTAGTGCCTTACCTAAACTGCCGAAATCCTCGATCGTCCAGTCCAAAAAAACATCGCTTTCCGGATCCGGCGTATTATAATCGATATTGGCATTAAAAAAGACAACTGCCCCAATCTCCGGAAACCGCTCCTTTATGTCTTTAAAAGCCGTTTGAAACCAGTATGTTTGTTGGCCTTCCGCCGGTAACGAGCCCATTTCTGCCAACATAACGGGTATGCCTGATTGAAAAATAGGCTGTTCGTGGAAAGGCATGTAAAGCTCCTTCATACTGTACCATTTCCCGTCATTATTCCTTGATCCATAATTAAGGTTGGTCACTCCTATCCAATCTACATAGCGCCTGCCAGGGAAATAGGATGTTACGGCCTCGGGCTTCCAAGGATTCCAGACCCAAATAGCATTATAAGCTCCGCTACGGTTGAAATACCGGTGTATGTACCGCCAGGCCGCTTTAAATTCTTCGGCGGTATTCTGGCCGACCGCGGACCAAGGGTATTGCGGATTGTCTGCTTCGTGCGCAAACCGGATAAAAATCGGGCGGTTTACCGACTTGACCTGACCGGAAAAACGGGCCAGATAGTCGTCATAATCTCCTTTCAGAATAGCTGCAAACACGCGCTGTTCCTTGTCGTTATCGGATTTACCTTTCAGTTGATCAAATAGACTTTGCCATGGCTCCCAAGTTATCATCGGGATGGAACCGAGCTCGTAAATGGAATCCAGCAGGTGGACGGGCAAATCACATTGAGGCTCGTCTCCCCAAGGTACATAACACGAGACGACACCAAAAGATATATTGCTTTGCTGTGCAAGCTCCTTCACTCGGCGCACCACCGTGAGCCCATTGGATTGCTGAGGAAAAAACACGCCAGGGACCAGGGTGGCGCTGCTATATTGCTCACCTGCCGAATACCCTTCTTTTTCTGGCTGGGTATTTATATGATAAAGGATGTAACATCCGATAAGCGCCGTAAGCATCAACGCCGTACTCCTCACTCCACGGTAAACATGCCGTCTAAATTTCCAGAACGATTTTTTGAACTCAGCTATGACAGCCATCAACGGTCTCAGCAGCCAATTGCGTTCTTTAAACCGCCTGAATCGATACTGTTGGCTTGCAACAATCGAAAACGACAAAATAAGGCAGTTGATCGCGGCGAAACCCGCCATAATAAGGTTATACGGATTCCAGTCATTGGATAATCCGTAAGCAACAGCTGCCAATGACACCGCGATGACTAATAGATTTGGGGTGTTCAACCGCCAGTTACTGTCTTCGCTATCATCTTTCGGCGTGGGGATATAAGGGACCTTTTTCCGAAGAAGGGTGTAAATCAACCCAGTAAGAAAGATCCACCATGTGCCTATCATCAACAAGCCTCCGACAATATGGACACCCCGCTCCTCTTCTTCCATCACCCACTTTTGGACAAAAAGCCGGATAAGCAAAATGGACATAAATAACGGAAAACCAATGGTGACGAAATTGAACAAGTCGAAATTTATGGGGCTCGTATTGAGCAGCAGGGAAATAACAGGTATCGAGAAATTAATTAAAATAAAGACACCCGACAAATAGTATATCGGTATGGCACCATAATGCAACTTTTGTTGCCAAGTAAATTTTCCGAAAAGGCGGGGATAGGAAGTCACGAACAGCTCAAAAACACCCCGCGCCCATTTCAACTGTTGGCTATAATACGCCGATAAGGTAGACGGGACCAACCCTCGGGCAACGACCGCGGGCACATATACGGACTTCCAGCCTTTGGCGTGGAGTTGCATCGCCGTATGCATATCCTCCGCCAAACCCGCGGCGTGACCCCCGATGGAATCCAACGCAGCACGCCTAAACGTACAATTAGCACCGATAGCAAGTACAGTACCGTATGTATTCATGGACATCATAATGGGGCCATAAAATTGATAAGTCTGCTGTGCGGCACCTTTCGCAATGAGCCCCTGGTCTTGATTTTTATAGGCTTGGACAATTTGTACGAAGCCCACGTTCGGATCGTTGAAGTGGGAAACTATGGGATCTAAAAAATCAGGGAACGGTACATGGTCGGGATCCAGAATCACACAAAGCTCCGCAGACGAATATTTTAATGCATTGTTTATATTGCCGGCTTTTGCATCTATTTTAACAGTTCTGGTGATGTGGAATACACCAAGCTCTTTGCAAAGGTTTTTTAGGTATGGGTCATCGGCCTCGTCACACAGGAAGGTTTGGTGGGGGTATTTGATTGCTTGAATAGCCATCAACGTTTCCCGAATCATTTCATAAGGCTCACCTGCGCAGAATGTCGTAAATATATCGACGGTAAACGACCTCTCGTGCTTAGGTATATCTGGTACGGCAATACAAACGTAGTGAATCCATTCATGCACTATCTTGAGGCATGCGAAGACAAATGTAGCAATCAGCATCCAATACAGTGCCGGATATTCCGCGTTGGTGCCCAATATTTCTTTTAAGAAGAGCACCATGCATAAAGCGCCTATGGCAACCATCAGGCGCAGGGTATAACGCTCTCGTTTCGACGGCTTAATTACTGGTTTAGTTCTTTTCATTCGTTCCCACGACGTAAAAAGGCATATTGCACGTCGCAATATTGCCGTTATCATCATATACTGTTGCGAATATCCGATAAGGCCCTTCGCTGTCGGGTGTAATAAACCTAACATCCACACCCTCATTGCTTCGGAACAACCCGTTGACAGGCAATGGCTTGATCGTGTTGTTCCGTTCTTCCACCTTGTGCCAATCCTCCGGGAAAACCTCCCAGATTACCTTGGTGAATTTTGAACCATCCACCAGTCGCACCTTAGCCTCCACTTCTTCATTGGCGTTTAGGAAAATACTTGCAGGATGGTCCTGCCCGGCTAAAAGCATATCGCGTATTTTGGGCGCCGGCTCGACCGACGTCTTTCCTGTCCAAATCTTTTCAGCGACGGCAACGACCTCCGTTTTATGGCCAAGTTCATCAAATAAACTGAACCAAGTATGGGTAGTCTCCTGCTTTTGTCCCCAATAAAAAATCAAAGAGCCTAAAAAGCCGCTATCATCCAATGGCATTTGTTGTTCGTATCTCCAGCGGTATTGTTCTGCTTTATCGGTGCTCGTTGGTTCAATCCAAGCGCCCCATGCGGTCTGCGGCGTGCCATCCCAAGGGCCATCAATCCCCCATTCTGTAATTAAATAAGGCCCCCTCCATAGCCAAGAAAATCTTTTTAAGTCATCGCGCAAATAGGTGATCCTGCCGAATATGTTAAATGAAATGACATCTACATGAGTACGCATCTTAATATTAAAAATATCCTTACGCTGGAAGTTCACCATGGTGGTGGTGACGGGGTGATCAGGATCATCCCGGTGAATCATGTCGACGATGCCGTTAAAGGCTTTGTAAAAGTTGGCATACGCCGGTCTGTACGGGAAAGAAAGCTCGTTTCCTACGCACCACATGAGCAATGCAGGTGCGTCTTTGAATCGATTCACCAACGCCTTTATGTCTTTATACTGCTGAGCCACCTTCGATGAATCGTTGTAATAGTCCATATAACGGCTTTCTGGGATTGGCAAACCAACGATCACCGCAATTCCCAACTCATCAGCCTTTTTCAATATGGGGGCTATGCCGACGGTGTCCCATAGCCTGATGGTGTTGCCGCCGATTTGCTGCAATAAGTCCAACTGCGCATGGCCGGCGGCCCCTTTTATCTCAAACGGTTTTCCATGGCGATATAATGTATATTTCCCTTCCTTCTTTTCAATGAAGACTTTGGCATTGCGCCTCGGTTTGGCATCCGTACAGGCCACCAGCACCTGCAATAGCAACAAAAAAAAACAGGTATTTCTCATCGGATTAGGTTGCATCTTTCGGCCGACATGATTGTTTGCAATTTTAGTTAGTCATCAGGAATAGACTGCTTCGCCCTTCAAATATCTTAATTGACTGAAAACCTGCGTAAAGATATGGTATTTCTAAAAACATCCAAACTGCTCTTCCTAATCAATTATTCCGTTTATGCTATCTCGCCGTTTAGACATTACTGCGCACTGTGAGGCCGGTGCTGTGGCGCAGCCTGCAAATTTGACTTTGAAGCCAGCCGGTTTTTTCATAGTTTAGTGGGCTTAAATTGAACTATTTCCGAAAAGTCATGAACAAACTATTGTACATTACCTGTATTGGTTTGATCGCCGTTGCTTGCCAGCAGGGGCAAAACCAACAAGAAGAGACCGCTGCAACCGATCCCAATGCGATCACCTGTGAAGGGATAGGCCCCGTAAAACTTACATACACGTACGCTGCGTTGGATAGCGCTGTCGGCGCCGGTAGCCTTGAAAATGGAACGATTGAAGAAGGTGGAAGCACGACACATATCACCAAGGTCTTCCCCAATGAAGCAGAAGAAATCACCGTATACTGGGCCGAAAGCGAAGAACCCTATACGACCATCACGAAAGTTGCGGTCGCTAATAATTTCGGCCCTTATCAAACCGCAGAAGGACTCCGTGTCGGTTCCATGCTGAATGAGGTAAAGCAATACAATAACTTCATGCCCGTCACCATGACCAATTTCTATAACAGCTTAGACGGCTTTGCAACCATTTTGGGGTTCAATGGAGGCGATCTGGAGGTTAACTATCCTTGCCTCGGCGGTAAACTTGACATCACCAAACAACGGGGCGTTGACGTCCGCACGTTGGATGAAATTAAGCCAGAAAACGAACTGCAATCATCCCATAAGCTATTTAACGCCATCGATGTGGAGGTAGTAGAGCTGAGCATATCCGCAAAATAAGCCACATATCGAGTAGGGGTTCGCTCCTACTCGATCCCTATTACACGTGCCACATTGTCTTTTAGCTTGGTCACGTCTGTTTTTAGTCCGCCGTACAACGACATCACATTGACCGACCGTTGCTGAATTTGCCGGAAATTATGCAGCCATCCGGCCTCCACAAACAAAAAGAAACCGCCGATCCGATAATCGGCCCCTACGCCTAACCTGAAGGTGGGCGTAAGGTGTGACGTGCTTTCGATCGTTACTTTATGCTCAGCCGGAGAAACCATCGCACGAGGTTGTATCACGACGCCTGCACCGGGGCCTCCATAGGCATGCGCGTTTAGCTTACCAAATCGCTTCCGAATTCCGCCTGCAAGATTAAGAATGTAGAAATTGCTCCTACCCTTCTCCAAATCGTAAGCATAATCCGGATCGGGCACTTGTTGATCATACCGAAAGGTCAGAAAATCAAGCGATGGGTAGATAAAATAAGGACGTTTAGCCAGGGAAATATCTAAGCCCAGGGTGTTGGAAAATTTTGCCCGCAGTACCTCTTTCGTCTCGCCCAATGCGAACCCCCACCCCATACCGCTGGTTACAAACACTTTCCGCTGGTCGGTGGAGTCTGTTTTTGACTGCGCAGCAGCATCGATCATCGTTAAGAGCGACGAAATGAGCAAATAATGTTTCAGCATAACTTTCCCTATAGATGATGACACTAAAACAGGGAAACTCGCGAAAAGTTTTCAATTGCTATAGATACGTCCGGCTTTGGGGGCCATGATTAAACAGCAGATCCACAATGCTTAGGCCGGCGATAAAGCCGTGTTTATTTTCGAATACTTGGTAGTAAGGTTTCGGATCGCCGCCCGCATGTCCCGTTTTGGGGTGGATGGCTTGCCTGAAATCCAAGTCGGACGGATAATTTTCTCGGTAGCTTTCGGTATATCCGACGCTCCTCGTTATCTTCAGCAACCGAAGCAGCAACTGCAATTGAAGCACGTTGTAATCAAACAGCCACTCATACCGTTGTTGGTAAAATGGCATAAAATCTTCTTCATAATATTCAAAATAAGCCGAGCTGCGGTATGCGGTCTGCAAACTCATCCAATGCAACCGTTGCCAGTCCGACTCATAACTGATCCGTACATCTTTCATCCGGGTATGTCCGCCACGGCCTTTTTTTACCGGCACAATAAGGTCCAATTTTCCGTTGGCCGAATAAACCGATGCCCGGGTGCGATAGGTCTGCTTGGGATAATGTTCGTATTGCTCAAGCAAGATTGGCATCGGAGCATTGTGGATAACACTGAAATAGGAAACCGGGGGCAAGTAAAAGGCAGGCAAGATGATCTGTTCGTCCATGTAACGCAAGAAATAAGTTTGTGCGGTAAAAATAATATAAATTAGGAATATATCATCCGAACCAACCTGCGCCTGAGGTCCGCACGGAACCCGCAGGCTCCGCCGCAATTAAATTGCATATAAAAGCAACTTTATCTAAGTTTGCAGTTTTACGCACTTGAATGGCCGTAATGCGAAAATCTTCCATTGTTTCTTTCTTTGTTTACCTGATTTCACTGCTGCCTTTTTGGGTGCTCTACGCGTTTTCAAACGTGCTATATTTATTACTATACTACGTCATTGGCTACCGGAAAGCGGTGGTATATGAGAACCTCCGGAATGCATTTCCGGAAAAAACGGATAGCGAACGCAGACAAATTGCACGGAAGTTTTACCGTTTTCTGCCCGATCTGATTGTGGAAGCCGTCAAAATGCGTAGTATATCGGCGGAGGCGGTCGAAAAGCGGATAGTTATCCATCAAAAGGAAGAGTTGGAACGTCATTTCAGGGCCGGCAAAGGCGTGATAGGCGTTACTGCTCACTATGCCAATTGGGAACTGGGCATTCACCGGCTGAGCTTACTCACGGAAAATCCGGTACTGATCATCTACAAACCGTTGCATAACCAGACGGTGGACCTCATCTACAACGCGATACGGGGCCGCTTCGGTGCCACGATGGTTCCGATGAAACAAACCCTGCGCAAAATCATTGCACATCGCCAACAACCGCACATCAGTATCTTTGTAGCCGATCAGACACCGATGTATAAGGATTCCAACTATTTTATCCCGTTTCTCAACCAGGATACGCTCGTATACACCGGAGCCGAGAAAATCGCTAAAATGACCAATTTCCCTGTCGTCTTTTGCCACATCGACCGCATCAGGCGTGGCCATTATAGTTGCACATTCACGACGTTGGTTGAAAATCCCGCCGAAGTGCCGGGGCATGGCATCACGGATATTCATAACAAATTTACGGAAGATATCATCCGCAGAAAACCTGAATGGTGGCTATGGTCCCATCGGCGGTGGAAAAGGAAACCCAAACCATGAAGCATTATCCAAAGGTAGCCGTTGTCATCTTAAATTGGAATGGAAGGTTTTTCTTAGAGAAATTTTTACCTTCCGTATATAACAGCAATTATCCCAACGTAGAGTTTGTGGTGGGCGACAATGCGTCGTCCGACGATTCGGTGGACTTTGTCGCCGCACATTTTCCTGCGATACGCATTATCCGCAACAGCAGCAACCTCGGCTTTGCCGGAGGTTATAACGAAGTGCTGAAATCGGTGGATGCGGACTACTTTGTACTACTTAACTCGGATGTGGAAGTTACGCCCGACTGGATTACACCGGTCATTGAGCTATTGGAAAGCCACCCCGACATGGCAGCTGCGCAACCCAAAATCCGTTCGTATTACCAACGCGACCATTTTGAACACGCAGGCGCCGGCGGGGGATTCATTGATTATTATGGCTTTCCCTTCTGTCGCGGACGGATGTTGCACGTTGTTGAAAAGGACGACGGGCAGTATGACGATGCTTGCGAAGTATTCTGGGCCAGCGGCGCAGCACTTTTCATCAAGCGCCAATGCTGGGAATTGTCGGGAGGGTTTGATGCAGATTTTTTTGCGCATATGGAAGAGGTCGATCTATGTTGGCGTCTCAAACTAGCCGGGTACCGCATCGGTTATTGCCCACACGCTGTCGTATACCATGTGGGTGGCGGTACGTTGGCTGCGAGCAATCCGAGAAAGACATACCTCAATTTCCGCAATAGCCTCTTTATGATGCAAAAGAATCTGCCCTTCCTCCAAGCAGTGTGGGTCTTGTTTGCACGCATGTGGATCGATTTTATTGCGCTTATCCATTTCCTCATTGCGGGAAAATCGAAAGATGCCTGGGCTATCAGTCGGTCGCACCAGCGCTTCTTTCTTGATTTTTTTAAAACCGCAAAAAAACGAAAGCAATATCGCCAGAAATTTGGCACCAAAGGTATCTATCGGGGCAGCTTTATATGGGCTTTTTATATCCATGGAAAAACACGATTCAGTCAGCTCAATCGCCGTAAGTTTCTGTAAAATACCGGCTACAGACAACTTTTTAAATAATAGTTTGTTACTTTAGTAATTTGTAGGCCAAAACAACAAACAATTAAAAACCATGAAAAGGTATCTCATTCTTCCGCTACTCGCAATTTGTATAACTGCTTGGGGTAGCCAAGCCCATCAGGCAGACGCACTTGCCGGAGCGTGGCACATGCAACAAGGCGACATCCAGCAAACAGCCGTGTTTGTGGATGGCTACCTATCACACAGCACCTATGACGTCAAAAACAAAAAGTTCATTGCCACAAGGGGTGGCACATATGACGTTGCAGACGGCAAGCTTACCGTTACGTGGCAGTATGATTCTGAAAAGGCCGCGAATGAAACGCCCGTAGATACTTGGCTGGGCCAAACCAGTACATTTGCGTACGAAGTGGCTAATACGCTCACCACCGATTTGTCAGGTTCGGAAGCCACTTGGCAACGTATCGATAACAACGAAGGTCCAATGGCGGGCGTATGGTACATGTCGGGGCGTAAGCAGGGCGATGAACTCGCCCAACGGACGTTACAGGATAGGCGGACGCTCAAAATATTGTCCGGGAAACGTTTCCAGTGGGTAGCTATCAACATCAAGACAGGCCAGTTTTCTGGTACCGGCGGAGGCACCTATACGTTCGGAAACGGAAAATACACAGAGAATATCGAGTTTTTCTCAAGAGGTGGAGATCGGGTAGGAATGTCCCTACCATTTGATGATCAAATCATCGATGGCCAATGGCACCACACCGGAAAAAGCTCTGCGGGAGATCCGATGTACGAAATATGGAGTAGGCTAAACGGTGATCGGTGAGCAATGATAGGCGGCCGGTATAGCCGGATGAAAACGAATAACCGGTTGCCGAAAGCCATAAAATTTGTATTTTCGCCGCTATGTCACCAGCAGAAGCAGCTATTCGAATCGAGGAATTAACCAAGGAACTCAACACGTACAACTATCAATATTACGTATTAGCTAATCCGACAATTTCGGATTATGACTTCGATCTGAAACTCAAGGAATTGGACGCCTTGGAGCAACAATTCCCACAATTTCTCGATCCGGACTCACCCACCCAAAAGGTGGGTGGAGATATCACGCAGCGCTTCGATACCGTTCGTCATAGATGGCCGATGCTTTCGCTCAGCAATACGTATAGCGAACAGGAATTGCGCGATTTCGACAATAGGGTACGCAAGGCCATTGGCAACGATTTTGAATACGTATGCGAATTGAAGTTTGACGGCCTATCGATCAGCATCACGTACGAAAATGGTGTACTTAAGCGTGCTGTCACCCGCGGTGATGGCGTGCAGGGTGATGACGTGACGGCAAACGTACGCACCATAAAATCCATTCCCAACAGGCTAAAACCTAATGGATATCCTGACCTGTTCGAAATCCGGGGAGAAATATTTATGCACCGCGCGGCATTTCAACGGCTTAATAACGAGCGTATTGAAAACGGGGAGATGGCTTACGCCAATCCGCGCAACTTTGCAGCCGGCACGATCAAGCTGCAGGACTCCGCGGAAGTAGCCCGCCGCCCCCTGGACTGCTTTCTTTATTTTCTGTATAGCAACGAACGGAATCGGCTTTTCAGCAATCATTGGGACAGCCTCCAAGCGGTGAAAGCATGGGGATTTCATGTATCGGAGCATATGGCGTTGTGCTCATCGATCGATGAGGTGCTTGCATTCATCGCAAAGTGGGAACAAGGGCGCTACGACTTGAGCTATGACATAGACGGCATTGTTATTAAAGTAAATGATTACGGACAGCAGGAAGAGCTTGGGTTTACCGCTAAATCACCCCGGTGGGCCATTTCCTACAAGTACAAGGCCGAGCAAGCGGAAACCAAGTTTTTGTCCGTGAGCTACCAGGTTGGCCGCACCGGAGCAGTGACTCCCGTGGCTAATCTCAGCCCTGTATTGCTTGCGGGAACAACCGTAAAGCGGGCTAGCCTGCATAACGCGAACGAAATCGCCCGGTTGGATTTGCGGGAGGGCGACATGGTATTTGTCGAAAAGGGCGGCGAAATCATCCCTAAAATCACAGCCGTGAATCTCCTAAAACGGAAACCCGAATCCCAACCCATCAGCTATCCCTTGACCTGTCCTGAATGCGGGACGTCCTTGGTACGCAAACCTGGCGAAGCGGTGCATTATTGCCCGAATGACGAAGGTTGCCCCCCGCAGATAGTTGGGCGGATGCAGCACTTCATCGGCCGCAAAGCCATGGACATCGAAGGCATGGGCGACGAAACCATCGAGACCTTCTTCAAACAGGGGCTTCTCCATAACATCACAGACATTTATTCCCTTAAAGACAAACAGGAAACACTTGTACGGTTGGATCGCTTCGGCCAAAAGTCCATCGAAAATATGCTGGCCGGCATTGAAAAATCCAAGGAAAAACCATTTGAGAAGGTGCTGTTTGCACTTGGTATACGTTATGTGGGGGAAACAATCGCTAAAAAGCTAGCCTCACACTTTAAAAACATGGATGCGCTGGCGGCGGCTTCCAAGGAAGAAATTGAGTCAGTCTACGAAATTGGCGAACGGATCGCGGAAAGTGTGACCGAATATTTTGCTAAGGACGTCCACAGGGAACAGCTCGAACGGCTCAGGCAACATGGCCTGCATTTAGCTATCGAAGAAAAAACGAACGAACGCCTCGGCGACGCATTGTCAGGAAAAACGTTTGTGATCTCGGGCGTGTTTGAACACTTCAGCCGGGAAGAGCTGACCTCGCTTATTGAAAGCCACGGCGGCAAGCTGTTGAGCAGCATATCCGGCAAATTGGATTACCTGGTCGCCGGCGACAAAATGGGCCCGTCTAAACTGGCCAAAGCCGAAAAGTTGAAAGTCCCCATTATTTCGGAGCAGGAGCTGCTCAGCATGATTAATTGATCGTTATAAAATCATTTATTTACCTTAATTTTGGCGCGCTTATATAAACGCAATCATAATGGACGAACTTTATGGTGCCGGGGTGGCACTGGTTACCCCCTTTCATTCGGATGGAACAATTGATTACCTGGGCTTGGAAAAGCTCATTGAACACCAAATCAACGGTGGGATGGATTACCTGGTTTCACTGGGCACTACCGGTGAGGTGGCCACGCTGACCGAAGACGAACGAAAGGCGATATGGAAATTTACCGCGGAGAAAGCAGCGGGGCGCATACCGCTCGTTGCCGGTATCGGCGGCAACAATACCGTTGAGGTCGTACGCCAATTAAACGCGTTTGATTGTGATGGCTACACAGCTATCCTATCCGTAAGCCCCTATTACAACAAACCGACACAGGAAGGTATTTACCAACATTATAAAGCGATAGCGGCAGCCACTCCCCTCCCACTCATTTTGTATAATGTACCCGGCCGCACAGGTAGCGGCATAAGCGCTGAAACCACCGTACGGCTGGCAAAAGAATTTCCGAATATTGTGGGCACAAAGGAGGCGTCTGGCAGCTTTGACCAGTTCAGCAAAATCCTGCGTGACAAACCCGATGAATTTTTATTGATTTCGGGAGACGATCCGGTTACCTTGCCCATGATGGCTTTGGGTGCGGCAGGGATCATTTCGGTAGTAGGCAATGCTTTCCCTACGGCGGTGTCCCAGCTTGCCAAACTATGCTATGAAAACCGATATGAAGAAGCCCGGACAATACATAACCGATTGATTCGTATCACCGAGCTGTGCTTTGCCGAAGGCAACCCTGCGGGGATAAAAACCATGCTCAGCGAACTGGGCATCTGCGGAGCATCGGTCAGGTTACCCTTGGTAGAAGCGAGCAGTCAGCTGACAACGACTATCCGGGAAGAACTGGCAAAAACTGACATTCGCTAAATCAGGTTGTGGGGAGTTTTATCCCCAAATCATTACTTTTTGTGGCGTGTGTAATATTCCACATGACTCCCTTTAGGGCGGCCTTGGCCAAATCAATCCTTCCTTTGGCCAGGTATCGGATGATGGCAACGGGCGTGGGAATAAGCAGGTAATAGCAACTAAAGAAAAACCTGGCCAGCAAGGGCGCATTGCGCCGGATGAACAGCCACCTGTTGCGCATCAGGAAATAAGTCTTTAAAGGACTTACCTTACCTACGCTCATCGATTCCTTGTGGTAGATTTTGGCTTTTCCGGTAAAGGCCATTTTTAGCCCGGCACGTTTGAACTTTTCACACCAATCCAGTTCTTCGTAGTAGAGGAAAAAATGTTCCTCCATCAACCCTACCCTATCCAAATCGGTCTTGCGACACATCATGGCTGCCCCGTGGCAGTAGCCGGTCTCGTTGGTAGTATGGTCATATTGCCCTTGGTCATCTTCCATTACCCCGAGGCCTTTATTACGGCCGGTAAAGTAGTTTATCGGTGTATAACCAGCATACTGGATCTTGCGTTTGTCATCGAAATATAGGATAAGCGGCGAAAGGAGGCCGATGTCGGCATGGCGTTCAATTTCACCGCGCATTGAGAAAATGAACCCTGCTGTAATTTCGGTATCATTATTCAGAAACAGCAGATAATCGCCCTTGGCCTGTTTAATACCCAAATTGTTTCCGCCGGCAAAACCGAGATTTTTCTCGGACCGGATGTAAATCAAATTGGAATATTCGGCTCTAAAAAGATCGCCATAATCTTCGGTACTGCCGTTGTCGACAACGATGACTTCTACATCAGGCCCAGCGTATGCCCGTATAGATCTGAGCAAGTCAATGGTCATGCTGTTTTGATGGTAATTGACGGTGATGATGGAAACCATGCAACTATGTTAATTCAACTGATTTGCCTTTACTAAAACGGCACAAAGCTAATCCTTTCATCAAGCGGCACCGATAATAAGCTGATTAATTGTGAGAAAACGTCAATTTTCTACTACAAACAGGGGCATATTCCCAAAATTACTCACTGCTGTGTAGACGTATTTCGACAAAATAAAATTTATCAACCCAAATAGAAGACAACGATGGAACATTCAGGATACCTTTGGGAAACTATTTAAAAAAAAGCAGCTTCCTATGGGTTTACGGCAAAACGGATTTCAGCCGGTTTTCACTATCACTGACCTGTTCAGCACTGTTTTACAGGCCGGACATCTCGATACTATTGCCATCGAGTTTAATACGGATAGCCTGACTTACCGCGAACTAGACTTGCGATCCGACAGCGTAGCAAACGCTTTGGCACAATACGCCCCCGATGAAATGATAGTGGGCGTGAGCACCACGCGATGCACGGATATGGTGGTTTTTCTTTTGGGAATACTGAAGGCGGGTCGTTTTTACCTGCCCCTCGATCCCGCCCATCCTGACGAAAGGTTGCAACAAATCATCGCCGATTCAGGCATTCGTCACATCGCTTGCTCTTTGGGAGATACCAACCGATTTGAAAAACTGGGGCTGGCACCGATAACGTTGCCAACGGCAACAGAGCATGCGACAACGGTCCCAAAGGCGACCAGCTGCGCAGGCTATATCCTCTACACTTCGGGCTCAACAGGTAAGCCAAAAGGTGTAAAAATGGGTGAAACAGCTTTGGCGAATCTCTTACAATGGCAACGAAACCATTCTGTTGCTGCCACAGGAACGAAAACCCTTCAGTTTGCACCGCTCACCTTTGATGTCTCTTTCCAGGAAATTTTCGCTACACTGACCACCGGAGGTACACTGGTGTTGGTTGAGGACGATTTACGGCTCAATCCAATTGAGCTGTTGAAGTTTATTGAACAACGTGGAATCAATAGGCTATTTCTGCCCTTTGTGGCGTTGCAGCTGCTGGCAGACACGGCAGCGTTTTCTAACCTATATCCGCGATGTTTGCAAGAAATCATGACTGCGGGCGAGCAACTGAAAGTCACACCGCAGATCGTCAGTTTTTTTGAGCGTATCCCGGACGCTGTTCTTTACAACCAATACGGGCCTACCGAGGCGCACGTCGTGTCGTCACTCAAACTCGAAGGCCCTCCCTTAACGTGGCCGGAGCTACCGAGCATCGGTACGCCGATATCCAATGTAGATTTGCTGATCCTGGATGAACAACAAAGGCTGGTAAAAGACGGTGAAATCGGCGAGCTTTATATTGCCGGTATGTGCCTTGCCGATGGATACCTCAATAATACGGCACTGACCGAAGAACGCTTTATTCACTGGACACACCCAGCGCATGGCACAATAAGGATATACCGCTCCGGGGATTTGGCCAAACGCCTCGAAAACGGAGCGATCGAATTTTTAGGCCGCATCGACCATCAAGTAAAAATACGTGGCTACCGCATTGAAGTGGGCGAAATCGAACATGCACTTATCCAACTGCCGGAAGTCAAAGATGCCGTAGTCATTGCCGTAGGACAAACCGCTGACCAACGGAAACTCGCCGCCTATCTTTTGCTTAATCCGGACCAAACCTTCGATCCGCCTACGTTCCAAAAGGCATTGCGAAAGCGGCTGCCTGATTATATGGTACCGTCGGTTTTTGTCCAGTTGGATGCCTTCCCGAAAACGTCAAGCGGGAAAGTCGATCGCAAGGCCCTGCCCACGCCCGAAATGAAACGCCCTGATAGCGAAATCCCATACAGGGCACCAAAATCGATCATTCAGCGCCATTTAGCTACGATATGGAAGGATTTGCTCAACATTGACCGGGTGGGAATCGATGACAATTTCTTCGAGCTGGGCGGTAATTCCCTGCTTGCCCAAAAAACCGTCGTTTCATTGATGCAGCAGCATAAGATAAGCCTGCCGATTACCAAACTTTACCAGTACGGGACTATCGCCGGGATTTCGTCCTATCTCGAAGGCCAAGGTGAGGTAAACCCGCGGATACGCCCCGACATGAAAGCGCGGAAAAATAAACAAGCCGAACCAATCGCTATTGTAGGGTTTGCTGGGCGTTTCCCCGGGGCAAAAGACGTATGGGAGTTTTGGGACAACCTAAAGGAAGGGCGCGAGACCATAAAATTTTTCACCGAAGACGAGCTAGACCCATCCATCCCCCTTGCCGAACGCAGCGATCCGAACTATGTCAAAGCAAGGGGCATCTTGGAAAACGCTGAATGGTTTGATGAACGGCTTTTCGGTATTACGCCAATCTTAGCCCGGATCATGGATCCCCAGCAACGGATATTCCTGGAAATCTGCCGGGATGCATTGGAATCCACCGGTCACCTACCAGCCGTATATCAAGGCATTGTCGGCGTTTACGCCGGATCGGGCAGCAACACGTACTACCTAAACAACGTATTGAGCAATCCCGGAGAAGTGGCCAAAACCGGGGCCTTCCAAGCCCTGACCCTCAACGAAAAAGATTACTTAGCAACCCGAACAGCCTACCAGTTGAACCTCACAGGGCCAGCGGTAAGTGTTTCCAGCGCATGTTCCACGTCACTGTTAGCGGTAGCCCAAGCAGTTGAAGGGCTCCGCACCGGCCAATGTGATGTTGCACTGGCAGGTGGTATATCCATCACGGCGCCTATCAACAGTGGTCATGTTTATGAAGAAGGGGCCATGTTCAGCGACGATGGACATTGCCGACCATTTGACGAAGACGCAAAAGGCACCGTTTTCAGTGACGGTGCAGGGGTGGTCGTGCTCAAAAGACTGTCCGATGCAGCACAAGACGGTGACCAAATCTATGCGATAATCAAAGGAATAGGAGTCAATAATGACGGTGGGGTAAAGGCAAGCTTCACGGCGCCCAGCCCTGCGGGGCAGGCGTCAGCCGTTTCAATGGCATTGGATGACGCAGAGGTATCACCCGAAACCATCGGATATGTTGAGACCCATGGCACCGCAACGCCACTGGGCGACCCGATCGAGATAGAAGCACTGAAAATGGCTTTCGGCCAGCAGGCTACCCAACAATATTGCAAAATTGGCTCGCTCAAAAGCAATATGGGACACCTTACCCATGCCGCCGGCGTCGCGGGGTTGATCAAGACGGCCCTGATCCTGCATTTCAAAAAAATACCGGCTTCTATCAATTACAAACGGCCCAATCCGGCTATTGATTTCGAAAACAGCCCCTTTGAGGTTAATGATAGGCTCTCCGTTTGGGAAAGCGAGGCACCCAGACGCGCGGGCGTGAGCTCATTTGGCGTGGGTGGAACCAACGTGCATGTCGTACTGGAAGAATATGCGCATGCGCTGACCAAAACGGCAGATCCATCAACTGATGATGAACGGTACCCGTACCTGGTCAATTGGTCCGCCGCTACCGAACAGTCCGCAGTGACCTACGGAAAGCAACTGGGCGCTTACCTGAAAAGCCATCCCGAAATAGCCGTTGGGGATGTCATTGCGACCCTAAACGCTACACGACAGCCGCTGAACCACCGCCACTTTGTCGTCGCAGCTGACCGCGACGATTTGCTGAAACAGCTAACAAATGGGTGCTCGAGACAACATTACCTGAATGAGCAAACATCAGACATCATTTTCATGTTTCCCGGCCAAGGTTCGCAATACGCCAATATGGGTAAAAAACTCTATGAGCGTTTCAGTGCATACCGGCACGCCGTTGACACGTGCGCTGCCTTGCTGACAGATACGCTACAGGAAGATATAAGAGCGGTGATGTTTTCAGATGACGCCCAACGGCTTCAGCATACCCAATATACGCAACCTGCGATCTTCGTCACCGAATATGCATTGGCAACGCTTTGGATGAGCTGGGGCATACAGCCAACGGCATTCATGGGACACAGCGTCGGCGAGTTTGTCGGCGCCTGCCTCGCCGGTATTTTCTCGCTTTCAGATGCGCTGGCACTTGTAGCAATGCGTGGCCGGCTGATCAGCGGTCTGCCTACCGGCAGTATGGCGGCTATCCGGGAATCCGCCAGATTGATTGCACCGTCGCTTCCTGAAGGGTTGTCAATAGCCGCCAATAATGCGCCAAACCTGTGCGTCGTTGCAGGCCCTACCGATCAAGTTGCCGATTACATTCGCCAGCTCGAACGTGAAGGCATTAAGACCAGCTTACTTCATACAAGCCACGCCTTCCACTCGTCCATGATGGACCCTATATTGAACCAATTCAAGGCAGTCGTCAATCAGAAACCAAAACACGTACCCCAAAAACCGGTGATTTCAACTGTAACGGGCACTTTTTTGGCTGATAGCGAAGCTACGAGCAGCGAGTATTGGGTACGCCATATACGCGAGATGGTCGATTTCTCGGGGGCGGCCACTTTTGCCTCACGGGAAATACCCGGCATCTTTTTGGAAGTAGGGCCCGGTGCAGCGACAGCCACTTTGGTAAAACAACATGCCAGCATCGAAGCATCGAGGGTCATCAGTGGCATCCGTAGTACCGCGTCAGTGGATGAACTGACCGCCTTGTATGAAAGCCTTGGACGAGTTTGGTCATTGGGATGCTCTCCAGATTGGAGCGCTATCCATGGTCAGCGCAGGGCGTTGCTTACCGATTTGCCTACGTATGCGTACGAAAGGAATTATCATTGGCTGGCTCCGCAGCCGAAGGAAACGGCCCCAGTGCAGCACAAACGGCCGGAACCCCTAACAGAACAGACTCAAAAACAACATGATACCATGAGAAAAACAATACTCATCAACAAGATTAGGGAGATTTTGGACGAAGCGTCCGGCATTGGCATAGATGATACCGCCATACATGACAGCTTCATCGAAATCGGACTTGATTCGCTCTTGCTGACGCAGGTTGCACAAACTTTAAAAAAGGAATTTAATCTGCCGATTACATTCCGGAAATTGAATGAAGAATATTATAATCTCGATCTTCTGGCAGATTACTTAGACAAAAATCTTCCTGCAAATCAATATAGCGCTCCGCAGCCACCGGCTCAGGCTCAGCCATCCGTCCAGCCGGTTGACCAGCATGCGCCCACGCCAGGGCACGCTGTCGCTTCCTTTCAGCAACCGGTATTCAATCCGCAATCCACAGGTGCTGCTTCTCAGGTGGCATACGACAGTATAGCCCTTATTTCACAGCAAATTAACCTGATATCCCAGCAAATTGCATTGCTCCAGGGGGTCAATATGCCGGGCAATCAGCAGCCGATCATGCAGCATGCTACAGCGCCTCACGGATTGACTTCACTGGCGGCCGCCGCCGCACCGGCACCGAGAACAGCCGACGCAACCAACGTGGCACTTTCAAATGAAGAACTGGTTGAGCTCAAGAAACCCTTCGGTGCCACCGCTCGCATCGAGAAGCACGCATCAAATTTGTCCGGCCAACAGCATGAATATCTCAACAACCTGATTGAGAACTATGTCAACAAAACTGCCAGAAGCAAAGCTTACACCCAAGAACATCGGGCTTACATGGCCGATCCACGTGTTGTATCGGGGTTTAAGCCTTTAACGAAGGAAATGACCTATGCGTTAGTGGTCAACAAATCTGCGGGTTGCAGGCTCTGGGATATCGACGGCAATGAATACATCGACGCACTGAACGGTTTTGGCTCCAGTATGTTGGGCAACCAACCGGAGGTCATAAAAAACGCCCTGCTCAGTCAGATTGAAGAGGGTTATGAAATCGGCCCCCAGCACGAAAAATCAGGAGAAGTCTGCAAACTTATCTGTGAATTTACCGGCATGGATCGTGCAGGCCTGTGCAACACCGGATCGGAAGCGGTCTTGGGTGCAATGCGGATTGCGCGCACCGTTACCGGCCGGTCTACCGTTGTTGCCTTCTCGGGTTCATACCACGGCATCGTAGACGAAGTAATTGTACGCGGCACCAAAAAACTGAAATCGTTTCCCGCAGCCCCAGGCATCATGCCAGAGGCCGTGCAGAACATGTTGATACTCGATTACGGCACTGAGGAGTCGCTCCGCATCATTCGCGAGCGGGCAAACGAGCTCGCCGCCGTGCTTGTTGAACCGATCCAAAGCCGCAGGCCCGAATTTGTGCCCATTGAGTTTCTCAAAGCCTTGCGTGAAATCACTGAACAGTCCGGCACCGCATTGATCTTCGATGAAGTTATATCTGGCTTCCGCTTCCACCCTCGCGGTGCGCAGGGACTTTTCGGCATCACGGCCGACATCGGAACTTACGGGAAAGTAGCCGGGGCCGGTATTTCCATTGGTATCATTGCCGGTAAAAAACGCTTTATGGATGCGCTTGACGGCGGCTTCTGGCAATTCGGTGACGAATCCATGCCCGAAGCCGGCGTGACCTACTTCGCAGGTACATTTGTACGGCACCCGCTCGCACTTGCAACCACCAAGGCATCGCTCGAATACCTGAAGGCACAAGGACCGCAATTGCAGGAAAACCTGAATCGGAACACCGAATACCTGGCAAACCGACTTAATGCGATTTCGGAACGGTATGGAACCCCTATCTTTGTGGCCCAGTTCGGTTCACTTTGGAAGATCAAATACAAAGAAGAGTATCCTTATACCGAACTGCTTTTTGCACTCATGCGCTACAAGGGTATCCACATTCTGGACGGGTTCCCTTGTTTCCTGACAACTGCGCACGAAAAAGCGGATATTGAACGCATCATCCAGGCATTTGAGGAAAGCTTAAAAGAACTGATTGAAGCTGGTTTCATACCTACTTACCGAGATGGCCAAGCCAATAATCGGTCACTTACCTCGGCACCCACAATGGAACCGCCATTTCCCAATGCGCGGCTTGGAAAAGATCAGGAAGGGAATCCAGCTTGGTTTGTTGAAGACACCAAAAATCCCGGTCAGTATTTACAGGTAGCGTACCAATAAGAAGATGAACTCAACAACAAATTTGCAACTAATTCCGGTTGCTTACGACCCGTTTTCCGGCGGTGAAATTGAAAAGATCATCTCCCCTATTGAGCCCCAACAAGAAATATGGCTATCATGTATGATCGGCGGCGATGAAGCTAACCGAGCATACAACGAATCGGTATCCATCCGCTTCTCGGGCGTACTCGATATAACGGCGCTAAGTGATGCTATGCGTACTGTTATCCAGCGGCATGAAGCTCTTCGTTGTTCGTTCAGCAGGGACGGCCGGTCCATCTACATTTATATGAAAGGTAAAAGCAACTTTATTGTCAAAGACTTAAGGTCGCTGCCCCTTGATATTCAAAAGAAACAGCTTGACAAATACCATGAAACAGATGCCAAAACGCCTTTCGATCTTGAAGAAGGCCCGTTGGTTAGAACCACGCTTTTCCAGCTGTCCGACACCGAACACTTGTTTACGCTAACAGCTCATCATATCATTTGTGATGGATGGTCCTTAGGTACCATATTTGAAGATCTCAGCAGATTTTATTCAGCGGCTGTGCAGGGAACCATTCCTCAAGCGACCGAATGGACAACTATGAGCACCTATGCGGAGGAGATACGTTCGTTTGTCGATTCAGCTGACTACATTCAAACCACGCGCTATTGGCTCAACAAATACAAGGGGGGCATACCACAATTGGCATTGCCTTTGGATTTTCCACGTCCGAAAATGCGCACATACAAAAGCAGACGGGATGATTACCGTATTGATAAGGAGTTTGCAGCCAAAATCAAGGAACTGGGCGCTAAAGTAGGTAGTAGCTTCGTGATTACGTTATTGACTGCATATGAAGTGTTTATTCATCGGCTTACCGGCCAGGACGATATTGTTATTGGCCTTCCGGCCGCAGGGCAATCTGCCACCGGACATTTCAGCTTAGTAGGGCATTGCGTCAACTTACTTCCTATTCGGAGTAAGATCGATGGCCAGGTATCATTCTTGGATCACCTAAAGCGACGCAAATCAGCGATTCTTGATGATTTAGATCACCAACAGATCTCATTTGGAACGTTACTCCAAAAGCTAAACGTCAAGCGCGACCCGTCACAGATCCCGTTGGTCTCCGTGGTATTTAACATTGACATGGGGATGAATTCGAATGTATCATTCTATGGAACCACACATCGCCTGATATCAAATCCCAGGGAATACGAAACTTTTGACATCTTCTTAAACGTCTCAGGTTCTGAAGAAGCGCTGACATTGGAATGGTCTTACAACACACAGTTGTTTAAACCGACAACGATTGCGGCGATGATGAGGCAGTTTACAGATCTCTTGAACACCGTTATTGCGCAGCCTTCCGTGAAACTGATGGATATCTCGATCAATCAGGACGCTGAAGCCGATATCAGCCGGCACACGACGGAAGTAGCCTATCCTAAAGACAAGCCCTTCACTGCATATATTACGGAAATTGCCGCAGCAACGCCGGATAAAACCGCGATTAAATTCAAAAACAAGGCAATAAGTTACCGGGAGTTGGAAGAACGCTCAAACCAATTGGCGAATTACTTGGTTGCCAAAGGCGTGACGACAGGAGCTATTATCGGCGTAGCCTTGGATCGCTCTATCGACATGGTGATTGCCTTGCTTGGCGTCGTTAAGTCGGGAGCAGCCTATATACCCTTAGACCCAAGCTATCCGGTTAACCGTATCGAGTTTATGCTTCACGATTCGGCGGCGAAATTCTTGCTGACCGAATCGAAATACAGCCGTCTTTTCGACAGCCAGGCGAAGGAGTTGCTTTACGATGAACTGCTTACCGATCTGTGCGCTTATCCAAGCGAAACACCACAGCGACTTATCCAAGGCGACAACCTTGTTTATGTGCTGTATACCTCGGGGTCTACCGGAAATCCGAAGGGCGTACAAATCGAACATCATAGCCTTTCAAATTTATTATTGAGCGTGCAACAAGAACCGGGCATTCATACCAATGATACCTTACTCGGCGTTACGACGATTTCGTTCGATATTGCGGGGGTTGAACTTTACCTGCCATTAATTGCGGGCGCCACCCTATTACTGGCGGATGCCGAGACGGCTCGGGATGGCAAGCAATTGCTCCATTTGGCCACAAAGGAACATGCAACGATTATCCAAGCAACCCCAGCTACGTGGCGCATGATGCTGGAATCTGGCTGGACGGCTAAATTGCCTATCAAAGCCATTTGCTGTGGCGAAGCCTTCCCAAAAGATCTCGCATATAAACTACTTGAAAAATGCCAATCCGTTTGGAATATGTATGGCCCGACCGAAACGACCATTTTTTCTACCGGAAAAGAGCTAACGAAGGATTCTATTGACCAGATTACCATCGGCAAACCCATCGCCAATACAAGGGTGTATGTACTGAACGAGGCCTACCGGCCTCTGGGAGTAGGCCAAGAAGGGCAGCTTTTCATTGCTGGAAGCGGTGTGGCCCGAGGCTATGTAAACCGTCCAGAGCTCACAGCTGAAAAATTTGTTGCGGATATCATGGAGCCCGACACAAAAATGTACGCGACGGGTGACCTCGGCATTTTACTCGATAATGGTGAGTACCTCTGCTTAGGCCGTATCGATCATCAAGTCAAAATCAGGGGACACCGCATTGAGCTGGGAGAAATCGAACACCACTTATCCACATTGGACGGCATAAAAAATGCCGTCGTCATGGCTCGCGAAGACGCCCCTGGCAACCAACGTCTTGTGGCCTATTTGATCATCGAACGAACGAAAATATCGCGAGAAGATATTAAAATTTGGCGAGAAGCACTTTCTACCAAACTACCAAATTATATGCTTCCCAATGATTGGGTAGCGATCGACGCTTTCCCTCTCACGGCAAATGGTAAAATAGACCGGAAAGCTTTGCCGAAGCCTTCGACCTCGTCCGCCGTTGAAGGGGCTCGCCATGAATCAGCACTCACGACGAATGAACAAAAAGTGTTCGACATTTGGGCCGCTGTCTTCAAGACAACGGATATTCGGAAAGACGACGACTTTTTTGAGTTAGGTGGGCATTCCCTCCTTGCCGTCGAAGTGATAACACGGATAGAGAAACAGCTAGGCAAACGTCTGCCGTTAGCTAGTTTGTTTAACAGCCCTACCATAGAAAAATTAGCTTTACTCCTTGACGACGAAGAAACGCTTCAATGGAACTTACTTGTGCCCATAAAGCCCGAGGGAAAAAAACCGCCTCTTTATATCGTGCATGGCGCGGGAATGAATGTGCTTGCATTCCAACCCTTATCCAATCACCTCGACCCTGATCAGCCAGTGTATGGGCTGCAAGCCAAAGGACTCGACGGCGTAACCGCTCCAGCAGAAACCGTGCAGGAAATCGCAAAAGACTATGTCGATGAAATTTGCAAGCACTATCCCTCCGGCCCATACGCCATAGCCGGATATTCAGCGGGAGGCACCATAGCCATCGAGATGGCTAAGCAGCTTAAAGACGCAGGGCAAGAGGTCCTCTTCGTAGGTCTTATTGACTCCTACCCTCACAATGTCTCCAATGACTATAAAACGGTATGGAATCGAGGCTTAGGCCATTTCTTGAAATTCATCTACATGAAGGCAATGCATGTACTTGTTTATTTATTCAAGTACCCAAAAACATATCTTCGCGATCGCTATAATTACATAAGGGGCTTCATTTACAATATCTTTAAACGTTTTTTCCCCGACACCGAGCTGATTGACACGGAGCCGGCGCATATCAAGGCCATTCAGTGTGTGCATGAGCGGGCTATGCGGCATTACCACATCCCATATTATGACGGTGCGGTCTGGCTCTTCCGGACAACGGTAAAAACCACGTATTTCCTTAACTATCGGACGAATGCTTGGGATACGAAGTTATTCAACAGGTTTTTGGTAGTCAATATCGATGGCGAACATTCGGAAATTTTTAAACCGGCGTTTGTAAAGATACTCGGAAAAAGGCTGCAGGCAGAATTAAACCATGCAAAAACGATGCAAGAAGCCTCAACAGATCGCTGCGTAGGCGAAGCTTAAGCGTTGTCGGTTTATCGCTACAAATCAAAATATAGTAGAGACAAAGTAAGATTTCACACGGCGCTTTACACTAATTTTGGCCCATGCTTGCTACAAGCTCTGTAAGATAACTAACTATACAGGAGCAGCAGCTAAACGCTTGAAAGATGCAGTATCCAGATGTAACATTGTTAATTACACACTACAACAGAAGCAGTTCCCTTGAAAAATTGCTGTCAAGCATCAGTGAACAGCGCTTAACGTTCGGTGCCATTGTGGTATCAGATGATGCCAGCAACGCGCTTCACTCGGCCCACCTCAGGGAATTGTGTGATATTTATCCGATTCAATTGGTCACCGCAGCGAAGAATGGGGGCCTTGGCCATAACATTAACAAGGGACAACGTGCCGTCAAAACACCGTATACATTATATGTGCAGGAAGATTTTCAACCAACCGGTGCATTTCCTCGTGCCTTTGGCGATGCGTTAGAGCTAATGGAAGACGACCGCACGCTTGATTTGGTAAGTTTTTATGCCTATAAACCATATCCGTATACCCGGCCATACCGAAAAGGGTATTCTGAAAAACTATTTAAACCGATGCCTTGGTATGCCAATCACCTAAAATTCTATGTATACAGCGACCATCCGCACCTCCGACGTAACGAATTCCAGAATAAGTTTGGGGCTTATGCAGAAGGTGTTAACAGTGACAGGACCGAGCGGCTTATGGCACTTTCTTTTATCAAGAACAAGGGAAGAGCATTGGTCTACGACAATCACTATGGATTGTTTGTCCAAGAAAACACAACAGACGAGCCAAGCACGGCTACATTCAGGAGCAACTGGCGGCAAAGCTCCAATTGGGCGGTAAAGACCATCCGATATGCCTATCTAAAATGGAAGGTTATCGACCAAACCTATCAGCTCGCTACCTTTAAGAAAAATACACATTAATCACATTGATAATGGCTACACATACAACACATTTCGATAAAATCAGTCTATTGGTCACTCATTTCAACAGAAGCAAGTCTTTAGAGCGGCTGTTGTCTAAATTACGCGAACACGGCGTATCCTTTGCCGAAACTATTGTTTCCGACGGTGGGAGTAATTCAGAACACTTGAGATACGTGAACCACTTGCGATTGGATTTCGGGTTCACGCTGCTAACAACAACCGAAAATAAAGGCTTGGGCAACAGCATCAACGTGGGGCAAGATGCCGCAAAAACCCCTTATATCCTTTACATTCAAGAAGATTTTGTCCCCAAGAGCGACATCATTCCGGTGCTGACTGATGCTTTTAATATCATGGAACACGAAGAAGAATGGGACATTATCAGGTTTTATGCATTCCCTTGGGCGCGTTTCCCCTACCTAAAGCCTTACAAGAAGGGATTTTCAGAAATGGTATTCCATATTGCGCCTTGGTACACTGACCACACCAAATTCTTTGCATACAGCGACCACCCACACCTCAAACGCAGATCGTTTCCCGAGAAATTTGGTCGTTACTACGAAACATTAAGTGGCGATGTAACAGAGATGAAAATGTGCCGCTCATTCTTACGCCATAAAGGGAAAGGATTGTATTACCATCATGACAATGACCTTTTTGAGCATGATAATCCATTGGAGGAACCCGGACAAGTGCGGGAAGCCCAATTAAAGCGCCAGCGCTTACGCCAGTTACCTGCGCTTCGATGGGCTTACCTGAAATATCGCATGCTGCGCGACACGGTGCTGCTTTTACAGAACAAATAAACGCAAGGAAATATGAGCATGTTAAAAACCCCTGCTTGGCTACGACAACATATCCATCCTTACGCTTCGGCCGAAGCAATCCCGGAGAAGTGCTTCGATGACATCAATGGGCGGCTTGACCAGCTTAACCGTGGCGAATCACCATTGGTCTCGATCTTAATTGCAGCATGGAATGAAGAAGTCAACATTCTGAACTGCATATCCAGTCTTTCCGCGATGGAAAGCTCATTGCCTTTCGAGATCATCGTCATCAACAACAACTCGACGGACCGCACACAGGAAACTATCGACAAACTTCACGTCAAATCGCTTTTCCAGCCTATCCAAGGGTGCGGACCGGCCAGGCAAATGGGGCAAGAGCATGCTAGCGGCAAGTATATCCTATTGGCGGATGCCGACTGTATCTATCCTCCCTGTTGGCTGGATGAGATGATGGCAATGCTGCAAAAACCGGACGTAGTGTGTGTCTACGGCAGGTATTCGTTTATTCCAGAAAAGGGGTATCCGAGATGGAAACTTTACCTGCTTGAGCGGATGAAAGATATCATTGCGGAATTGCGGCATTTCAAACGTCCTTATTTAAATGCCTACGGCATCAGTATGGGTTATGTGAAAGAGCTCGGCTTAAAGGTCGGTTATGTGATGTATAAGATCTGGGGAGACGATGGACGGTTATGTTTTGATCTGATGCAATACGGAAAAGTAAAACAGGTAAAAAATAATGAGTCCAGGGCGTGGACGAGTCCGCGAACCCTTCAGCGTGACGGTAGCTTTCGCAAGGCGCTGGCTTCGCGGATCAAGATCGAACTTAAGCGGCTTGGCTCCATGTTTACCCCACATCCGCCTCACGACACAAAAACATCACAAAACTGACCCGGGCATAGATATGGAGTTTCCCAACGTTACGCTGCTAATCACTCACTACAACAGGAGCCAATCCCTCGAACAGCTACTAACGACTATTAATGCACTACAGCTGTCTTTCGGAGATATCGTCGTATCGGACGACGGAAGTGCTGCCAAACATGCCCGCGCCCTTACGGCCCTGGAAAAAAAGTTTGGCTTTCGTCTGATCACCACTCCAGTAAATAAAGGGTTGGGGCACAACCTGAATAAAGGTCAGGATGCGGTTAGAACACCATATACGCTGTATGTGCAAGAAGACTTCATTCCGCATGAGGCATTCGGACCGATACTGGAAAAGTCCCTGAGTATCATGGAGAAGCGGAGTGATTTGGATATCGTCAGGTACTATGCTTACCTACCGTTTCCCTATCTGAAACCGTTCGACGAGAATTTCGGAGAGATGTTTGTTCCCTTGAGTGGTATTCATTACACAAAAATTTATGCCTACAGCGATCATCCTCATCTCAGAAGGAGCGATTTCCTAACAAAATTCGGACGATATGCAGAAGGACTCAAGGGAGACCGCACGGAATACAAAATGTGCATATCGTTCATTCAATGTGGGGGCAAAGGACTTTTTTATCGTGATTTCAAGCGACTATTCACACAAGCTAATTCGATTTCAGAGCCCAGCACCATGCACCGCGTAGCTTGGCGGCAAAGCAAGAATTTGCTCATATCCGTTGTACGCGACTTTTATCGGCAAATCAAATACAATCTGGATATTTTATTCATGAGGCCATAACGAATCACTAACATTTTTTTCAAACTGCATGGGAATTAGAGGCAATATAACGAAAAACTACTGGATAAAATCCGGCTTGTTAAGTTTATTCCAAAACATTTTTAACGTTGCGTTCGGCTTCGGCGGCTTTTATTTTTTGATTAGAGTACTCAGCAAGGAGCAGTACGGCACTTATGTGCTTTTCCTGGCTACTGTATCCATCATCGAGCTTACGCGGAATGGGCTGCTGCAAAATGCAATGATCAAATTTATCGCCGGAGTTGAAGAGCGCGAAAAGCCGGCCGTCGTTTCTACTTCCCTGTTAATCAACCTAGGCATCACCTCATTGCTGTCATTGATCATACTGGCATTGGCCCCAATTTTAAGCTATGTTTGGGATACGCCAGCGATCACTACAATGCTCTATCTCTACATCATCGCTTTCTTCATTTCGGGCATCCAAATGTTCTTTAATAGTGTAGAACAGGCCTATTTAAACTTCAAAGGGCTGTTTTACTGTAGCTTTACTAGCCAGATCATCAGTTTTGCCTACATCTCGACCTGTTTTTTTCTCGGCATCGAGATTTCTCTGATTAGCTTGGTGCTTGTCAACATACTGTCTACTACGATCAGTACAATACCTGCTTGGCGATATGCCCGACATAACCTGCCCGCATTATCACTCAAGCTCCATATCAACTGGATGAAAAAAATGCTGGATTACGGGAAATACGCCATGGGAACATCAGTAAACGCTTTGTTATCAAGCACGATAGATCAAATGATGTTGGGCGCTTTGCTATCCCCTGCTTCCGCAGGTAAATTCAATATTGCACTGCGAATTAGCAACCTTGCCAATATCCCCAGCAATGCGATGGCAACAATCGTATTCCCGCAGGGCTCAAAACGTGCAGAAACCGAAGGAAACACGGCGCTGAAATACCTGTACGAAAAATCGGTGGGCAGCATCCTCGCAATATTAGTGCCTGCTTTATTATTCATTTATATACTGGCTGACCCGATTATTCACTTTGTCGCGAGCGAGAAATATGCTGACGCTATTCCGCTACTCAAAATCACACTTATTTACAGCCTGTTTATTCCGTTTAGCAGACAGACCGGAACCATCCTCGAATCAGTAGGAAAAACAAAATTGAATTTTTACCTCGTTCTATTTACCGGAATTTTTAATATGTTGCTAAATTTCTTTTTCATCAGCCGATGGGGCGTATTGGGTGCCGCTTATGCGACCTTAGGGACAAACTTTGTGTTCTTCGGCGTGTCCCAGTACTTCAACAGGAAGCTATTCAACGTCAGTTTGCTTAATCCATGGATCTATGCCGTCCAGTTTTATCCGGAAATCTTCCGAAAACTCTTCCCGCGTAAGCCGGCGCCTCGGTATGAAATAAAATGAGTCACCAAACAATAGGGGGATTTTACTTTGAAAACGATACAACGAATTTAAGCCCCCTATTTTAAATAATCCTAAGGAGAAAAATTTTCTTTAAATATTTATATCCATATACTGACTGTTCGAAATTATCGTTTACTTTGAAAGGCTGTTTACCGAACAGACATTTTTTTACAGTATACGATATGACAAGGTTCGACCTTAGGTTGTTTTTGACATTAGCCCTTAAGGGCTGCATCATGATGGTAACATCTTCCTGCGACACATCTCCCAAAGCTATCACTCCTGCCCCTCAAGATTCGGTAGTAACCGGAACACCACCACCAAACAACGGCGGTCTGCCCGAACCCGATGGCCCTGCCGTTTATTTAGGCCAAGCGAACAATGAGGAGTTGATTATAGATGGTCAGAAACAAGATTTTGACTGCCACTCCACCATTTATATCAAGGGCGGGAATTACCGCTCGATAGACATACGAAACCTGGAAAGATCAGCGGGCTGCCCACTGACCATTACGAACCAAGGCCGGATCACGCTCGCCGGCAAAAATGCCGAGCTACGTATTTCCAATGCATCGCATGTAACAGTAACCGGTGATGTGACCAATGGAAATGAAAAAGGATTTAATTTTCTTGACAATTCTTACCGGGCCTTAATACTTTCCGGCCGGATCCATCATGTCACCTTAAGCAATATGGCTTTCAAGAATATCAGCGACTACGTCATCTCTTACAACAATCAAACGGTATTTGATGGCAGTGACCAAACGGCCACCAAAAGCTTACGCATTCTGAAAATGGATTGTGAAGCGTCAGGGCCATTTATCAATTTCAGCGGCCGGAAAGAGGGCAGCACGGTCATTGGTTTGTACAAGGAACTGGAAATAGCTCACGTCAATTATTACAACTCACCGTCTCCAGGCATTATTGTATTTGTACCGAATGCAGAAGCATTCAACATCCATCACAATACCATCAATAATGTAAACACGCAAAATGAGCATCACAATGCCATGTTTCAAATCCATGGGAACGGCCAATTTCACAATAATTATATCTCCAACCACCAAGGCAACGCCTTGCGGTCGCGTCCTTTTTCCTTCGGAAATACCGTTAAAGAGGTACTTATCTACAATAATATTGTAATCAACTCGCGTAAATATTCGGCTTTTGAAGTACAAACATTTGCTGAAGATCTGATTCACAGTGCAAATACAGTTGCAAATGTGAAGGTATTTAACAACACCTGCGGCAACCTAAACTTATCATCGGACTGGTACGGCGTTGTCCTGGACGCCTATACAATCTCAGGAGGCAAATGCGACGTATTCAATAATTTAGCCTTCAATTTGCCCGCGCCTCATCCGAAAAGCCCCATTGTGAGCTACATGGCCATCAATACGGATGATCTAACCGATCACAGCAACTTTTACTACGAAAGTGCCGCCGCTGCAGGTATTATTGACGAGACCACGCTAAGGCTCTCTTCACAATCACCCAACAAAAATAAGGGAATTAAAGTAACAGGGCTCACAACGGATTACTACGGAATATCACGCGACTCCGAGCGACCTTCTGTGGGCGCGGTCGAATAAGTGTCAGAGATCGCCCCTTTTCAACGCCTCCACTGCAAAGTGGCAAGCCCTCGCTGTCAACGCCATATACGTAAGCGAAGGGTTTTGACAGGCAGAAGACGCCATGCAACTGCCATCGGTGACGAACAGGTTTTTGACGGCATGCAACTGATTGAATTTGTTTAATACGGAAGTGTTTGGATCATGCCCCATCCGTGCCGTTCCCATTTCGTGAACCGTGCTTCCTCCAGCTTTCGAATAATTAAACCCATAAACATTGACAAAACCGGCATCCTCCAGCAATTGCATGGCTGTTTCCTCAATATCTTCCATCATTTCGTGCTCGTTGGTCCGATAAGAGAAAGATATTTTCACCATTGGCATGCCCCATCTATCCTTTTTTTCCCGGCTCAATGTCACTTGATTATCATGGTACGGCAGGCATTCGCCCCACCCTCCCATCCATACCGTCCACGGTCCCGGTTTCGTCAATTGGTCTTTAAATACGGTCCCAAACCCATCAAGTACTTGCCCCCTTTCCTGCCATTCCTGCCGCTCGCCATGCCCTTGCATATTGTATCCCCTGAGAAATGGGAGTCCCTCATGACCCCGCAAATTGCGGAAGCGTGGTATAATAAAGCCACACGGCCGCCGCCCTTTATAATAGGTATCGGCAAAGCCCCGATGTTCGCCGTAGGCGCCCGCATACGAATGGTGATCCATCAGGTTGTGCCCTAACTCTCCACTATCATTGCCTAATCCATTCGGAAACCGGCTTGAAGTTGAATTCAGCAGAATGGCCGTGGTTGCTATCGTCGACGCATTTAAAAAGATAATCCGCGCATAGTACTCGGTCGTCTCCAAGGTGATAGCGTCAATAACCCGCACGCCGTAAGCCCGCTGTTTGGCATCGTCATACAATACTTCGGAGACCACAGCATTGGGATGCAGTGTCAAATTTCCGGTAGCCATCGCTGTGGGCAGGGTGGCACTGTTGCTGCTGAAATAGCCGCCGTAGGGACATCCCCTTGAGCACAAATTGCGGTTCAGGCAGCTGCCTCTGCCATGCCATGGTACCGTCAGATTAGCCACGCGAGCAATGGTCAGCTTCTTCTGTGCGTCGCGCCCATGAATTGACTGAGCCAAGTGCTTTTCGATACAATTGAGCTCAAAGGGCGGTAAATACTGACCGTCCGGCAATTGCTTTAGGCCTTCCGCTTTGCCCGAGACGCCCACGAAACGTTCGACATAATCGTACCAAGGCGCAATGTCGCGATAACGTATCGGCCAATCGACTCCGATCCCGTCCTTTAGGTTGGCTTCAAAATCAAGATCGCTCCAACGATAGCATTGCCTCCCCCATACCAGCGACCTCCCTCCGACCTGATAGCCGCGTATCCAATTGAAGGGCCGCTCTTGTATATAGGGGTGTTCCTGATCGTTGACAAAGAAGTGTTTGTTGCCGGCGTCAAAGAATAAACTCTGAACAGGACTTTCTTGCTCATCCTGCTTGGACGGATAAATACCATATTTAAAGTCCCAGGGATGATAATGTGCGGTGGGATAATCCTTAACGTGTTCTACATTTTTGCCGCGCTCCAACAGTAAGGTGTTCAGCCCTTTCTCACACAGCTCTTTTGCCGCCCATCCGCCACTTATCCCCGACCCCACGACTATGGCATCGTACGTCCTGCTGTCTCTTTCTTTGCCGACGATATTCATATATTGAACGTCCTTTATTGTTATTTAGTTGCCCAGGACCGTTGACCGAGCAAGACGAGCGGCACACAGGGCTGATAGCTTTGCGGTGTGGCTTGATAATTTAAGCAGCGCGTGGCTCCCAGTAGCGATGTGCAATACCCCTCAACGGTATAGGCTTTTAAGTAACTGATAAAAGAAAAACCAAACAATTTACGCTTCACCTTCATTAATAACGGGTGCAAAAACAGCTGCTGGTCTTCCAGGCATTCGAGGATTTTCACCCGCTGGTCCATCGTGCAATTCATAAAAGATTGCCCATAGCCTTTCCGAGATAGTTGTTCAATGTCGCCAAGCCCATCAATAAAAAAGTTCTGTTCTCTCCGGTCGAGGTAAAAAATAACCTTCCCAATAACGAAATCAGCTACGCCCGCTTCTTTGGCCCCCGGTGAGTCGGTCGCTGGAATAATGGTTTCAACAAGCTCGCTAATCAATGGCCTCATGGCGTTCAGTTTGCCCAAATCGGGCTTTCTGCTCGTATAAATGACCCATTTCAATAATGGATAGGCAGTTATCACACCCACCAACACCATGATCAGATAAAGCGCACGCCGCCTCGTCATTTTTCCGTTAGGTTTTCTATCTCCGTAATCTGTTTGACCACCGAATGCTGGGTAGCTACTGAAATTTTATTGGCTTTCCGGGCTTTAAATAGTGAAACAAGCTGAAGGGCCATAAACCGGGGAATCCGCCATAACGATCGATACACCCGGCGATCTAACTTACTATGCCATAATGCATTTAAAAAAGCAACGACAAACAAACTCAGCCCTACCAGCCAAAACGCTGCATGCAAAGGATAAACAAGGAGGTCGACCATCAGGAAAAACAATGCACCCAGCAAAAAGATAAATAAGGGCGGTCGTAACAGGGTCAAACCGAATAGCACCTGGTTGACATCCAACTTTCGTAGTCCGCTCGCCAGTAGCCGGAAACCGAATCCCATGTACTTAAACCATGTATTGATCCACCGCGCACGTTGGTTGACCAACTGGGTAGCCTGTGCTGTTTTCTCATCATATACAATGGCGGATGGCGCGAATGCTATGCGATATCTGCGTTTTACAAGCTCATATTGTAAGACTTTATCAAAACCGGCACCAGTGATGTCCAGGTTACCCAGGCACTGCTTATACAATTCAGTTGTGAATGCCATCCCCGAGCCAGCCAAGGTAGCGGAAGATCCGACACCAAATAACAGCGCACCATCGTAATAGTGGTAATAGCTGTCGCGGGCAGCATCCAAGCACGCCAGCGTAGTGTCGAGATTCTTGGGCTTGCGTATCCCTTGGACGGCAACAAAGCCGCGGTTGAACCACTGATCCAATTCACGAAGATAATCGGGATGTACTAAGTTGTCGCTGTCGATAATCGTAAGCCGCTCATGTGGACGCCTAAACCGATCGATAGCATAGAAGTGTGACCGTGTATTGCTGGCTAATACTTGCTCGGGCTGAAGGAGGACTATCCGTTCATCCTTGATGTCCAAGGCGGAGCAATCACAGTTGTCTGCAACGACATATACCATAAACCGGTTATAACGCAACTTTAATATGGAATCTATTACTGCGGGCAGTGAATCCACCTGACCGTAGGCCGTCACGATAATTGCGTAATCCGTTTCAGTAACGGCGGCACCGCCCGACATGGGGCTGCGCCGCATCCGGGTTATGGTTACATACAACAAATAAAGCAGTATGGGAGCAACAAGATGTACGCCCACTAACAGTTGCATTCCGAACCAAAAAAAATCAAAAAAGTCCATTAGCTATTTTAGTCGTATTCTCACTGAGCACCAGCTCATGCAAGTTTCATTGCCTTATATATTTTTTCAACGCTATTTTCCCAGGTGTGGTTACCTGCAATATCGGCGCGTCTCCGCCTTACAGCCACTGAATCTTCTTGCAAAGCCAATTCGATTAAGCGCGGATAGTCGTGCGCACTATCTGCCAAATATACGATATCGCCAAACTCTGCCATGGCCCTTGTTCGTGTTGCGACGACCGGCTTGCCTAAAGCAAGATATTCATCAACTTTCCGTGGGTAATTACCTATAGTCAGGTCATTGACCGCTTGTGGGTTAACACAGACATCAAACCGGCTAATGTAGTGTGCCAGTGTTGAAAGCGGCTTTAGCCCGATGAACCGTACATTGCTCAATTCGTGCAACTTGCTTTTTTGAAACACCTCATCTTCGGGTCCCACCAGCACCAGCGTCCAATCGGTACGCTCAGACGCCAGCCGCTCAAGCAACGATACATCAAGCCGGATACTTTGCAACGCACCGACGTAGCCGATTATCGGCGTATCGATACCTTGCAGTTCAGGAGGAACAGGGTAAGTTTTACCAAAAGAAAAATATCGGAAATCGCACCCTTGGCCTACATAATGTGCGTTGGGGTTATACTGCTTACAATAATCAGCCAAGTACAGCGAGTTAGCTACACAGACATCATTCATGGCAATAACCCGCGGTTCCAACCAAGCGCCATGTTTCTTCCAATACGGCGTGGCCAAGATATAGTCCCTTGAATAATACACGCTGCGCTTGGGTTTTAGCAGATCTGCTAAGTAGTGACATTTGATGATCTCATTGTCATTGAATAGGTAGAACTGGTCAAAGCCAAGCCGTTTAAGTGCTTTCCGTATGGCATCGGCAAAACGCCGGTTATTAGCTTGATTGATCTTATCGAAAAGCCACTTGTTGCTGAGCCAGTTGATTGACTCCACCATACAATCAGGGTAAAGATTCCAAAGGTTTGGGGCAAGCTCAATCAGCCCTTCAGATTTGCCGGAAATAACATCTAGCCGCTTCCGGATCCCTGGATCATTTCGCGACCGCATCGATGTGATCCTATCCAATGGCGAATTGACATACAAAACACGGTTGTGTTTGCTAAATACCAGGGCTATATCCTTGCAATTGCTGCCGATTGCCGTATCCCAAGGCTGCTGGCCTACAATGACGATATTCTCATTCACCATGTTGTCGTGTTTTGCTTGTTTCGGAGTAGCCCGGCTCCGCTATACGCTTGTAGTCTGATATGCCTCGAATAAACCCAACAATCAGACAAATAATACCTGGAACTAAAAATATTTCAAATGGCATGATATGATTTGCTTACTTTTAAAAGATTGATAACCAACCGGTCTAGCTATCTACGCTCACTATCCATTTTGGGGCCCAAGTAGATCAACGCCCAAGAAACATACACCACGAGTGATGCGGGTATCCGGTTGATAACCTCGTTTCCGTAGCTTGACACAAAAATCCCTACCGTGCCCGCCAACAACGCGATCAGTTTTATTCGCAATCCGGGATCACGGATGCGCCAGATATACCCGCCGCATTTGCCTTGGATATACAGCATCATGCAAAACCAAATAGTCAAGCCGACAACTCCATACATTGCCCACACTTTCACCCAGTAGCTATCCGGCTCAATGGTGGAGATAAACTTGTCACTGTTATATTCGTGGCCCCAAGTACCGATCACGCCCAAGCCTTCGCCGAACGGTTTGTTCTTCAGATGATCGTTCAAAATTTGCTGATTCTGAAAGCGGAGGTTAAGTGATGCATCCTGAGGGTCAAGAGCGGTCCGCAAACGGTAAATATGATAATTGCCGCTACCGATGTGCGTATACTTCAAAAACGCCAGTGCGCATATCCCCATGATTAACCCAAGCGTCAACACTTTAAAGTTCTTAAAAAGGAAAATAGCTGAGAATGCGCCAAAGACCAGCACGAAGAGCGCCCCTCGCGTACCTGAGATGAGCATACCATATAATAAGATACCGCCAGCAATCAACAGCAATACCCTTACCCAAACCTTATAAGGTCCAAAGCAAAGAATCAGCGCTACTAAAGCGATATGTGCCTGAGACGCACCAAACATACCTGCATCGGTATAAAAAGAGAAAACTCGCAACTTGCCCCATATCAAATGTGTGCTCGCCACCTGCTCCAAAAAAGCCTGCTCGCCTGGTAACAGCCCGATGCGCAGCTGTCTCAGTCCATTCAGCGCGGCGAGCACCGACAGGGCGATAATCAGCACAAGAAAGATATTGAGATGCCGTTCTTTATTGAATACGAGAAAGACCAACGGAATGATAAGCAACGCATGAAGTGCAGCACCCCGCAACTCCTGTACCCAGCCCATAACGCTTGCGCCCGAAGGATTGGCTACCTGCAGCACACTAATCAGAAACCATAACAGCGTAAGTCCTACCAAATCATTACGCACATGGCGCCAATCTGCTTCAGACGCATTAAACAGTGCAGCTATCCAGCTGATCACCAAAAGCCCTTCGACACCTATTCCAAATGGAACAGACACGATCTCCCGGCCAAAAAAAGGAAGGACAAAACTGTATGCCACCGCTACAAGCATCCCCATTTCAGGCCTTCTAAAGAGAACAATCAGGAATGCAACCGCTCCCCACAGCAGCGCCGCAAGTACACCACCCAGGATATCCCAACGGAACACCACGTACCCTGTGGCCAACGCTGTTGCTATCCCTGCAAACAATAGCAGGTTTCCGATGGTGAGCCTTGATTTCAATGTTACTAACTGCTGATCCGCCATAGAACTATCGACTAGCTTATTGAGACATTGGCCCGTACTTTTACCTGATTAAGCACCCACCCCATAAACCCTTTCATACCAACAAGGCTTTCCAGAAATCCATTGTCATTGCCACTAAAGGATTCTCCCGATTTAAACACCGCAATGCTGCAATCGGTAAACATTAGCCATTCTTTTGCGCGGTTGACATCCTTCAAACTATTGATGTCAATCAGTATAATGTCAAATGTATCGCGCAATATTTCGAATCCCGCTATCAAGTTGTTGGCGTCTCTCATTTCCAGCAAGGATGTGTTGTCCGGGTTACGCTTCAATACGGTAATTAGGTCTTCCGCCTTGATTTCTTTTTTCACCAGAAATTTTTCAAACTGATTCGCCCCAACCTTATCTTCATTAGCGATGAGTGAAGCAAGGTCATCGCAGTCGTCTCCAATCATCAGCACCTTCTTGCCCGTGAGCGCAAACGCATAGGCCAAACTGGAGGCCACAAATGTCTTGCCTTCCGACCCGGATAAACTGGTAATACCCAGCACCTTCCATTGGTTATCGGCCATTTTGTTCGAGATTTCAAAACGCAGCGCCCTTACCAGATCTTTATATACCTGATAATTAAAGTCATTCTCCTCGCTTTCCCAGATTGTTCGCAGGTCCTTACTTTTACCTTTCACCAAACTCAATGCGCCCAATACTTTATGCCCGGTTCTTGCTTGTAGCTGCCTTGAATCGACGATTTTGTTGTCCAGCAGGAAAAATATCAGGAAAGCGGTAAAGCAAATCGCCATACTTGCGATACCTGAACCGGCTATATACAAACTTTTCTTCGACGGCTCTGGCAACCCCGGCAATCCTTCTTGTATGATCCTTAAGCGCAATCGCCCTGCATTTTCGGTATTGGCTTGGTTATAGCGATTCAGCGCTTCCGTGTATTCTTGAACGGAAAGCTGTGCCTCGCGTTCCAGGTCCTGTACACCTGCTTCGGCAGGGGCCATGGTGTAATACCTGCTTTTCAGCGATGCCAAATCGCGTTCGATGGCAGAAATACTGTTTTCGGCCCTGGCCAGTTCGATTTCCAATGTGGTCCGCTCCTGTATCAGGTTTTGCCTGTTTGCCTGTGGATTGTTCAGCTGCTTATTCGAAATTCTCGCCACAATAGTCGAGCGCTCGCGCTCCAGAGAATCCACCGCACGCTTATCTTGCAGGCTAAAATTATTGTCGATGTAGCGTTTACTGGCCAGTTCAATTTCCCTACCGATACGCAACAGCTCATTATTCTCGGCAGCTACCGCTGAATTCACATCTGCATCATTTGCATTTCCTAATTTTTCGTTGATCCGCCGTATCGCCCCGCTGATGGACTGAACATCACTGAGCGCCTGCGATCGCTTGGTTTCGTATTCGGCAATTTGCTGATACAATGCTTCAGCCTGCGCATCGATATTGACCACACCGCTGCTTGATTTGTAATTACGAAGCAAGGCGTTTTTTTCATCCATAATGCGCTTTTTCTCAACCAACATCGAATCCAGCAACGCCATCGTACTGGTTTCGTTCCGCGTTGCGGTCAGGTAATAATGGCCTATGAATGCTTGGGAGAGCGTATTGACAGCATAGACCGACAATGCGGAATTTTCCGAAATAAATTCTATATTAACAATATCGGTTTCCCCCCTGCGCGAAATGCTTAGGCTCTCAAGCAAGCGATCTTCGTCATATCCAATCATAGCTAAGTAGTCGAAAAACGGGTAGTCACCGTTATCCAGCAACGACATCGGTTTTCCTCCCGCAAGCCGCTGCTTATACCATTGGATCACCTCATTCCGTTGCTGCACGGTTAATTGGGCCAATTCTTCAGGTAAAGGACGGAATGCTCTTTCCGGACTTTCTAAGTCATGTAAAATGAGGTGGATGGACAGCTTGTTGATGACATTTCTGGATTGCATCATCTCTATCAAGCCGTTGAACTGCTGCATCACCCGATAATAATCATTGGCGGAAGCACTGAGCAACTCTTGCGTCCTGTCGGCGATCCCCGTAGCGATTTGGGCCTCCGACCGATATTGGTCAGGAAGATTCTTGACCAGAAAATAAGTAGTCAGCAGGCAACAAACGGTCACCAATCCGATTATCCACAAACGTCGTTTCAAGAATCGTAAAAATGCGGCTATGTCTATCATAAGGCACTATTTCTCAATGTCAGTTAATTTTACTCCAATGATTTCCTCCAAGGCATCCTTAGCCACAAGTAAATTCATCTCGGCTTGTAGTATTTCAGCTTGGGATGACGACACAGCGGATTTAATGGTGGAATAGCTTTCGATATCGACTTCCCCTCGTTCAAACTTCAGCTGCGCATCCTGCAACAGCATTTTGCTATCACTTGCGGCTTGAGTTTTTACTTTATAATCTTCAAGCACGAGGATATATTCATAATAGCGTTTTTTCACCTCGTTCTCCAGTGTGCGTTCATAGGCCTGCCGCTCCAGCTGGGTGATTTTGTAGTCTGCTTTGGCCTGCTTTGTCAAAAAGGGTCGTTGGATTAAAGACGACAGGTTGATGTTGATACCGTATTGGAACCCGTTGAATACATAAGGGTTATCGGGGCTGAGCGCAGCTCTTTCATTCGGCCGGTAAAAATAAGATACATTGAACATGTCGAGATATCCTACCGGTTGCGAACGGTAAAGGCTCTTGGCTTTCTCTTCATTAAGTTCCATCACTTTAAGCTGCGGATAATACGCTTTTGCTAATTCGATGAAACGCTCTAATTGCTTTTCGTTCATGTTGCCGATGACCGTTGCGTCTTGCGCCCTGACCATCACCGAACAGACCATGAGTAGACAAACGGTTAATTTAAATTCCTTCATTTTTTTATTTATTGTTTAATGGCACGCACGCAAAACATACGCGATCGTTTGTTAGATGATTAATTATTCTGACCTTAACTGTTAAGGTCTCTTTCTGTTTTTCCATTTAAAGCAGATGACGTTACTGATTTCATCAAAGCAAAGTTGGAACTTATTTCGTTAGCAATGGTGGATATTCCCGCTAATTTTCTTGATTTGTAGAAATCCACCTACAAACCAACAACCTATCCGGTCGACGCCAACTTATGTGTCGGCAGCAGTACTACGAATGTGATTTTATAATTTTAATTTATTTTAGAAGAAGTTTAATTTAAACAACTATTTTTACCGAAATAAGTGCAAAAAAAGACGTGAAATCAAAGCCATTACAACTAATTTTCCTTAAAATGAATATTCTTTTATGTGTCTTATGCTTCGTTTTGGGAATGGGAGCGTGTACCAAACAAATCGAGGGCGAAAAAGCCATTCCGCAAGACAGTTCCGGCTCCATTGACATACCGCCTGTGGAGGGCATACGGATGAAGGACGTGCTTGGTATTAACGGATTTGAGTGGGAGTTTTTGGTTAATAACGAAATCGACCCCGTTCGAACCAACTTGATAAAACCGTTTGGAGGATTCAGGCACTATCTGGACTGGGGACGCATAGAAAACGAAGAGGGAGAATATGCATTCAGTCCCACGCTAAGCGGAAATTGGGATTATGACGCCATCTACGCTTGGTGCCAACAAAATGACGTTACGGTATTGGCGTGCGTGAAAACGGTTCCTGGTTGGTTTTTGGACAAAAACTATCCATCTGATTTGCATGACGCAGAAAATGTGCCCGCAGCTTACAACGCCGATCGTACCGATCCAGCCTCGTACATCCAGCTTGCAAAAATAGGCTTCCAATTTGCTGCGCGCTATGGAAAAAATAAGAACATCGACGCCGATTTGGTGTCCGTGGTTCCAAAACCGAGCTGGCGCCCAAACCAAAAGAAAATCGGTTTAGGTCTTGTTGATTACATCGAATGCAACAATGAACCAGACCGGTGGTGGAAGGGCCCGAAAGCCCAACAGACCCCCGAAGAATACGCTGCTAATCTTTCCGCATTTTACGACGGCCATAAAGGAAAATTAGGCCGGGACGTAGGTGTAAAAAACGCGGATCCGACCATGCAGGTAGTCATGGGCGGCATAGCCAAACCGGATGTCAATTTTGTTTTGCAAATGGTCGAATGGTGCAAAAAGCACCGTGGGTATCGCCAAGACGGCTCGGTGGACCTGTGCTTTGATGTGATCAACTATCACCATTACTCCAATAACAAACAGAGCGATTGGTCTGCGCCTGGAATCAGGGGCGAAGCGCCGGAGGTGTCTGATTCGCCGGCATACGCCTCAGCTTTTGTAAAGATGGCTAAGGAACATTTAAACGGCATGCAGGTATGGGTCACTGAGTTGGGTTATGACGTCAACAGCAACAGTCCGCAACGAGCAATGGCCATTCAAGACAAATCGGCCTTGGTGACCCAAGCCGATTGGAGTATCCGGTCTGCATTGATGTATGCCAGAAGCGGCGTCAGCCGGATACATTTCTATATGTTGAACGATGTCGACACGCAAAGCCCCGTGCAATATGCTTCTTCAGGGTTTGCTACACCCGAAGGACGCAAACGACCCGCATTGAACTATGTCACCCAAATAAGGGACCTGATGGGCGATTTTGTATATACCAAGACACTGAATAACGATCCATTTGTGGATTTATACACCTTAGGAGACAATAAAATCTACGTACTCACCGTGCCCGATGAAAAGGGCCGCCAGGAACGCTTCGAACTTGACCTGTCCGACGAAAAAGTCAGTCAGGTAAAAATCCATGAGTTACAACCTGCATCCAGTCAATTGAGTACCAGAACAGAAGCTGTACAGGGCGGAAAGTTAGTGATTACCGTCTCCGAAACGCCGATCTTTGTTGAGCTCTAGGCTGGGATTCTATCGGGACTTTGTATACTGGTACAGCCAGCTATAAATATCCTGATCGAAACGGTCAAACGCCGGGTTTTCCCTTCCCATTCCGGAGCCGTCGTATGTCATACTCCAGGAGTCGTGTCCAACGCTTGGATACAAGGTCATCTTTGCCTTCACACGCGGATTTAATGCATTGATAGCTGATACAATTTCATAAGCCCGCACAACAGGAACATCCGGATCGTTTTCGCCATGGAAAACCCAAATGGGGACTCCGGAGAGATTGTTCACGTAATTGCTACGCAACGAGCCACGACCGCAGATGGGAACTGCCGCCGCAATCCTCGCTTCGTTTCCGTATTCCCCTAAGTAATCGAAAATCCCATATGCGCCCATGCTAAGGCCTGTCAGATAGACGCGTTCACGGTCTATTTTATGCGTGCTTAACAAAAAGTCGATAAAAGCCTTGAGCGTGCCGGGGGCCCACGAGCGCGCATCGGTTTGCGCCGAAACGACCAAAAATTCCTGTTCAGGCGCCCAAGCACCTTCTTTAATCAACTTACCCGGACCATGTACGATGGCCAAATCGAGCGTCTCGGGATTGTTCCGGCTGCTCCCCCTTTCGCCCGACCCATGCAGCACCACAAGCAACGGATAGGACTTTTCTGTTTCTTGGTAAGCCGTCGGAATGAACAGATAATACCCATAATTACCTTCGGTCGTTCCTTCGTAAAACGGTATATGGTAACCGCCCTTCACTGCATACTTTCCAATATCTGCAGGTATAGACTGATCAATGGAAACGGGATTAGGCTCACCGCCGGACTTAGATGGCTCATCATGGTTTTGTTTACACCCTAAAATTCCCAGCCCAACCACCAACATAACAAATTTTAACATCATAATAATTAAGAAAATATAAGTATATGTACAAAAAAACTAAGCACTGGCAGACCGCCTTTTGAGTATGCCCAGCGATAAGAACCATCGAGCAAAATTTTTACCGATGTCGACCAATGTAGTTGGAAAAACAAAGACGTGAATAACCAAAATCCACCACGCCTGTGCATGTTGGGACGCCGCAACCAACAGCAAGGATACTGGCCAGAACGATTGGTAAAAAAGCTGAAAAACCAGCTGATATGCACCGGTTTGTGGCGTAAGCACTATGGTGGGTCGTATGCCACGGAGAAAATATCCAAGGAGCAGCGAGGCTCCGTATACCATCAAAGCCATGTAAACAACAAATTCCCCAATACTAATGAGCATGGCAGCAAATGCCGTCAATTCTAGCGCCAGTATCATCCGCTCTATGGGACGGAAAACCGTTGGTGGCACATGGACGGCAAACGTATGCAGGTTTGATGCGATGTCATTTTCGCGATCCTGATACTGATGCCACAAAATACCCCTGAGCCCGTGGAAGAACGCCCACGCGCCCACACAGACGGACCACCCAATATCCGGTGTAGCCCCGGCATAATGACAGATCGCATAAACCATATAAAGCGAAGGAAACAAATGAGCTCCCGCAGCGTCTGCTAAGGCACCGGCCAATCCCCTGTTTTTTAAGCGGATTGGCGGTAGTGAATACAAACTAAACACGATCCACGACATGGAATAAAACAGCAACGATAGCGGATCAACACCTAACTGGATGGTTAAAAAAAAGCCAACAACCAGACACAACAGCAGTAACAGCCAACGCAAAACTGGCGGCACATGTTGCATTTTATTCCGTTTGCCATTAGCCAAATCCACTTCGATGTCTGTGATATCATTGATAAGGCTTACGTATATAGCCCCAATGATAATCGAAAATAATAGAAGTCCGACGTAACCCACGGCATCATGCAGCGGAACCGGTGCCTGTAAAACGGTTGCATACGCTACCGCGAGCAATGTAGGCAGCTTGTTCGACCACCAGTCTGCCACCCGGATGTAAGTCAGTAGCTTCATGATTGGATTTCCACGAATGATTCGCCGCCGGCTGCCATCCGCGATCTCCTATTTCGGATAGCGGTGAGCAATAGCTTGGGTATTTGATCAAGCGTAAACCAGCTACTTATACCGATGGATTTATAGAATAATTGCCAAGATGACCGAACATTTCGATCGCGGATGAGGCGATGTTTTGATAGCTCCATGAGCGTTGCCACGTAGCGCCTCCGCATGAGCATTAGCTCATCGTCAGCCAGGTATTGCTGATACCTGTCAATAATACGGGCTTCATCGTCCACCAAAATTTCGAGCACTTCGCTCCTTCTCCGACCGTCATATATGTTCGCATGGTGCACATGTTTTTGCCACAACTTTTCCAACGTGAATGCCGCCTTGCACGGTTTGGTAAATATCATATCGAGATATAGGCTCCAGTCTTCACCTATCCGGATACCCCTGTCCCATCCTGCTACAATGGAAGACTTTCTAATGACCGCCGACGAGGTCGGTGATGGGCAGGATACCAAAAAGAGCGATCGGAGATCTGTATTGGTTAGGTACCGCCAGTTCCCCTCGCTATTTTTTAATATAAACGGCTTCACGTATGGATCTCCTGCAAGAAAATCGAACGAGGTACCATCCCTGCCCACCTGAAGCCAATTGGCAAAGACAAAGTCAAGTTGATCACCGACGAGCCGATCCATGCATTGTTCCAAAAAGTCAGGGCACCATACGTCATCCGAATCAAGCGAGGCTATAAATTCGCCCTTCGCCCTCGCCAACCCAAGATTCCGCGCAACCGATTGCCCGGCATGTTCAATATAGATATACTCAGCCGCATCAAACCGACCTACCAATTGGGCCGTATTGTCAGTAGAGCCATCATCCACTACAATTACCTGGATATTGGGGTATGTCTGGGCGAAGATACTCTCAAGAGCCTTATGCAGAATATAAGCCCGATTATAGGTAGCTACGATAACACTGACAAGAGGTTTAGTTGTTAGTTGCATAATTGATTAGTTAACATATTGACAAATACTTTTTCCGGTGATTCAGGAACTATTTCAGCAATTTCAGCTGCGGCCACCCTTCCCATCTCTTCCCACTCGTGCCGTCGATTCCAGGCGCGTTCCATTGCTTCTTCGAAGGATTCTTCATGAGCATAGCCAATAAAGCCCGTCTTTCCGTCTTCCAAAAACTCCGCATTTCCCCCTACATGGGTAGTAATGACGGGCCTTCCGGCAAACATCGCCTCAACAATAGTAAGCGGCAACCCTTCACACCTTGACGGAAGCACAAGCGCATGGTGACGTCGCCATACTTGCACCATATCATCACAATACCCCTCGAAACTGACCTGTACTACGTCAAAGAACGCCGCCAAATCGCGTAATGCTTCTTCATCCTTGCCAGCTCCGATAAAGGTCACGGAGACAGATCTGCTTTTCCATTTAGGTTTGCTGAGTATCCGCAGCAGCATGTCCTGCCCCTTGTCTCCGATGAACAACCTCCCCACGCAACATAGGCGAACTTCATCACCTAAGGTTGGATAGTCTACATAATGTGTTGATTCTACGGGATTAAACACCACCTGAGCGTTGTCCAAACGTATAGCGAATTGCTCCTCTGTCAAGCGTTTGTTATGCTGGGAAACAAAGTAATTAGCGCGGGCGTGCCGATACAATGTCCGGAATAACTCGCGTTGTAACGGCGATGGCCAGTAAAAATCAACCGCTTTATGTGAAACAATAGCATATGGAATCTTTAACAGCTTACAAGCATAAGCGTACGCCATCCCGTCAAAATTAATACCTTGAGAAATCAAGATCAACCGGGGCCTAACGCCATGAGAAAGTGCCCGGAAAAAGGCATAGTATGGGTCTGAAGCCAACAGCGGAAGCAATGCAGGGTTAAACAAACCATTCAGCTTAATCGAGACTTTCCTCCATAACTGCTCGAATCTGGATCGTCTCGGGCATAACTCAATAAACTCGACGCCCTCCCTTTTATGGGCTGCGATACGCGGATGTGCTTCATGCACAACCGCTTTATAGACCACCACTTCATAGCCCCGCGCTTGAAGATGAGTTACACTTTTTGACCACAGTTCTTCACAACCGCCCCATTCATCGGCTATCGCTGTTACGATACCAATGGCATTGGCTCGCCGTGTGTCCAAACGCCCGCGCAAGGTATTAGCAATCGCTGCTTTCATAAATCAAATCGGTATTGAACAAAGCGGTGAAATAACCATTTTTTGCAATTAATTCTTCAGGGATTCCCTCTTCTACCACTTCCCCTTCCCGCAACACATAGGCGTAATCTGCCTGCTTGACCGTCGAATACCGATGGCTGACGACAATGGCACCGCGTGTCCCCAAGAAACTCCGTAGCGAGGCAAACAATCCATTTTCTGACTGTGTATCCAGCGCGCTTGTCGCCTCATCCAACACAAGAAACCTCCCGGGATGATACAAAGCGCGCGCCGTGGCCAATTTTTGCCACTGCCCGATACTTAATTCGCTTCCACCCTCGAATACCCGACCAAGTACCGTTTGATAATCTTTTGGCAGCGCACTGATGAAGCCATGTGCACCTGCTTGGCTTGCTGCTTGTTTGATAGCGGCCGACTCGTGATTGGCCAAATCGATGTTGCCGAAAGCAATATTCTCCGACACGGACACATGATACCTGCAAAAGTCCTGAAACACCACACCGATCTGCTTCCGGTAGGCATTGCTTGAAAACTTCCTGATATCGGTTCCTTGCAGGGTTATCCGTCCGGAAACCGGATCATACAACCTATTTAGCAATTTAATGATGGTACTCTTCCCGGCGCCGTTCGCTCCAACTATCGCAACGATTTTCCCTTGGGGAAACATGAGGTTGATGTTCCGCAATACGAGTCTGCTATCAAAAGGATAATGAAAGCTTACCTGTTCAAATTTCAACACCAGCGGTTCATCGTCTTGAGGGACGGCCCGTGCCGCTTTCGGATCATCAAATGTGCTTTTCAGATCCAACAGGTCAAATATCGAATCCATGAATATACTATTCTGGTAGACGGTAGATATACCGTTGGTTGTTGCTTGCAATGCAGAAAACAGCTGCGGAAACATAACTAAAAATATAGAAATATCTCCGACCGTAACAGCCCCGTGGATGGCCTTGTTAACCATATATGCCATGCAAGCAAAAAAACCAATACTGGCCAGCGCGGTAGTAGCGATCTCTCTCGTGGTTTGCTGTTTGGTTAACTTGTACCGTTCGGTTAATAACCGCATTCGGATATTAAAATAACATTGTTTCAAGTACGCGCCTAATCCGTAACTCCTGATTTCTTTGGCAGACGATTCAGCGGTGATCAGCTGGCTATAATAATTAGACGCTCGTTCTATCGCCGTGTTTCTAATCCGAAGTGCTTTCAGCTTGTCGGAATAAACGATGCGAACCATCATTGTAGGAAGCACAAAACAGGCCATGATGGGGAGTAAAAGCCAATCAATCGCAATAAATAGATAAGCGATCGCTCCCAAGCTTAGCAGATTTTTTGCGGTATCAACCAACGCCATCAACACCGCATGAGGACGTCCATCTCCCGCTTCTTTCGCACGCTGCAGCTTATCAAAATAACCCGGTGATTCATAAAAGGACAAATCCAATTCCACGGCTTTTGCGTGTATGCTGTCATTGAGGTGTTCGGCTACTTTGGCAGATTGAATTTCGGATGAGTAAAATGATATAGCCCGGGCAATATTATAGAAAAGAGTCAGCGCTCCGGCTATCAGGATTTGGCGTATTACGGCTTCTACATGAGTACCGAGATGCCCGCCGGATTCGGCAATAATATCAATCAGTCCTTTCAGTGCATATAATGAGCTGAACAAGAAAGCGGTCTCAACCACTATCATCGCCACGACAAATAACATCCCCCTTCCCTCAAGCGACCAGATAAGCCTAAGTGTACGGGCGATCTGCAGGTTTGATTTTAAATCCAACAATTGTTTAGTAAAGCTTGACACCATCTGAAATGTAACTTCGATAATCTGAGGTTGATTTATTTGTTAACGCCGTCTTTTTATTTCAAGCAAATCTCGTTAAAATTGCACGATGATTGGATTTATTGATAACTTGATTTTTTGGTTTGTAGTAAATAGGCTACAATAAACGGATATAAACGATGCCCACCGTCGCCCACCTTATACTTGCCTACCGTAATCCGAAACAATTAGCTAGTTTGGTCTCCCGGTTGCTGCATCCCAAGGCTGAAGTATTCATCCATATCGACCGCAAGGCCGATATACGCGTTTTCAAAGCGGCCTTACCCAACCGGCAGGACATTCACTTTATAAAAAAGCGGGCCTCCATCAATTGGGGCGGCTACAGCATGGTACAGGCTACGTTGAATGCTTTTCAGGAAATTCTGCACTGCAAATCGTATGATTTTGTCAACCTGATGAGTGAGTCTGACTACCCGCTGACTACGCCAGATCAATTGATTGAATTTCTTGACCAACATCGAAATAAAACATTTGCGGAATTTGTACAGGAAGGTGACCCTTGGTGGGCGGAAGCCAAGGAAAAACTGAGCAAATACCACCTTGTCGATGTCCGTTGTAAAGGGAAACATCAGTTCGAACGCTTGTTAAACGGTATACTGCCGCAGCGGAAAGTCCCTTTGGGGATGACAATCGTAGGCCGCTCACAATGGCTTATCTTGTGCCGGGAACATGTCCAATATATCCAACGCTTTCTTGAAGACAATCCGGTTGTCAGGCGCTTTTTTCGTTACACTTGGGGAGCAGACGAGATTATTTTCCAAACTATCCTTTTCAACTCCCCCTATAAGGATCGACTGGTGAACAACAATTTAAGATACATCGACTGGAGTGAAGGGAAATCTAGTCCGAAAATTCTAAAAACAGAAGACTTGCCATCATTGAAAGCCTCGCAAAAATTCTATGCTCGGAAATTTGACACCGATGTTGACCATGTCATAATGGATCGTATCGACCAATGGATTTTCCGTGTTCCGCAAGAAGAATGAAGCAAACCCGTAGTCTAAACTTTTTCTTTCTGCAACAAAGCAGGAACAGTTTTCAGTAAAATCTTCAAATCCATCCAGAAAGAGAAGTGCGTAGCGTAGTCATTATCCAAGCGCCGACGCTCTTCATCTGACATCTCACTTTTCCCGCGTTTCGTCACCTGCCATAGCCCGGTGATTCCAGCAGGCCCTAAAAACCGCATCGCCCATTCGTCAGACGTTAATTCTTGCGCTTCATAGAGCGGTAACGGCCGGTTTCCCACTAATGACATATCGCCCCTAAACACATTAAAAAGTTGCGGCAGCTCGTCTAAACTGGTGTTGCGTAAAAACGATCCCAATCGCGTTACACGCGGGTCATCTTTAATCTTGACAAATGCCGATGTCCCTCCATTTGCGGCATATTGGTTCAAGGCGGCAAGCTTTTCAAGTTCTTTATCCGCATTTACCTTCATGGATCGGAACTTGTAAAAACTAAAAACCTTGTACCCTGTTCCGGCACGTTTACTCTTATAGATAATTGGTCCTTTCGAATCCAGTTTAATCAGTAAAGCAATGACGGCCATCAATGGAGCTAACAACAACAATAATGTACCTGAAAATAAGATATCAAACGCCCGTTTGGACAATGGAATTTGATACGGTTGTGCCTGTCCCTCCCGTGTGCGGACCGAAGCGTGCTTATCCCCGATCAACTTGAACTTGACAAGAAATTTCAGCCGTTCTTCGATATTCGACACGTTGAATGGATAGCAATAAATATCGCTCACATACGGCGCAAACATCTCGGTCAACAACGCCCTGTTATTTTTGAATCCAAGAAGGATAATACTGACAGAACGCGAAAGGGGGTTAGCCTTTATTCCTTTGATAAACGAATGAATGCTTGACAACTCGTCTTCCACTTCCAGGATAAGGATATCGGGGATGCTGAGAATGGACTGGTTTTCGACGTGCCTTTTGACATCAGCCAATTTGCTGAACCGGATAACATCAATATCATCATGGAGCGCCTCATCCAATTCATCGACGAATTTGGTTCCCAGATAAGCTACGGAAATCGTTAGAAATTTATTTTCTTGTTTTATCTTAGTTAACAAATCCATAGGACGATGTGTTAAATATACCTCCGATAACTTCTTTTAAAACAAGCGGATCAAATGGTTTACGAAGACATTTATTGACCGAGTAGGGCAAGCGATCCAGTTCTTCCAAGATATTCTCCGAGGCAGACAGTACGATGACCGGAATATCGCTATATAAGCCACTTATCTTGATACATTTCAAAAATGACTTTCCATCCATAAAAGGCATCATCCAATCCATGATAATCAAGTCGGGCAATTGATGTTGTTCAAGCCAAAGAAACGCTTCGAATCCGTTTGCGGCGACCTTCACATCAAAATCCTTGGAAAGGATAAAACACAGCAACCGCTGTATGGTTGGTTCGTCTTCTATTAACAGTATTTTTTTCTTCATACCTCGCTGGATGGATGAGTAACGTATTTTTCAGCAGCAAATCTCCATCATTTTTCATAAAAAGAACCTAAAAAACCCTGCAAATCAATCCAATTGTAGCGATTCCACTACAAGGGTTCGCGACAACTGGCTAAAACTAAAGTCCGCTATGCATCCATGGCATAAGAATCCGCCCAATCTTCCAATTCCCGCATTTAATCGCTATTTTTGATTGCTAATCCATGGCCATACATCGTTTCGAATAAGGTTGGAGTCGCTGATTAGCATATTATATAAATGACAAATACAACAGTTATTTCCACTTGGTTGGACGAGACGAAATGGACCGATGGCTGGAACATTATCCAGCGCGGCACCCAAAGCGGGCAACCGGCTATTTGGGTGGTTGATCCTTCGGAGGCGAACGCGCGGTTAATGGGACAGTATGCCAACATCCTAAGCCGTGAAGAGATCCTAAGGAGCGAACGGTTCCATCAACCCGCTCATGCTACGCGTTTCAAAGTCGCCCATGCACTGCTTCGACTGCTGTTGGCGAATTCAACAGGTACTTCCGCCAACACCATCCACTTTGAAAAGGGCCATCATAACAAGCCCTTGTTGTCCGCTCAGGCTAGCAGCGCCATGGAATTTAACTTGTCCTATACAGCGCACAAGGTCATGATTGGGACGGCCCCTCATTCCATCGGTATTGACATCGAGTGGTTACAACGCCCATTGGATATCGAAGATATGCTAACGGCATGTTTTTCTACGAACGAAATTGCTTATATCAAATCCCGTACGAACGATATGCTGCTACGTTTTTATACCTTATGGACCAGAAAGGAGGCCATCCTGAAATTAACCGGTGAAGGGATAGGCGAACATCTTCCGCATTTTGAAGTATTGGACGGTATTTGCGAGGCAAGGAAGGAAGTGATCGGTGGCCAGCCGCCGGACCGTATCTTCCTTTATTCATTTTGTATCGGCGATGACTTTATCGGATGCGTGGCCACCCCGATGCCGGTTAATCGTTTTTTTCTTTACAGGATATAGCCTGCTTCCGGCTCACGATAGCACGTCGTGCAGAAAAGTAACGCATTAGCTATGCCATGAACGAAAAAAGCCACGGCAATATATACTGCCGTGGCTTTTATGTATCATTAACCGCTCGCTCGTTAGGCCCCTTCTTCAGCGCTCGCTTCCGCGGTTTCAGCTTTTGCTTTCTTGGCTTTGGCAGGTTTATCAGCGACTTCTCCATCCGCCTTAGCTTCTACTTCAGCCGCTGCTGGCTTTTGCGCAGCCGACTTAGGCTGCTCAGCTGCCACCGCTTCCTTTTCAAATGGCACCACCGAAACGTACGATTTGTTATTTGCCTTTTTGCGGAACACCACTTTGCCATCGATCAAGGCAAACAACGTATGATCCTTACCAATGCCCACATTGACGTCAGGATGGTGTTTGGTTCCACGCTGACGGACAATGATATTTCCAGCGATGGCTTGTTGGCCACCAAATATTTTCACTCCTAAACGTTTGCTATGTGACTCACGGCCGTTCTTCGAACTACCCGCACCTTTTTTATGTGCCATGTCTTTACTTAGTTTGTATCGTTAAAGGCTAATGCCTAAGTTAAACAATCTTTCCTTTAATTATAAGGTAATGCCCGTAATCTCAATTTTGGTAAATTGCTGACGGTGCCCATTTTTCTTTTTGTACCCCTTACGGCGTTTCTTCTTGAAAACGATCACCTTATCACCTTTCAAATGTGACAAAATTTTAGCCGAAACTTTGGCACCTTCCACCGTAGGGGCTCCTATGGTAAACTTACCACCATTTTCTGCTAACAATACATTGTCAAATTCAATACTAGCGCCCTCATCCCCTTGCAAACGGTGTACAAAGAGCTGTTGGTCTTTTGCAACTTTGAATTGCTGTCCGGCTATATTTACTATTGCGTACATTGTTAATGGATTAATAAATTAAATTTGTCTCTAAAATTCGAAGCGCAAAGGTAATGCTTTATTTCTTTTTTTCAAACAAAAAGCATAAAAATTATCCTGACAGCACTTTGATATCAAAAAGTTTATCCCTAAATTTGCAACCCGTTTCAAGACGGAGTATTTTAATTCATTCTATTTTAAACGAAAAGTATGCAACAGTACGAAACCGTTATCATTCTTACCCCGTTGCTTTCTGAAGAAGTTTCGAAGGAGGTTATTGCCAAATTCCGGAACATCCTTACTGAAGGCGGAGCCGAAATTGTCCATGAAGACAATTGGGGTTTGAAAAAACTTGCGTATCCGATTGAAAAAAAGACAACCGGATTTTATCACCTTACAGAATTCAAGGCTCCAGGTGAATTGATTGGTAAACTGGAAATTGAATACAAGCGTGATGAGCGAGTAATGCGTTTCCTGACCATCAAATTAGACAAACACGCCATTGCCTACAACGAAAAGAAACGCAGTGGTGCTTTCAACAAAAAGGCCGAAGCGCCTAAAACAGAGGAGGTAGCAAACTAATGGCAAATGAACAAATTCAATACGTGACCGCCCCCAAGGTGGAGGACAACCGTAAGAAATACTGCCGCTTCAAGAAAAATGGCATCAAATACATCGACTACAAAGACGCCAACTTCCTGTTGAAGTTTGTCAATGACCAGGGCAAGGTGTTGCCCCGCCGGCTTACCGGTACTTCGTTGAAGTTTCAGCGTAAGGTAGCTCAAGCAGTAAAGCGCGCACGCCACATTGGTTTGTTGCCTTATGTCACAGATTCACTAAAATAGGGAGGGAAACGACATGGAAGTAATTTTAAAGCAAGATATCAAGAAGTTGGGTGAAAAGGATGACGTTGTCACCGTAAAGCCCGGATATGGACGCAATTACCTCATCCCCCAGGGATTCGCGGTATTAGCTACCCCGTCTGCCAAGAAGGTGCTCGCCGAAAACATCCGTCAAGCGCAATTCAAGCAGGAAAAAATCAAAAAGGACGCTACGGAATTGGCCAATAAGCTGGAAGGTGTGAAATTGACGATTGGCGCGAAGGCCGGTGAAACTGGAAAGATTTTTGGTTCGGTAAACAGCATCCAAATTGCCGAAGCATTGAAAAAGCAAGGTTTTGACGTAGACCGCCGTCGCATCACCTTTGAGCAAGACCCAAAAGTGTTAGGCGAATATGTAGCCAACCTTAACTTGCATAAGGAAGTAAAGGTTCAGGTGCCTTTTGAAGTGGTTGCTGAATAGCAGACCGAATAGTATCTAACAAAAAAAGCCGTCCCATTATCTGGGATGGCTTTTTTGTTAGTTTGGTAACATCAGAGAACGTAATCCAATACGTATCCACAGCAAAACAAAATCCAGCGACAATCCAAGCGACAAGCAGGCTAATCGCCCCTTTCCCACCAACCAACCTATTACTTTTCGGATTCTATCATATCAAAAAGCCGGATTAGATCTGCTTCTTTCTTAATATTCAATCGGTATTTCTTCTGGCGCTCTGCAATATTTTCACCTGGAAAAATTCTCTCCAGGTCATCGACCGTCTTAAATTTAACCAGTTGCTGATCCACAACAGTGTAGTAGGTTGATGATGTTAACACGTTTTTGATTTGGTTAGGCTGGCCGAATGTCGCGGCTTGATCAACTAGCGACTTCACCGTTTTCTTATACAATGGAGCTTCTCCGTCAACGAGTATTTCAAGATACCCCACTACCCCACTTAATTGGATAAAATTCAGTGTATCTCCCGTTGTCGGCTCAATAAGCGAAAAACCCGAGACCGGCTTATTAAAAGCTAGTGTGTTCCCTGCCTTATCTTTAAATACAAGTTGCTCCGCCAACATATCGTATAATAGATCGATATTTGTATAACTGCTACCGTCTGATAAGGTAACACGTCCTTTCGCCCAATCAGCAAACAGATAAGGGGATCCTTTGATACCTTGATATGACTGTCCCTTAATGGGCGTACCTCCAACAGGATCGGCCGATATCGTCCATTGACCGAAACTGGCATTTATAAAAACACCTAAGCAGAGAAAAAAGAAAAGAGCTTTCATAACATTCAAAAAAGGGAATCACTTCATAAAAAGTAATTCCCGATGTCAAAGAATATTTAATTTACCAATGTGGGGTTGGTTTACTCAATCCCGATATACACTGTAAATTCTTCGTTGTTAAAAGTGAAAACGCCATTACTTGTCGAAAATGTTCCGGTTATTGTATAGATCCCGTTCGGGTAGGGAACGAAATGAACAATTGCGTCAATATTATAAACCGGCTCAATGATCCCGCCGTCAATAGTAGCGTATGCTTGTGTAATAAAAAACGAGTTGGTTCCACCAGATGGTTCAAACACAAAATCAAAACGAGCATTATATGGTGAATTCGTATAAACAATGCCGGAATAACGGTAATCATGCTTAACTCCACTTTTAGGCAAATGCATTTTAGATTCAACAAATTTTGTTGGAAATACAATCATTCCCAAAATGATGGCAAAAAAGGAAATTCTTTTTTTCATAGTATCCTAGCTATTAAGTATCATCAAAATCTCAGGGACTAACATATGGCCACAACACTGATTGAATACAAAAAATGCATCAATCTATTATAGTTTATTATAACAGGATAAGGCCAGACTTTCATCCGGCCTTATCCTCTATTAAGTTAGTTTACCAACGCTGGATTCGTTAGAATCTCAGCAGTAGGTATCGGATAAACATACCTATCATCCGACGGTTCAATACTGGCACCAGCGCCAACAGAAACGATGGGTTCAAGCCTGCGTTGCAAATCAGGAATGCGGAAACCTTCTCCTAAAAGTTCTATCCGCCTCTCTGTTGCGATAGCCGTTAGAATGGCTTCCCTTGAAGTCAATCCCGCAAACTCATAATCAGGATCTGAACGATGCCTTACGGCTTCTAAGAGTGCTATTGCACGGCCTTGATCTCCAACCTCAGCTTCCGCTTCAGCTAAGTTCAATAACACTTCGGCATAACGGATGATAGGCACCCAGTCGTCATAAGGTGAATCCCCACTCCATTTTGTCAAGATATGCCAAGCATCACTGTATACTTCCGTAAGGCTTCTACGCGCATCAGACTCCGGCCAAGCTTCGCGGTCGGCATAAATACCAGGAGCCGATTGATTGAGGTAATATTCAATATTCCCTACATTGTAATAATACCCAAGCTGATTCTGCGTGCCTGGAGCGTTTGTGTCTGCCATAGGAAATGAAAAAATGTTCTCCAATGTATTATATTGCGTGTACAAGGCCATCACGTCCGCTGATAGCACATGCGCAACATTGTTCGGGGAACTGAATGGAGCCGACGCCGAAACAATTTTATTTGCTTCTGTAATGACGTCTCCATGTCTCCCCATTGCCAGATACACCCTTGTTTTTAATGCTATTGCGGTATTTTTGTGCGCACGCGTCGTATTATTGGAACCGTGGGTAGCAGGCAATCCAGCTTCTGCGTCGTTCAGGTCCTGCAGAATTTGGGCATACACATCAGCCACAGAGCTAGCAGCAAGTTCGTTGTTTGCAGAGCTTGTTTCCGGTTGCAAGCGCAAAGGCAATCCTCTAGATTGTCCATTATCCAACGTGTATGGCTTTGCGAACAATTGAACCAAAGCGTAATAAGTTAATCCACGAATGAATTTAGCTTCAGCTCGATATTGCGCTTCCAATTCGTCACTGACTGCATCTGGATAGTTGTCGAAGTCGGCCAAAAATTTATTAATCCGATTGATGGTTAAATATCCCTGGCTCCAGAAATTAGCAATATAAGTGTCGCTTGGATCATTTGTAAATTGGTAGGAACTGTAACCAGTCACCACATTTGATGTCCGATTCCTAAACTCCTCACCACGGATATCGTTGTATATCAAATACCGGCCACCAAACAACGCACCATTTTTGGCCGATCCATATAGTCCGTTTACTTGGGACAATATACGCTCCGGCGTTTCGAACGCCCTGTCTTCTGGAATAGATGTCTCCGATGGGTAATTTAAAAAGTCATCCCCACAGGAAGATAACAGGGCAACTAAAGGCAGTGATAGTACCGCAACTTTTACGATAGTAGACTTAGTTTTTGAATATATTCGTTTCATGTGATATTCATCATTATAAATTAAAACCCTAAACTCACTCCGAACGTAAATGCGCGTCCCTGCGGAATCGAATTCCGTTCAATACCGGAAGCAATGTTTGAATTTCCGTTAGAGGATATTTCCGGATCCACACCCGTATAACCCGTAATCAAAAAGAGATTATTAGCCTGCACATAGAGTCTTAGGGAATTAATACCGCTTGCGCCAAATACCGATTGAGGTAACCTATAACCTAGGGTAGCTGTTTGCAGACGTAAAAAATCCCCTTTTTCTACATTAGATTCTATTAGGAATGCCGAACCATTGGATACGTTATCACTATAGATTGCCCTCGGGATATCGGTGTTGGTATTCGTAGGAGTCCAAGCGTTTAACGCTTCTGTTGAATTATTCCAGACCCGCTGATCAAGCAAACCAGCCCGAGTACCATTATAAATATAATTTCCTCCTGAAAAAGTAAAATTGAGTGCCAAATCCCAATTCCTATATGAAAGGTTATTGTTAAAGCCTCCGTACCAAGTTGGTATCGTATTTCCTAGCGGGACAGCAGCACCTGTAACCGACGAAGTCGGCACTGGCGTACCATTCTCCACTAATGTATAAGAATTTGCACCGCCTAAATGTTGATACTGCACTTGCCGACCTTGATTATCGATAAAAATTCGACGGCCATTCTCAGGATTGACGCCAGCTGTCCTAACACCGTAAATCTGTGCAGCAGAGTATCCAACCTGAGTATAACTTGACAGCTCTAATGAACTAGTATATCCTAAAATTGGATTCCCATCGCCAACCAATGCAGTAACTTCATTTTTCAACGTGGCAAAATTCAGATTAGTCGACCACGTAAAGTCGCCCTTTTGAATGGGAACGGCGTTGACCGCAAATTCAAATCCACGGTTGTACATAGCGCCAACGTTTAATAGAATACTGTTTCCTGGAATACCTTTTGAAGGGGCTTGAGGAACTTCCAAAATCATGTTGTCAATATCCTTATTAAACCAGTTCGCTTCCAAGCTCAGTCGGTTGTTAAAAAACCCTAAGTCAAGACCAACGTTGGTTTGTTGACTGGTCTCCCACTTCAATTCATTGTTCCCCGCCTGAGAGTAAGAAATACTGGGCACACTGCCATAAATACCGGTTCCAAACAAATTGTATGCTCCGTAATAACTGTTTAGGTTACCGTTGCCAGTCCGACCCCAGCTTGCTCTGACTCTAAAATTCGAGACTGTATTTGCGATTGAGCCGGACTTAAAAAATTCCTCTTCAGAAATGGTCCACCCCAAGGAAGCTCCGCCAAAATTACCCCACCGGTTATTAGCGGACAATGCAGAGTTCCCGTCCCTACGGAAGTTACCACTCACAAAATATTTGTTGGCATAGTTGTAGCTCACACTACCCAAATATGCCTCAAATGCCAAATCGTTAATGCTATTGCCACCTGCGGTATTTGTCAAGAAACTGCCTTGATACTGGTTAAAAAATGGATCACCCAAGTCTTGGCGCTGTCCTCCCCATCCCGCTGTACGCGTGCGCTGAACATCAGATCCGAGAACGATATTCAAATTATGAACTCCGGCAAAGCTTTTCTGATATTGTAATGTATTAATCCAGTTCCAGTTATCTGAACGCACCTGTTGATTATACGCGTGCCCGTTAGTAGCACGGCCGTCACCATTTATCGGGTTCCAAAAACGGTGGTTTTCTGTATTACGCAAATCCCAAGTATACGAAGTCTTAAACGTCAGTCCATCAGCCAAATTTAATTCTGCGGCCATGTTTGCAAACAATCGATTCGTCTCGGAATAGTTTTTATCCAAATCGATCAGCACCTGAGGATTAGACCATTGCATCGCCACAAGGTTGGCTCCTCTTCCGATCGAATTAGCTTCGGTGTTATAATCTCCGTTCTCGTTATAAACCGGAACGTTCGGTGCCTGCGCCATTGCAATGCGCCCTAAACCAGAGGATGCGAAAGCCCCGCCAGAATAAGATCCACTGTTTGGTGCATTATTCTGGTTATTGGTATAATTAATATTAGCCGACAATTTAAGCCAATTAGTCGCCTGGTGGTCGATATTGAAGCGAGCACTTCTTCGCTTAAAATTATTAGCTCTTAAAAAACCATCTTGATCCGTGATACCTGCTGAAAAATAGTATACAGTTTTTTCTGAACCTCCTGAAAACGTCAGGTTGTGGTTTTGAGAAACAGCAGTTCTATATACAACATCATTCTGCCAATCTACATCAACTAAATTACCATTTGCATCTTGCGTTGCAACAAATGCATTACGTGGAGCTCCGGTAAAATTAGGATTGACTTCAAACGCATTATCAATCGCAGCGTTCTTATATGCAATGTATTGCTCCGCATTCAGCACCTCAGGAAGCCTTACGGCATTTGTTACACCAACCCATCCGTCATAAGTAACACGAGGGCGGCCTTGGCTTCCTCTTTTCGTAGTGATAACGAGTACCCCCGCTGCAGCCCTAGATCCATATATTGAAGCTGATGCCGCATCTTTTAAGATGTCGATTGACTCGATATCAGCAGGATTGATATCAGATAAGGGGTTATTGGTCGCCGCGTTTGAGGAAACATCCCCGGTCGAGATAGGAATACCGTCGACCACAATCAGAGGAAAGGAACTTAGGGAAATAGAGCTTAACCCGCGCACACGGATAACCGGTGGGTTATTCAATAAGCCATTGGGTTGAATGATATTAACACCAGCAGCCTGTCCTGTGAGCCCTTGGCTAAAGCTTTGCACAGGGCGATCAGCTATTTTAGAGCCGCTGACCGTAGCGGCGGCCCCGGTGAACTCCGTTCTCCGCTGCGTTCCATACCCTGTAACTACCACTTCGCTTAGCGCCGTGGCATCCGTGGCCAATACCACAGTGATGTTGTTACTCGACCCTAACGTTACCGTCTGCGAAACATAACCAAGGTATCGAAATTCCAGCGAGTTCACAGACGCGGGAATATCGATAGTAAACGTACCCAAGTTGTCTGTTTGCGCGGCTATATTGGCACCAACGGCCAACACGGACACGCCAGCGATTGGGCTTCCATCTTCCTCAGCCGTCACCCTACCGCTGATTCTCCTGTCTTGGGCATACGCCGATCCGATCAACAGTATACCCAGCATAAAGAAACATAGTAATTTTTGTTTCATGTGTTTGTGAATTTGGTTAAAAAAATAAAGAATTAATTTTTAGAAGTCGGTATAAAGGCAAACCCAACCTATCGTTAATCGGATGGCGCCCATATACCTATCTTACTCACCAGGTTTAACAATAAGGGAATAAAATCTTAATTGAAAAAAAGCCTTGACAGCCCTAATTAATATCATGGTTGATACCATCCTTTCCAACATTGCACTTTACGTTTGAAACACCCTGCTAAACCACAAAATCTGGCATGAATCATTTGCCGATTGATTGAATCCGTTAATATCAATCAAGCCTACAAACTAAATCAACAAAACCGATACAATGCGTTCAATAAGGTGTTTTATGTGTGTCTTAATTCTATCGCTGCGTCAAAAATACAATGTTCAACCATTTAAACAAATTTTTCGGCAAAAAATGTTAAAAAAAGTTAATCTTTTATTAGCATTGCGCTCAAAGAAATTGCTACTTTCGTCATAAAATCCTTCAAAAAGCAAACATGCGTGCAAAAACCATCATTATCATCATCATAACCGTCTTGGTTACGGTGATTCTCATGAAAAACATGGACGAGGTCAACTTCTGGATATTCGGCACGCGAAGTGTCCCCAAGTTAGCCGTACTCGGTATCATGTTTTTTATCGGTGCTGTGGTAGGTTTTCTGCTTGGCCGGCCTCGGAAAAAGCAACAAACCGAAAAAACGGACCAGCAAATCAGCCCGACGTTTGAAGCTAAAAAACCGCTGGATCCCGCGGATGAGGACTACATCAATTAATGAACCGGAAAGACAGGTGATGCAAGCCGCCTTCATACTGGTAGGCCACCCGGGCGTGGTAGCGCTGGGCTATTGCATTGACCACGGCCAAACCGAGTCCTGTGGATGACGCGTGGTCCGTTGGTCGATAAAAACGGGTAAATAACTTGTCTGTTTCCAAGGGTTGCGCGCGGCCGGTATTGGCTATTTCAAAACCATTATCAGTCACCCTGACCCGGATACTTCCCCCATCGTGGTTATGCACGATTGCGTTTTTCAATAAGTTAGCTATCAAAACGTCTGCCAAGTCGACATTGAACAACACGTTCAATTGAGCGTCCTCTCGGATTTCCAAGTTGATGCGCTTGTATTGCAGCAGTTCGCCGAAGTCTTCGATTTGCTGTCGCAGACGCGCGTTGAAATCGACCCGCTCTTCCTTGGAAAACTGTTGGTTTTCTATTTTTGAAAGGAGCAGCAACGATTTATTGAGCCTGGTCATCCGCTCAAGGTGTTGGATAGCATTGGCCAGCAGCTGTACCTGGGCGTCTTCGCCCTGAACTTGCTCAAGCAATAATTCCAGTTTATTAAGCGCAATCGCCAAGGGAGTCTGCAACTCGTGCGAAACGTTTTCAATAAATTGTTTTTGATTCTGGAAAACAGCAATATTGGCCTTAAGCAATGCTGCCACCGTATCGTTCATATCCCGGAATTCCGTTACCCGCGTTTGCGGCGGGCTGAATATGTTATCTTCCCCAAGCTTGAATCCGCGGAGTTCGTTTTGCAGTTGATAAAATGGTCGCCATATTTTCCGCAACACCCAATTGTTGATGATAAATGCGCTGGCAATAACCGCAAGATACAGCCAAAGCAACGCATGCAACAGATCAGCCACCAAATCGTCCTCCTCCACCATCGAAGCAATAATTTTGAGCTCATAGTACCGGTCGTCCCTGGTCGAAAAATAGGTGGTAAGCATGCGCACAGTTTCGAACTCTTCTTCATACTCCATATACATGGCTGTATCCTTAAACACTTCGGTAGCCCGCAATGCCCACTCGCGCTTTATGGGCCGTATGGCGTAATTACTTTCTCCAAAGTTTCGCTTATTCAACAACGAAGTGTCCTGATGCGCTTTTTTGATAATCAAGATTTTATAATTTTCCAAGCCGTCATCAATGCTGTCATACACCTCATCCATCATGCTGAAATAAAAAACCACCGCCCATATGCTTAAAATGAAAATCAGCGAAGCCGACAAATATAACAGCGTGTGGTTGAGCAGTTTCATTTAGACGGTTAGCTTATAACCTACACCATAGATAGCCTGTATCTCCAGATTCGCACCATGTTCTTTCAATTTTTTACGTAGGTTCTTGATCTGCGAATAAATAAAATCGAAATTATCTGCATTGTCAATATGGTCGCCCCAGACGTGTTCGGCCAGGGCGGATTTATAGATAAGCCTGTTTTTATTGACGATGAAAAAAGCCAAGATGTCAAACTCTTTTCGATTAAGGTGGATATCGCTACCGTCGACACGGAGCACCCGGCCATCAAAGTCCAACTCCATGTTGTTCAGCGCGATCACGTTTCGACCGCCCAAGGCCTTTCGGCGCAGTACGGCCTTAATGCGGGCATTCAATTCGGCCAAGTGAAAAGGTTTGGTCAAGTAATCGTCAGCGCCGAGTTCAAGCCCTTCCAATTTGTCGTCCAACGAATCTTTGGCCGAAATGATAATGACATTGTCCCGCTTTTGTTTCGATTTAAGGACCTCAAGCAAACTAAGTCCGCTTCCATCCGGCAATCCCACATCCAAAAGGATGCAATCATAGTCATACAGGGATACCTTCTCCATAGCCGAATGAAAATCGGAAGCAGTTTCCACGATGTACTGTTCTTTACACAAAAACTGCATCATGTTATCCCGTAATCCTTGTTCGTCTTCTACGATAAGCAGTTTCATTTCAAGTGTTTTTTATACAAGCCCCAGCGCGCGAGCTTGGGCAACAAAAAACCCATAGGAATACGCCCATGGGTGATATGATTGGTATGTCAAGTGCTAATTAATTCTTCTTTTTCACCTCTTCCTTCACATCTTCGACGGCCTTATTGACTTCACTACCGACCTTCTTAGCCGCATTTTTTAAGTCTTGAGCGGCCGCACTGGAAGCTTCCTTTACCTCTTCTTGGGCACTTTTGACACCTGCTTTTATACCTTCTTTAGCTTCATCGAAAGTCGATTTTGCGTCGTCTCCCAACGCTTCCGCCTTTGCGCCGATTTCATCGCCTGCTTTTTCTATACTGTCCATCGCCGAATCGATCTCTTCCCCTACCGCATGATCGTGATGGTCATGATCATGGTCATGGCCTTCATGGCCGTGGTCATGTGCTGAATGGTCATGGTGATCCGATTCAGCGTTTGATTGGCTGTTATTGCAAGCCGAAAACGCAAGCGCACCTGCGAATAATGCTATGAATGCTATTTTGTTCATCAATGTTTGATTTATAATATCACGCACAATATGCGTACCAATCCTAAAATCAGTCTTATTTATAGATACTTTTTTTCGCTGCCTCCAACGTATTTTTCAGCAACCCCACGATGGTCATCAGCCCTACCCCACCCGGTACCGGCGTGATCCATGACGCCAGCGGGGCAACGCGCTCAAAATCCACATCCCCATACAGTTTATATCCCGATTTGGTTTCGCTGCTGATTTCGCGATTGATGCCTACATCGATGACGATGGCGCCTTGTTTAACCATATCGGCCGTGATGAAGTGCTTTTTTCCTATGGCCGCGACCACAATGTCGGCTCGCCTCACCTCATCTTTGATATTTCTTGTCCGGCTATGGGTCAGTGTCACGGTGCAATTGCCGGGACTGGCATTGCGGGCAAGCAGAATGCTCATCGGACTTCCGACGATATTACTGCGCCCTACGACCACCGCATGCATCCCTGCTGTATCGAGACCATAGTACTCAAGCATCAACAAAATGCCATAGGGTGTAGCGGGTATAAAGCAAGGGAGGTTGCGTTGCATCCGGCCGAGATTGACCGGGTGAAAGCCATCTACATCTTTCCGGTAGTCAATTGCTTCCGTGATCCGTTCGGGATCAATGTGTTTTGGCAACGGTAATTGCACAATGATACCGTCTACCCCCTCGTCTGCATTGAGCTCCCTAATCTTGGCGATCAATGAGTCCTCGGAGATAGTTGCCGGATAGTGGATATTGGTCGATTCAAACCCCACAAGCTCGCAATTGCGCATTTTACTGGCTACATACGTTTCGCTTGCACCGTCATTCCCCACAAGAACCGCTACCAGATGGGGCTTCCTTCCTGTTGAAGCTAAAAACGCTGCTGCTTCTTGTTTAATGCCTTCTTTTATTTTTGCTGATACCAGCTTGCCGTCGAGTAATTTCATATTGATAGCTTTAGGCTTTAGGCTTTTAGGCTGTATGTGCAGACAGGGAAGCCCATCGCTTACAGCTTACAGCGTAAAGCAACCTGATTAATCCAATTTCAAAACCGCCATAAACGCAGACTGTGGGATTTCCACGTTACCCACCTGGCGCATACGTCTTTTTCCTTTCTTTTGCTTTTCCAGCAGTTTGCGCTTACGCGAAATGTCCCCGCCATAACACTTGGCGGTCACATCCTTCCGCAATGCACGGATGTTTTCACGTGCAATGATTTTAGCTCCGATGGAGGCTTGTATTGCAATTTCAAATTGTTGCCTTGGCAGCAACTCTTTTAGCTTTTCGCAGATCTTTTTGCCGAATTCGTACGCATTGTTCCGGTGAATGAGGGACGACAGGGCGTCGACCGGCTCACTATTCAGCCGGATATCTAACTTCACCAAGTCTGATTGCCGGTATCCAATTTGATGATAATCAAATGAAGCATAGCCTTTGGATATCGTTTTCAGCTTATCATAAAAGTCAAACACAATCTCACCCATCGGCATCTCGAAGACCAGTTCAACCCGATCTGCTGTGAGATAAGACTGGTTGATGATGACACCACGCTTCTGGATACAGAGCGACATCACCGGGCCGACAAACTCCGCTTTCGTAATGATATTGGCTTTGATATAAGGCTCTTCTACATAGTCCAGCTTGCTTGGATCGGGCAAATCTGAGGGGTTATGGACAATGATTTCCTCATGGTCCTTGGTGAGGTATGCTTTATAAGACACGTTGGGTACCGTCGTGATGACCGTCATATCAAACTCCCGTTCTAATCGCTCCTGAATAATTTCCATGTGCAGCATACCGAGGAATCCACAGCGGAAGCCGAAACCCAAGGCTGCCGAAGATTCCGGTTCGAACACCAGTGAAGCGTCGTTGAGCTGCAATCGGTGCATACTTTCACGGAGCTCTTCAAAATCTTCCGTATCGACCGGATAGATACCAGCAAATACCATGGGCTTTACTTCTTCAAATCCTTTGATAGCCTCCTTGCTCGGACGGGCAACGTGCGTGATGGTGTCGCCTACCTTCACTTCACGCGCCTCTTTGATGCCGGAAATAATATAGCCTACATCACCTGTCCGTATTACTTCCTTAGGCACTTGATTAAGCCGCAATGTCCCGATTTCATCCGCAATATACTCTTTGCCCGTGGCAATGAATTTCACCCTATCGCCCTTGCGTATCTCTCCATTCTCCACTTTGAAATATGCCATGATGCCTCGGAAGGAATTAAATACCGAATCAAAGATCAGTGCCTGTAACGGAGCCTGCGGGTCGCCCACCGGGTGGGGGATCCGTTCAATAATCGCATCAAGGATATCCCTGACCCCCAATCCGGTTTTGCCCGATGCAGGAATAATGTCTTCCCGCCTTCCACCGATAAGGTCGACAATCTGGTCTTTGACCTCCTCAGGCATCGCGCCGGGAAGGTCCATTTTGTTCAACACCGGAATGATTTCCAAATCGTGTTCCAACGCGAGGTACAAGTTGGAGATGGTTTGCGCCTGAATACCCTGCGAGGCATCGACGATAAGCAGCGCACCTTCACAGGCCGCAATGGAGCGCGATACTTCATACGAAAAATCAACGTGCCCCGGGGTATCAATAAGGTTCAGCACGTATTCTTGTCCGTCTTTCACGTAATTCATCTGGATGGCATGGCTCTTTATGGTGATGCCACGCTCCCGCTCCAAATCCATGTTATCCAACAACTGGGCCTGCGCTTCGCGCTGGCTGATGGTATTTGTATATTCCAACAGCCTGTCGGCCAGCGTACTCTTCCCGTGGTCTATGTGTGCAATGATGCAAAAATTGCGGATATGATTCATTCAAAATAACGTTATACGAAGCGATCGCATGGGACCTGCATTTCACCGCCTTTGGAAAGGCACCGGCATGAATGGTCCATACAAAACGACTTCAAACGGCAAAGATAATTTTTTGGCCGCATATTTTTCATGATGTTTGTACCTTTGGTGTAAACAACGATGCGATTACCATGCAACTGTCCATCATTTTGACCAATAAATACCGACTATTGAGCCTTGCAGCTATCGTGGACGTATTTGAAACCGCCAATCGTTTCTTGCAAGAGGATGGCAAGCCCGAGTTGTTCAACATTACCTTCGTCGGCACGACGGCAACCAAGGTACTTCCTGACAGCTTAAGTCATATCGCTTACGCAACAATCGAACGGGAGCAGGTTTACGACCTGATTTTTGTGCCTGCTTTCGGACCGGTAGACATGGCGAAAACCTTGGAAGAAAACAGCTGTTTATTCCCGTGGTTGCATGCGCAATATCAACGGGGCGCCATGCTGGCCAGCAATTGTACGGGGGCATTCCTCCTCGCCGCCTCGGGACTGCTCAACGATAGGCGGGCGACCACGCATGTAGACGCCGCCGATAAACTGGCGACTTACTTTCCGAAGGTCAAGCTTGAACAGGATGCGGTAGTGACCCATGACGCCAACATCTACACCAGTGGCGGCGCGACGAGCGGTTTCCACCTCATGCTGGCATTGATTCAGAAATGCTGCGGCAGGGAAATGGCCGTTCGCATCGCAAAAACGTTTTCCATCGACATGGACCGGGAGAACCAGGCGCACTTTAGCCATTTTGCTCCCGTGGAAACGCATGACGACGCACTGGTGATGCGCGTCCAGCACAAAATCAAAAGCCAATTCCCTGAAATCAGGAGCATCGAGGAAGCTATCGCTGATATTCCGGCCAGTAGACGGAATTTTGTGCGTCGGTTTAAGCAGGCCACAGGCCTCACTCCCATCCGTTATCTACAAAAAACCAAAATCGAAGCGGCAAAGAAATTGCTGGAAAATACCGAAAAAGGATTGTTTGAAATTATGCTCGCGGCCGGATACAATGATATGAAAAATTTCAGGCAGCTATTCAAAGAAAACACCGGCATGACACCTAAGGCATACCGGGATAAATTCGCCATGCGGTTCGAACCCATAATCTGATCACGATGCGTACGATAACCGGATATACCCTTTTTGTGCTCTTGCTCGCTGCGTTTCACGTCAACGCGCAGCCGACCCCTGGGAAAGAAAAGCTTGTACTCACCCTTCCGGCCGAATACCGGTGGAAAGACAAGACGATACCGAAGGACACCAAAGGGATACGGGGCATGTCCTATACAGTAAGGGGGAAAAATGCGCAACTCGCCCCGGTGAAGACGGTCACCACTACAACCATCGATAAGCGTTATTACCCGATGAAAGCCGAGGGGTCGCCAGCGGAAAAGCTCGAATTCGAAAAAGCCGGATGCCCCGGTGCAACGCTCGACGTGATTGATAAAAAGACCGTAGATGGCCGCACAGCAATTCTATACGCGATTAAGGATACGAAGTCCGCGGATGGTGACTGCGGAACAACGGTATTGCTGACCTATGTAGCCGAAGGGCCCACGGCATTGCATACCGTTGAGGTGGCTATTCCGACGGCGCATTTTACGCAGGAACTATACCAGCTATGGTGTGACGTATTGCTGCAAAGCCGTATCGAATAGCGAAAACCAACCTAAAGCACTATCCGTTCGCCTCGCTTAGCCGATTCCCTTGCCGCATGCAAAATCTCCACGACAATAAGGTTGTTGGCGAGGGAAGACAAATCGTTTTCCGTATCGATGGTTCCACTAAGCACCGCTTCCAAGTAAGCGAGGTGATCGCGGAAATACCCGTTCTTCACCGGTATATTCGTCTGGCTACCGGGGCTTGAGTAACGCACCAGTGTACTACCGTCTATGGCATGAAACGAAACGTCCTCGCCATATACCTGTATATCTTTAATGCTGTACGGCCAATCCCATGAGGCCTGAATGATGCCGGTGACGCCTCCCTTATATTCCAGTATGATTGTGGCGTCGTCATCCACATTCGGATATACCGCCGGTTTTAATTGGCGGGTAACGGCCGTCACCGCCAAGGGCCGCTGGTTTTTCATCAGCCACGTCATCAGGTTGGCACCATAACAGCCGAAATCTATCAACGCGCCGCCTCCATTTTTTTCCGGATCAGTTAGCCAACTTAAAAAAGCCTCGCTGCATCCAATTTCTTTTGGCCCCTGATGCCCATCCTTGACGATCACTTTTTTCAATGTGCCGAGCGCTCCTCCATCTGCCAGTTGTTTTAATGCCTGGTTACTTGGATACCAGGTCGTCTCGTAATTGGTATATACCGCCGTCCCATGTGCTGCAGATAAGGCAGCGATGCGTTGCGCTTGTTCGTTATTAATCGCCAAGGGCTTCTCTACCATCAGCGGTATTTTCAACGGCAAGCAGGCCTCCGCAACCTTCACGTGCTCGGAGATGGCGTTGTAAGCCAGCACGACGTCAGGGCGAACGGCCTGGAGCATCTCGTCTACCGTTGAGTAAAACAACGTGTCCGAAAGTTTATAACGTGCCTGAAAGCGACGTATCAACGCCTGATCCGATTCGGCGATGCCAAGGATGTCCACCTCATGCCGCTGATAAGCGCTTAACAGCGGATGGACATGATCATGGCTCAATCCGGCAACTGCCACTTTTAAGCCTTCCCGTGCGAATGCATCATTGAATAGCAATAACGAGAAAATGAGGAACACATATCGCTTCGAATAGGTTGGCATCATCATTGTACTTATCTTCACCATAACTATGAATTCATGTAATTTCGCATAAACAGATTAAGAACCAAGTATATGGAAAAAAATCATAGTTATGTATGATCCACTCCATATAATTTATCAGATATTTTCCTATGTTTACAACAGCAAAGTTATTTCACATGAAAACCGTAAAGAGTTGTATATTAATGGCCTATATCGGGATATTGGCCGTATCTCATCAAAGCTGCAAGCCGAAACAAGTCGTACTCCAGCCTGCCGCTGAAGTAATTGAAAGGGAAACCCCGGCAGAGCGGGTTGTTGCGGAGCCAAAAAAAGAAGAGCCTAAAGCAGCACCTACCCAATCGGAGCCGGCACCGGTAGCACCGCCAAACTACAATTTCAAGAATATTCAATTTGAGTATGATTCGCACGTATTGAAAACGGAATCTTATGCCATCCTCGATCAAATCGCACGGGAAATGCAAAAAGATCCCGATGCCCGATTTGTTATCGACGGCCATGCTTCTATCGAGGGTACCGCTGCTTATAATATGGAATTATCTATTGATAGAGCGAATGCCGTTAAATTATATTTGGTCAATTCGGGAATCAGTGGAAATAACCTAACCGTCAACGGCTATGGGGCTACCCGGCCTTCAGCATCTAACGATACCGAGGCCGGGCGGGCGCTCAACCGGCGTGTAGAAATCAAGCATGTAGATTAAGGGAGGGAAATGGCAGATTTAAAGTATAACCAACGGGGGGTTTCCGCAGGCAAAGAGGATGTACACCATGCCATCAGAAATTTGGATAAAGGGTTATTTCCAAAGGCCTTCTGCAAGATTATACCCGATATATTAGGCGGTCACGACGCTTGGTGCAACATCATGCATGCAGACGGGGCGGGCACGAAATCATCGTTGGCTTACGTGTACTGGAAAGAGACCGGCGATCGGTCGGTATGGCGCGGCATTGCCCAAGATGCGATTGTCATGAATCTCGACGATTTGCTGTGCGTGGGCGCGACGGATAACATCTTATTATCGTCGACCATCGGACGCAATAAGCATCTTATTCCCGGAGAAGTGATTGCCGAACTTATCAATGGCACGGAGGAGATCCTCGCTGAGCTTCGGGAGTTGGGTGTCGGTATCTATTCCACGGGTGGCGAAACCGCCGATGTTGGCGACCTGGTACGGACCATCATTGTGGATAGCACGGTCACCTGCCGGATGAAGCGATCGGACGTCATCTCCAATCACCGCATACAGGCCGGCGATGTTATCGTCGGATTGTCCTCCTACGGGCAGGCCACCTACGAACGGGAGTACAATGGCGGCATGGGCTCGAACGGGCTGACCTCGGCGCGGCACGATGTGTTCCATAAGGCAATTGCTTCCAAATTTCCGGAGAGCTACGATCCGGCCGTCCCTGACGAGTTGGTATTTGCCGGCTCCAAGGGGCTGACCGAGACGATTGACATCCCGGGCCAAGGCCCTGTGACGATAGGCAAGCTGGTATTATCGCCTACGCGCACGTACGCTCCTGTCATTAAACAGGTCCTCGACAACTATCGCCCGCAGATCAATGGCATGATTCATTGCAGCGGCGGAGCGCAGACCAAGGTGCTTCACTTTATTGACGATTTGCACGTCATCAAAGACAACTTATTTGATGTGCCGCCACTGTTCAAGCTTATCCAGCAAGAGTCCAATACCAGTTGGGAGGAGATGTACAAAGTATTTAACATGGGACACCGGATGGAACTATACGTGCCCGAATCCATAGCCGCAGACATTATCCGCATTTCGGAACAATATGGCATCGCCGCACAGGTCATCGGGCGTGTAGAATCCTCGGCCGCAAAACAGGTCACCGTTGAGTCTCCTCTTGGTACGTACGTTTATTATTGACCCAGCCCACGTCTAAGGCAACAACCACCCCCTTTATGTTGAAAACCATCGGCTGGAAGGAAACCGTAGATTTGCCGGAGTTGGGTATCACCGATATCCCCGCTAAGGTGGATACCGGCGCACGTACATCCGTGCTCCATTGCAGCCACGTTCAATTAATCAAGAAAGGCAGGAAGCAATATGTCGAATTCCGCCCGTTGGATGGCCATCCCGGTCATCAAACGAATACGTATGTCTTCCCCTTTCATAGCGAGCGGCGCATTCGGAATTCGTTTGGACAGGAGGAAAATCGCTATATTATCAAGACCACCATCTTGTTTTTCAACGAACTGCATCCGATTGAACTGTCCCTGCGCGACCGTTCAGGCATGGAGTTTCCAATATTGTTGGGCCGATCGTTCATCCGGAGGAAGTTCCTTGTAGACGTTTCTCGGGCAAATCTGTCAAAAAAATCAACCAAAGACAGCAAGTAATCCAAACATTAACCCGTCCTTATTGTTTCTATCGACGATTAATCGCAGCACCACGTGAAAATAGCCGTATTATCGACAATCAAAAGCCTATATTCTACCCGCAGACTGGTGGAGGCCGCCCAAATGCGCGGCCACGAGTGTGTGGTCATCGATCACAGCCAATGTTATGTAGGTATCAAACAAGGAAAACCCAGCATCCATTACAAAGGACAGGACATCTCCGATATTGACGCAATCATCCCGCGTATCGGGGCTTCCGTCACCTTCTATGGTTCGGCCATTGTCCGTCAATTTGAAGTAATGGGCGTTATATCGGCCAACCCAAGCCAAGCGATCACGCGGTCGCGCGATAAGCTTCGCTGCATGCAGATACTCTCCGGGGCTGGCATTGGGATGCCTACCACCGGTTTTGCCCGCCGAACACGTGATGTAGACGACTTAATTAAAATGGTTGGTGGCCCGCCCCTGGTCATCAAACTGCTGGAAGGCACCCAGGGTATTGGCGTCGTGTTGGCCGAAACCCGTAAGGCGGCTTCATCCGTTATCGAAGCATTCTACGGGTTAGGCAATAATATCCTTATCCAGGAGTACATTAAAGAGTCCCGCGGAACAGACATTCGTGCTTTTGTCGTGGATGGCAAGGTGGTCGGCGCCATGAAACGTACCGCCAAAGAGGGCGAATTCCGGTCAAACTTACACCGAGGTGGCACCGCGGCTGTAATAAAGCTGAATAAAGCCGAACGGGAAACCGCAGTGCGGGCGGCACGGGAATTGGGACTGACCGTATGCGGGGTGGATTTGCTGCCCTCAGACCGGGGACCACTGGTGCTCGAAGTCAACTCATCTCCGGGGCTTGAGGGCATCGAAAAGGCCACGCACAAAGACATTGCCGGCGAAGTCATCGCCTTCCTTGAGAAACAATACATCTTAAAACAACAAACCAAAAAAGAACGGAAGGCAAAGGCAGGCCCTAAACTTTAAAAACACTATATTTACCGGCCTAAACAGTTTAATAACCATGACAAACAGCATATTAAGCGCCATTCACTGGAATGTAAGCCCTGAGATATTCAGTATCGGCAGTTTTGAGGTCCGGTATTATACCCTGTGTTTCCTGCTGGCTTTTGTCAGCAGTTATTTCCTGATGCTACGTATCTTTCAACGCGAAAACAAGTCACAGGAATTGCTTGATCAGTTAAGTATCTACATCTTCATTGGTACCTTGCTGGGTGCCCGCTTGGGGCATTGTTTATTTTACGAGTTCGATTACTATAAAGACCACCCGTTGGAGATGATCTTGCCCTACACCTATGTCAATGGCAAATTTACCCTTACAGGTTTCCACGGGTTGGCCAGCCATGGCGGCGCTATCGGTATTTTGGCTGGCATTTTCCTGTTTTGCCGCAAAACGAAAACCGATTTTCTTTGGCTTACCGATAGGCTCGTGATCGTCATTCCGTTGGCAGGCGCCTTTGTACGCATCGGCAATTTCTTTAATTCAGAAATCATAGGCTTACCTTCCGATTTGCCTTGGGCCGTAGTCTTCGAACGTGTAGACCAAATCCCGAGGCATCCTGCACAGCTATACGAGGCCCTGTCTTACGTGCTTATATTTGTCTTGTTGTGGAATATCTACCACAAGAAGCCCGTGTTGAAACCAGGATTCATTTTCGGCTTATTTCTGATCCTGCTCTTCGGTGCCCGATTTGTCCTTGAATTTGTCAAAGAAAACCAAGAAGCGTTCGAAGACGGGATGACCTACAACATGGGACAATTATTGAGTCTGCCCTTCGTCGCTGTTGGTATTTACCTCTTATTCAGGCCAGCTAAGAAAACAGCGTAACCGTCGGCAGACCGGCTCAATAGGTAGCTGTAAGCTGTGCTGACAGGTTTCGGGCCGAACAGGGGCTTTCGCGGGATCCGAGGGCAGCTTTGGATACGCAACGCAACTGGAGGACTCGCTCCGTTCATCCCCCAGGTTGCTTATGCGCATCCAAAGTGCCCGGACAAAATGCTTAAAAGGCGCCCCTACCAATTGAATAAAGACAAGTAAAAAGCCGAAACAAAGCTGTAATTTTGTAACTGCATGGCAGCTACAACAAGGCATCGTCTTTTTACCTTCATTATCCTTGGACTCTTATCGGCTGTAGGCCCTTTTTCCATTGATATGTACTTGCCCGGTTTCGATGCCATCGCAGCCAGCTTAAAGACCACTGTAGCACACGTCCAACTCTCATTAACGTCTTTTTTCATCGGCATCGCTTCCGGCCAGCTCGTTTACGGGCCGCTGCTCGACCGTTTCGGCCGTAAGCCACCATTGATTGTCGGGCTGGTTATTTATATTGCAGCATCCATCGGTTGTGCCTTGACCAACTCCGCAGACAACCTGATGGTGTACCGCTTTATTCAAGCACTGGGCAGCTGCGGCGGCATGGTGGCATCGCGCGCTATGGTCAGGGACTTTTTCGGACCGTCGGAGAGCGCCAAGGTCTTTTCCCTGCTGATGCTGGTCATCGGTATTTCGCCAATCCTGGCCCCTACCGTGGGCAGTTTCGTCATCGCACATTGGAATTGGCATGGTATCTTTATCGTATTGGCGGTCATTACGGCGTTGATATTGGCCGTAGTCGCTTTTTTCCTTCCCGAAAGCAAAGGCCCCAATCCAACCATGTCGCTAATGCCCCGGCCCATTACCCAATCGTACTGGCAGGTCTTCAAGACAAGACAGTTTTTTACTTACGCATTTGCCGGCGGCTTGGCCTCTTCGGGGCTATACGCCTATTTGGCCGGATCGCCTTATGTCATGGTGTCGCTCTATGGGTTGAACGAAAAGCAGTACGGATTGGTATTTGCGTTTATAGCGTCAGCATTAATTGTTGCAAGCCAGTTAAACAGCGTGTTGCTCAATAAACACAGCAGCGAGAAAATAGCCAGAATAGCGTTGATGGCACAATCATCCGTCGGACTCATCCTGACTATCCTCTGTGTCACCGGATATATCAATTTATTGGTGATGATTGGCCTGATTTTTCTGTTCTTGGGCTGTCAAGGTTTTGTGTTCCCCAACACATCGGCATTGGCGCTCAGCCCATTCAGCAGACTGGCTGGTAGCGCCTCGGCGTTGATGGGCAGCATCCAGATGGGCTGTGGCGCGCTATCATCTGCCTTGGTAAGCTATCTTCACGATGAAACCACGGTACCGATGGCCGCGGTGATGGCAGGCTGTGCCTTGCTGAGCTTAATTATCTTGTTAGCAAGCTCTCCAGCGCCAGCCGGTAACCATCCAACCCGAAACCGCAAATAACCCCTTTGCAATTTTTTGCCAAATAGGAATGATGTCGGTAGGACTCCCTGGCGTACACATTGGAAATATGCACCTCCACCACCGGGGCCGTTACCGCCGCAATGGCATCTGCTATTGCCAGGGAAGTGTGGGTGTACGCACCGGCGTTGAGGATGATACCCTCCGTTGCGAATCCGACCTCATGAATTTTGTCGATGATAGCGCCTTCATGATTGCTTTGGAAATAAGACAACGCCACTGCGGGATAGGCGTCTCGCAGTGCCGCCAAAAACGTGGTAAAATCCTGATCGCCGTAAATGCTTTTTTCCCGTATGCCTAAGAGGTTCAGATTCGGGCCGTTGATGATGGTAATCCTGCTCATACTGCAATATCAAAAAAAATAGTCTGTTTTAAAAATCATAATAGAAATTGCGGAACGAGCCACGCAAGCCCAGGGTAATCATGCCCGTCTGGGGATGCCTGCCCAATTCAGGGATTTCATGCCGGCGGTATACCGCACCGGCTTCAATCCGCAGGTTATATTTCGGATTAAACAAATAGGATACCCGCCCATCGGCAAAGAATAAATTGTTTTTAACTCCCTGGCCGATGTAATTGCCATACTCGTTGGCCGGTATCAGATACGATTTGAAAATATCTCCGCCGAAATTCGCTTCGGCATCTGGATCTGTACCGAACTGGCCCCATATCCCCTGGAATGAAAAATCAAACCGGCCGTATGAATAATTTAGTATACCCACCAATTCCCGGAAGTTGGCCCCCCAGGGGTGCGCCAACGGCTGCCCGTAATTGCTGTAGTTGCTTGCCGGATCGAAGTGCGCATAAGTATACGGGCGCGCCGTATTGTATTCTGCCAAGAAGTTCAGATCTTTTATGCCAAAAGCGTCAAATCCACGAAAACCAAGTTGCGCCCCCCATTTGTTGGTCACATGCCCGTTGGTTGAGAAGAAATTCTTGGCCACGAATTCCCCCAAAAGGAACTGCCCGTACACCGATAGGTTCTTCAGGGCTTTGTATTTGGCATTTAATCCCAGGTGCATTTTGTCCGGAGAAGATGTATTGGTCAGTTCCACCGGTCGCATAAAAATAACCGGGTTAAAATAGTTAAAATCAAACCCCCGCCGCCCCGCGGCATTTTTGGCTCCCCACACGACCGATTGGAATAAGCCCACAGATAGCCTATTGTCAACATTCCAATCCAGGTATTGGAAAGCCCCCCATTTCCAGTTGTCGCCGCCCCGTGTCGGCAAACCGGTAATCGGGTCATACGTATTCGAACGCGGATGCATGGGATCCATCATGTACGTCCACATACTTAAGTATTGGACATTTCCCAAATTTCCGGTCAGCTTCAACGCCGTATAGTTTGATGAAACATCAGACAGCAGCATCGAACGGTATCCATCGCCAATAAACTGTTTGTCGTAGGCCAGCGTAACATTGAGGTATTTATTTACGGTGTACGACAATACCGCCGAAGAATACATCCAGTCGCTCATCTTCGGGTTGGAGTAGGACGTCTTGCCATGGCCTTGACCAGGAACGATGGCTTGCTCAAAAACATAAGCATTCAGGTACTGCGGAAACACCGCTTGATTCTCGAAAAAATTCACATAAAGGAAAAACTTATCCTGTATGGTCAGGCCCGCTTGTGCACCCCTGGTGTTTACCCAGGTCGTCCGACCTCCGCCGGCAAAATCACGCCCAAGCTGAAAATCAGGCAGAAAATCGGCATAAAACGTGTGATCGTCTTTTTTGATATCAATCAAATGCTCATTATACAGCTTGCGGCCCCACCATGAAGTCCGTTCGGTCACACCCAACTGCATCAACGAATCATACCGCGGCTGCAACGCGCTGTCAATGATGAGCGGTTTCAACGCGGTATGAAGCCTTGTATCGCTATGGTACAATACGTTATTGAGTTTCTGGTAAAACTGATAAGAATAAGGCTGATAGGTTGATTGCGCGTTTCCGATATAAACCGCACAACTTAATATCACGACGGACACCGTCCGTATGCAATTATCGTATAGACGTTCTATCATATGAAAAAATCAGACAACAAAGATAACATTGCCATCCAAGAATTAAGCCATATTATGGATTAAAATCGGTAAGCGGCTCCAAACAGGAGCATTCGGGGCTGTAAGGCGAAATCCCGGCGCACATTGTTATAGTCAGACACATGGACAACAACCAATCGCTGCTGGTTCAGCGCATTCCGCACATTGGCCGTGAAGGCAAGCCTGTCCTTGATAACGTCCCACTTTGCCCCAAAATCCAGGAACAGGGTTTGGTAATTGTTGTCTGTTTCGCTGCGCACCCAGCGATAATATTCCAGCGATTGCGTGACCAACATGCTATTGCTAAGCCTCCATGTGTTTTGCAGGCTAACCAGCCAATTGGACTGGTTATTTCGTTGCTCACTTTTTCCAACGGTTGTCCGGTTTAGCTGCAGGGAATTCCGCAGCCGAAACACGAGGTTATAGGGGATGTTAAAACTGGAATTCAATGCCAACTCATTGCTCACCGTCGTAGCATTTACTTGCCTTTCAGTGTAAGAATTGACTTGATTGATGTAACGATACCGCGTCACGTTGCTGGACAGCGATGTGAGCAGATTAAGTTTGGATAACATTTTATCAATCCCCACACGCATACCGGAAAATGGTAGGGTTTCACGGCTTGGATACGCAGTGCTATACAAATAGATCGGGTCGTAAAGAATGGTTGACTGCAGTGCATTATTGGTTACACCATGATAAAGATACACGTTGGCAAAAAACTGACGGTATGGAAAACGGTAAGTGTAGCGCAAGCCGACGTTTTGATTCGTTAGCATGTAAGGCGTGGTTTCGTAATTGCGTGCATTTCGGTAGTTGGTAAAGATAAAGCCGCTATACTGGTTGCGGAGCGGTGCCAGCTGCCGGTTATAGGTGTAATTCACTGAGAGCCGATGCCGACGCCAAAACGACCACTGTACACCTACATTTGGCGCCAAGTAAAATGCTTGCTGGTTAAAATCAGAACTTGCGTTAAGCCTATCCGCAAGTTGTGCAGCGTCATGGTGTACACCCAAATCTCCGTAAACCTGAACAGGCCCAAGGCGTAGACGTCCGTCGACATTCGCGCCTAACCGGTGCGTCTTCCTAGTATATTGATTGCTGAATGCAGCCTGCCGGGCGGTTGGATTGTCGTCTTCAAATAGCCGTGATTCCAAGTCTTCCTGATCATACCGGTAGCTAAGCACCGCTCGGTACATAAATCCATTGTTTAGCCGGGATGTCCATTTGGTCGTCAGGGCAAAGCCACTAAACGGACTCAGGTAATGTTGAGCCATCGGATAGTCAAAACTCCCTTCATTCGCTTCAACCGCCGCATATGTTGGAACAGTTAGCCGTTGATTCAAGCTGTTCCGAAGGTATGCCGATTGAACCTGTATGATAGACGCCGTACCGATGCGCGCGGAGTAATCGGCGTGTACGAGATGCCTGTCTTGCCCGCTCTGCAAGCCCTGAAATACGGCATTTTCGTTGAGTATTATCGATGTGTTTTCGTCGTGTTCGATATGCAGACCCGTGTACCGGATTTTCAATAGACTTGCGGATGTTATTTGATACGTCGCATCGATGCCCCCTGACCACTGAAGTGGGTCGTTGCCATACACTGCGTGTTCATCAAACACGGTCGTATCACCTTGGGAAAAGTAACGCGACAGGGAATGGGACGTGACTCGATTGCCATCGGCATAGCCCTGAAAGTTAACCCGGATAGACAACTTATCCGCAGGGTTACTCACTGCATTCAGCGAACCTAACCGCCCGTTGTTGAATAGCGTCCGCTGCCTATTCACCAATGGCGTGGCAACGACACCAATATCCAACAGCTCCGTATTTTCTTCTGTCAGGCGGATGTCATCGCCCGCAGTATTTACTCCGGCGTTGCCACGAGGAACACCGACCTCGAACCCAGCGTTATTCCCTTTAGCCAGCAGATAGGCTTTGAGCACTTTAGCAAGCACGATACCATTTGCCGTAATATCATACTTGCCTTGAACGCCGCCTGCGGCCTCCACACTTCCCAACAGCAATTTCCGGCCCTTGTCTTTCAGCCGCAGATTCAGCGCAATTTCGTCGGAATCTAAGATGCCTTTATATAGCGGGTTTTCTAAATATCCTCCCACCACTTCGACATCTTCAACCACAGCTGCCGAAAGATTCTTGGAAAGCAGCTGATAATCCGTACCCACCAAATCATCATCTTCAATATTGATCTTGGAAATATTTTTCCCGTTCACGGATATCCGCCCCTGATCATCCACGCGAAATCCCGGCAACTTTGCCAGTGCTTCCTCCAAATTGCGCTCCGTCTGGTTAGTGAAAGCTTCCAGGCGATAAACTACCGTGTCGCCACGCTCCCGGATGGCGGCCCTGGCATTGACGTTCACTTCCTGTAAGACCTTTTCCTCTTGCGTCAGGACAAAATTCGCCGAGCCAGTCTTCCTTACCGTTTCATCGATCGTTATGCAGGTTCGCCTGAAGCCCAGCATGCTCGCGCAAATCGTGGTCGCAGATGTGTCCTTCACTGCTACCCTAAAGACGCCATCCGTAGCTGTACTACTAAACGCCACAATCGCAGAATCCGCTTGCATCAGTATAATTGACGCGTTCGGTATCGGTTGTCCGGCACCGTCCTTGACAGTCCCTGATAAGGATAGCGTTTGCCCTTTGGCGCAAACTAACATGAGTAAAACAGCAAAAAGCGAAAACCAATTCTTCATCCACCCCAATCAATTCAACGTTTTTTCGATGAGGAATCGAAGGGTTCGCGGCATCCCTATCCGGGCATTAGCATCGGGCGCGCGTTCACGGATCATCTTTTCAAACTTTATTTGCGCAGCCTTATTGGACTCTTCGACAAATTTGTCCGCTTCCTCCCTGAAGGTTTTGAAATCCGCAAAACGAACCCCCTTACTCGGCGGCGTAATCTCGACATCCCCTTCAGCCGGGATGGCGATCTGTTCAAACAGGAATGACAACTCACCATCCCGTGTGGTTGCCTCTAAAATCAAGCCCGGCAGGCCGCCCAGCTTCCATGGCCCGTACGGCAGGGGGATATCCGGTGTAAACCACGCATCATATGTCCTGCCACGGAACGTGCCTACCGCTTTTTGGCAGGTGAAATTGCCGATTGCCTTTTTTTCGTTGATCAGTTCCCACTGGATGCCCGGCAATGTGTCGTTATAAATAAACGTTTCCCCCTTTACGCGTTCGGCGACGATCAGTTCTTTGGCGGCGTAGTCGGCATAAACCTCGTTTCCGGTTCGCTGAATACCTATCGTCATAAAGGGAATGGCATATCGATTGCCCTGCGCATCCACCGTATCGCGCTGGGCACGAGTTTGGGGTATTGTCGCATAGCCATAATGCGTCTTCCCGCCTTGAAAGTGCAGCTCACCCTGATAGTCCGTGGAGCCGATGATTTCGATAATATGCTGCTGAATATAAGTAACCTGACCGGACGATGGTTGTCCGGCACTGCGTGACATGAAGACGCTTAACCACAGTATTAAAGACAGTAAAAACCGGCTGATAATCCTCATAATGCTCATTTTAGTAGTAAAAAGAAATGCGGCATGGGGTTTCCTTCCCCAGTTGGCGACGTTGGTTTAATTATCCCGCATCACATTCTTCCGTGCAATCACCATAGAAGCCATCAATTATCCAGCCTGCTAGCTCATCGATGCTACCACAGTCAGCTGTGAGCTCTACAATTGTGACATCATCCGCGGGACAGCATTGCAGAAGGATATTCGTCGTACAATCTTCAAGGGATATAACATTTACATCAGGTTGGCTGTATTCAGCCGTGGTTGAAATCGGTTTACTTGACAGAACCATTTCGTATCGGGCCGAAAGCTGGGAATCTGAACGTTTAATTAACGCCGCTTCGGCATCAGTGACCGACCGACCGAAAGCGATAAACGATAACGGCAAACAAACAAACAAACAAACAAACGAAATACTTAAAAAACGATTGACTTTTCATAACAAATTGATTAAATAATTCAACAACTAAAAATACGACCGCATTTCTTACTATAAATTTCCTTATAAATATCACAAATTCAAAGAAAAAATCAAAAAATACCAACTTTAAACAAAAAAACAAGACTTATCACACAAACAAAACAACCACATCACCCACAAAAACCAACACATTCATTATAAAACCAATAAATTCACTTTTTTTTGACTTACCACTCAACAAAACTAACCAATCCGCATTATCTTTTTTAAAATTTCAAGCTCTTAACTTACAAAAAAAAAGCAAAAATCCATAAAACAAAAAGCCTCTAGGACATTTCAAATAGTAGGTGTCGCGCAGCTAAAACGAATTGGCAGCTACTTGGTATTAGTTTTTTTTGCATATTGCGGCACTGAAATCGGCGCAGATGAATCTGCAGTACCCATAAATGAACCAGGTATCATGAAACGAAGAACATTTATTCAAAACACAGCGATGTTAAGCGCGGGGCTTTGGGCAAGTAAGTTTTCGATGGCTTCCAACGCGCAGGAATTTCCGACGGTACGTGTATCGCCCAACGAGCGGCACTTCTCCAGCGAAGCGATCGAGCAGGCTATTCAAGAATTCCAACGTCAAGTGGGAGATAAAGAACTCGGATGGTTATTTGGCAATTGTTTCCCCAATACGCTTGATACCACCGTCTATCCCGAAGACAAGGACGGCAAGCCTTACACCTATGTGATTACCGGCGATATCGACGCCATGTGGCTCCGCGATAGCTGCGCACAGGTCTGGCCTTACCTACCTTTTATGGCTGCCGACAAAAGCCTTCAACGGCTGGTCGCAGGTCTGGTCAATAAACAGAGCCAATGCATCAACATCGATCCATACGCCAACGCGTTCTACAACGACCCCACCAAGGTGGGTGAATGGGGCAGTGACCACACCGACATGAAGCCGGGCATCCATGAGCGCAAGTGGGAAATCGACTCCCTTTGTTATGCGGTCCGCCTGGCTTACGCGTATTGGAAAGCTACGGAGGATACCTCTCCGTTTGGTAAGGAATGGGTGACCGCCCAGCGGAATATCCTGAAAACGTTCAAGGAACAGCAGCGCAAAGACAGCCTGGGGCCTTATCGGTTTGAACGGACCACCGCACGCGGATCGGATACGTTGCAGGTAGACGGATACGGGTACCCTGTCAACCCTGTAGGACTTATCTGTTCCAGCTTCCGGCCCAGTGACGATGCCACTGTCTTTTCGTTTCTCATCCCCTCCAATCTATTTGCGGTGGTGAGTCTGCGCCAATCAGCAGAAATGCTCGCTCACCTTGCCAATGAACAAGCGCTCGCTACGGAAATGCTTGACTTGGCCAATGAGGTGGAAAATGCCGTAAAGGAATACGGCATCGTAGACCATCCGATGCATGGAAGGATATACGCTTATGAGGTCGACGGGTTTGGCAGTTACATGATGATGGATGATGCCAATGTACCCAGCCTCCTATCGCTTCCCTATCTCGGCGCGGTGGATGTCAACGACCCGATTTACCAACGGACACGCGCTTACGTACTTTCCGAAAACAATCCGTTTTTCTTTAAAGGTTCGGCCGCGGAAGGTATTGGCGGGCCACACATCGGACGAGACATGATTTGGCCCATGGCCATCACCATGCGGGGTTTGACGGCTATTAACGATGCAGAGATAAAATCCTGTATCGAGACCTTAAAAAACACCCACGGTGATACCGGCTTTATGCACGAGTCGTTCCATAAAGATGATCCGAAACGGTTCACCCGTAAATGGTTTGCATGGGCAAACACACTATTTGGCGAATTTTTATGGAAAACCTACAAAGAAAAGCCATATTTGCTGAAGTAAACGGGGTTGAGTGACCTCCGACTACTAAAAAAATGGGGCCCATAGGTATATTTGACTCTGGTTATGGCGGATTGACGGTCTTCCGGGAAATCGTGAAGAAACTGCCGCAGTACGACTACGTATATTTAGGTGATAACGCCCGCGTGCCTTATGGCACGCGGTCATTTGAAACCGTATATGCCTATACAAAGGAATGCGTCGAAAGCCTGTTTAGTATGGGATGCCATTTAGTGGTTTTGGCATGCAATACGGCCTCGGCCAAAGCGCTCCGCACCATCCAGCAAAAAGACTTGCCCCATTGCCCCGATTTGCGCAAGGTTCTGGGCGTCATCCGCCCCACAACCGAAGTAATCGGTCTTCACACCTCGACACGCCATGTCGGTATCCTGGCAACCCCCGGAACGGTGAAGTCCGCTTCATACCCGATCGAAATCCGGAAATTTTTTCCCGACATAACGGTGTTCCAGCAAGCATGTCCGATGTGGGTTCCCTTGGTTGAAAATAACGAATTGGATTCTGAGGGCGCCGCCTATTTTGTCGAGGCAGATATCAAGCGGCTACTCCATCAATCTCCCGATATCGACACGGTCATATTAGCCTGTACGCACTACCCGTTGCTCCTGCCGCTCATCAGACGTTTCATGCCGCCATCTATCCAAATCCTACCGCAAGGCGGTCTGGTGGCCGATAGTCTGGCCGACTACCTCAAGCGCCATGCGGAAGTAGAAATGCTTTGCACGAAGAATGGCCGCACGCATTTCTTTACGACAGACAACGCAGCAGATTTTGAAGAACGGGCCGGAAGGTTTTATGGCCAAGCCGTCAAGGCGTCCGAATTGAAAATGCAATTTTAAGAAGCTACTACTATGGCTTCGCTGTCACAATGGTGACCTCAACCCGGCGATTTCGTTGCCTGCCTTCCTTGGTGTTATTGGGGGCCACAGGTTTAGACTGGCCGTACCCATTCGTCGTAATTCGGGTTTCGTCCAATCCTTTTTCGACAGCATATTTCTTTACAGACTCGGCCCTTTTTTCAGACAACCACTGGTTATACGTTTCTGTCCCCGTAGCATCGGTATGCCCGTCCACAATGAGTGTCGCCCCGGGATAGTCGTTCAAAAGCGCCACCAATTTGTCCAGTTCATTTTTCGCCTGGTCGGTCAAATAAGAAGAGTTCAGCGGGAAAAGCACGTCCGCATCAAACGTGACCATAATGCCCCGATCGGTCATTGCAGCATCTTCAAAATTGCTTTGCACATGCTTCAGGCCATCCTGCGTACCGTCAACGGTTACTTGAGCCCCTGGATTGACTGCCATTTGTTTGTTTTTGCAGGAAAACACCGCGGCAGAAATAATGAATACAAACGTAAAAATGCTATATCGTTTCATGTTGAGAATTGGATGACGTAAAAATAAAAAAACTACTCAATTGAAAAATGATTTTCAATAACCTTTTTTATGTCCGGATGATCGGAAAACAAATCCCAGATTAATCCACTGCGTCCATTTTCAATCATCACCACTACCGCCGCCTGATTCATGGCGTCGTATTCATCTGCCAGCGTGTTTTCACCGATCGCAATCCATTTGCGGAATCCATATTCCGTAAACAGCGCAGGCCCAAGCTGATGGTAGAATGCCCGGATGGACCGCATAGCATCCTCCGGCAGGTAACCATAAGTGGCCGATGCGATAGCGGGATTAACCGCCACCAAGGTATCAGTCGTATCCGAGCGTGTTTCCATCCCCCAGATATCTTTTGAAAACCCACAACATTGATGCTCGTTGTCACGCCGCTGATACGCTTTTGCAAGATTGACGTTGTTGACGAAATAATTGGTGAACCTGTCTTTTTTATTCCTCGGATCAAACGCCAAAAACGGCTTGTATGCTTCCAGCAATGAGGTATCGACCGTTCCAACGGCTATTGGCAAACCATACACGGTACTGTCCGAAGTATAGGGAAATTCCAGATAGCTGGGTAATGAAGGGCCGCTTCCCTCGCGGATCTTCACCGAAAAAACACGGTTGTCTGCCAGGGCCAAGGCCTGGGTCGAATCCACCAGTGTCCTCCGTACCCCCAACCCCCGGGCATAAGCATCCGGTTCAAGTGCAAACTGGGGCGAAGCCAACGCCAGTATATAACAGATAAAGTCGGCATTGAAGCCGCCTAATGGTGAAGCTTCCGTAAATCCGGTAACGGGCGACCAGCGGTCAAGTAAAATATGTTCGTGCCCTTCGATGGCAAATTGATTCCAGGCTACGCCCGCCCATAAGGAATCAATTTTTTCAGTCAGCGAGTCGGTATCGTCACTATCCGCCTGAAAATATTGCTGCGCGACCAGCAATCCCTGCATCAGGAATGCCGTGGCCTTAAGGTCTGCCACGGGAATGGTATCGACCGCAAAGACTCCTTTGCCCGTACGGCCGTTTAGCTCAGCGGGGTACGCCCCGTTGTACCGTTCTACTTTACCCAAAAAATCCACGATACGCTGGAGCCTGCTTTTGACCAACGAACGTGACACAAACCCTCGTTCAACCCCCACGATATATGACAAAATGCCCAAGCCCGTTTCTTTCACGGAAACCGTGGCGTCATCCGTACCGAAATGTGCCGAATGCATGCCGCTGTTTACTTCCGCCCGTTCCCAGAAGTAATTGAAATGTGCCGCTTGCACAGCATCCAACAACGCCTCATCACTGGACGTTTCCGGCGAAGCCTCCACGATATTGGAAAATGGCGATTCGAGGTAATCATAATCTACCCAGGCTATCTTGTAATAGTACGTTTTATTTGAATGAGGCACAAAATCAGTACATTTTTGCACAAAAATAGGCCGGATAGCGACAGGCTCGAAATGCGTGTTGTCTTCTGACCGATAGATTTTAATGTACCGTATGCTGGGGGTGAGCGGCAGTTGCCAGGTAAGGTCCACATGCCTGTCGTACGCTTTCGCCGTCGATAACACGGCTGGCGACGAAAGCTTCACACGTGGCGGCTTAGCGGGCAGAAATTCAATCTGATCGATGTATAGCCAGTGGGTGCCGTTGTCTCCCGTCCCCTGAGAAAACCGCACACCGTCGATTGCCTCATCCATGCGCAAGCCGCCGATAACCCGCAATGGCAATCGTACATTCAGCCACATGTTTTGCTGAAAGTCAACCACATATTTAGCCAAATCTATGAAATTGCTAAGCGTATCCTTCTGCCGCAAAGCTATTCTGGGCAACGCGCCACTTTCCGTATCTGACGCAACAAACAGCTTGAACGTTAGCACGTCATCCGCTTTTGGTTGATAGTGATTTGAACTGTTGGGATAGTCGATCTGCGCATACCAGTGCCCCTCCGGCGAAGCTGTATACTTCAAAGACAACGCATTACCGGGCGTGAAATACACCGAATCCGACACCGGCAACCTGCCACCGACATTTTCCATCCAGCTTCCGCCTTCGTAATGCACCTGACTGTAGGCATAGCTCCCCGGCAACACACTGTTTTCAAATAGTACTTCTGGATAGGTTTCTGCTATGGCCGAAAACGCCGACACGAAAAAAAAATAAAAAGATAACGTAGTTGCTCTAATCATACGCATGACTGAATAATGCCTCGTACTAACAGGACAAAGGTACACAAAAACCAAGCCATTGCTGGTGGTAGGCGATAAGTGACGGGCAATCACTGACCACTACCGATCACATTTTTAAATAATCAATACAATTCCCTAACTTAGCGGCCTGATTTTGCAAAGGCATTTATGGAGACAACGTTTGATTTTGAAAAACCCATTGCAGATCTGCAGCTACAGATCGAAAAAGTGCGCCAAGTAGCCGACAAGACCAAAGTGGATATGAGCGCTACGTTGACGGAGTTGCAGGATAAATTGGAAAAAACCAAACACCAAATATATAGCAATATGACTGGTTGGCAAAAAGTGCAGATGTCGCGTCATCCCGACAGGCCCCAGACGCTGGATTATGTCAGTCAGATTTGTGAACAATTCATTGAACTACATGGCGACCGGAATGTAAAAGACGACAAAGCCATCGTCGGCGGTTTTGCCACCATTGGCGGCCAGCCCGTCATGATCATTGGTCATCAGAAAGGCAAGAATACGAAGGAAAGGCAATTCCGGAATTTCGGGATGGCCAATCCCGAGGGCTACCGCAAAGCCTTGCGTTTGATGAAATTGGCCGAGAAATTCAATAAGCCGGTCATCACATTGATTGATACCATGGGCGCCTATCCGGGCATAGAAGCCGAAGAACGGGGGCAAGGCGAAGCCATTGCCCGTAACCTCTTGGAAATGGCTGTCCTGAAAGTACCGATCATCTGTATTGTTATCGGTGAAGGCGCTTCCGGCGGTGCATTAGGTATCGGCGTAGGTGATAAGGTGTATATGCTTGAACACACGTGGTATTCGGTCATATCGCCTGAATCCTGTTCCTCCATCCTGTGGCGTAGCTGGGATTACAAAGAACGGGCTGCCGAGGCCCTCAAATTGACAGCCGCCGATATGCTGAATAATGGTCTTATCGATGGTATTATTCCCGAACCATTGGGCGGGGCGCATCACAATCCGGCAGAAATCGCCGAATCGGTCAAACAACAAGTGCTTGCAGACCTGGCTGTTTTGCAGAAAAAGCCAGCCGGCCAACTGGTTTCCGAACGCATCGATAAATTCAGCAAGATGGGCGTCGTTATTGAATAACCCCGGGTACGAAGAAGATTCAGCTCGTATTCTTACGACTTACGACCTCCCGCGGATTCTTGGCATTCCGGCCGTTTCCTCACAGCAGATTTCCGTTTGCTCAACAAACGTCTAACCTGACTCATTCTGTTAAAGGTTAGCCGTCCGTCGCAGTAAAGCATCCGCTAATGATAGCCGACTACGCTGGTCAGGGCAATCGGGTCTTGTTTTATGAGCGTTATCCACATAGGTCAAAAGATTCCGTTTTAGGTCCAGGGAAAAGGTGTTGGACATTAATGAAATTTTTTATATTTTTACATCATGGAACAGTTTTCATCCTATATCGCAATCGATCCTAACATCCGTTTCGGAAAGCCGTGTATTAAGGGTACGCGTATTGCTGTTGTTGATATTCTCCAATGGCTGGCTTCCGGCATGACCAATGCTGAAATCCTTGAAGACTACCCACTATTGAAAGAAGAGCACATTCGGGCTGCACTTGCATTCGCCGCCAACCGGGAAGCCTTCATCAGAATTGTAGCCGCATAGCATGAAACTGCTTTTGGATGCAAACTTGTCCTGGCGTTTATCAAACAAACTTAAAGTCTACTTTGAAGATTGTTTACACGTAGATTATATCGGCCTCACCGTACCTGCCAAAGACATTGATATTTGGAATTATGCTTTGGCTAACGACTTAATCATCGTTACCAATGATGATGATTTTCTCAATCTTGCCAATGTGAAGGGTTTTCCGCCAAAAGTGGTTTTATTAAGGACGGGCAACCAAAGCAATGTCTTTTTGGAGCAATTACTAATCAGACACAAGGAAGACATCGAAGGGTTATTCGGTTCGAACGAATACGGTTTCCTTGAAATCATATAACCAATCCGCTGGCACGCACATATGCATGCTGTCCATAATACAACATGCCTTGGTTTGCATCCCGACCATGGTCATCTCCAGCGTGACTTGCAAAGGATGTCTGCATCAGTCGCGAAGCGGCCGGACCCCACGTCTTTAAAGCGCCCTATCCAAATGCACGTACCCGCCATCCACGTGGATCAACTGGCCCGTGGTGTGGCTCGAACAAGGTGACAGCAAAAACACCACCATGTTCGCTATTTCCTCGGCAGTGGTCATCCGTTGTCCGAGCGGAATTCGTTCGGTAATTTTCCGCAACATCTCGTCAGGGTTAGGCAATGTTCGAATCCATGCATCGTACAGGGGCGTAAAACACTCGGCCACAATCACCGCATTTACACGAATCCCATATTTTAATAATTCCACGGCCCATTCCCGTGTCAGTGCATTGCGGCCTCCATTAGCCGCGGCATAAGCCGACGTATTGCCTTGTCCGGTTTCGGCGGTTTTGGAGCTGATATTGACGATGCTGCCTTGGCTTACTTTCAAGGCTGGCAGTGCATGATGAGCCATCAGGTAATAGTGGATAAGCGATTTATGTAAGCTATCCACAAACTTTTGGTAACTGCCGTGTTCCAAGCCGATCCCATCGTTTACACCCGCATTATTCACCAAGCCGTCGATACGTCCAAACCGGGCCAGCGTTTCGCTGACAGCGCGTTCGCAATCCTCCGGACGGGTCAATTCGGCTTCTACGCTGAGTGCCTGCCCGCCCATTGCTTCCACTTCAAGCTGCACCGCGGTATTATCGGCCTGTTTTCGCCCTACAATCACCGGAATCGCTCCCTCGGCAGCCAAGGCCAACACGATGCCCTTGCCGATGCCTTTAGCTCCCCCCGTTACGATGATTATTTTATCGTTCAAATTTAAATTCATGATGGTTATAATTTATAAAAGTCTACGGCATTTTTATACCATACCCGCTCTTGTTCGGCCGGTGATAACCGACCAACCAGGCCGTCCACCAACGCAAGCACCTGTGCATAGTCGGCCGCAACCAAGCAAACCGGCCAGTCCGAACCAAACATCATCCGGCGAGGTCCAAACACCTCCATGGCGTGTTGTGCATAATACCCAAAATCCGAGGGCTTCCAGTCGTTCCAGTCTGCTTCGGTAACCATCCCCGAAAGTTTGCAGTACACGTGTTCATGTCGGGCCATCGCCTCCATCTGCACTGCCCAAGGTTGGCGAGCTCCGCTTTTGATATACGGTTTGGCCAAGTGATCAATCACAAATGGCTGGTTAGGAAAATACCCGACAAACTCCAACGCCGCTTCCAGTTGATGGGGCTTGATGAGTATGTCATAGGTATAACCGTAGCCGGCCAGCATTTCAATGCCGTTCAGGAACGCCGGGCGCAATAAAAAACGGGGATCCTCCTCCCCTTGCACAATATGCCGAAACCCTTTTAGTTTGGGGTATTGGCTAAAGTATGCCAGGCGTTCCGAGACATTGGCCGACTGCAAATCCACCCAGCCAACCACGCCTTCGATAAACGCGTACCGGTCGGCCAGATCCAGCAGAAACAACGTTTCCGCCTCCGATTGATCGGCCTGTACAGCTACACACCCCGATATACCATTGGCGTCATATACCGGCTTCAAATCGACCGGCAAAAAATCGCACTGAATCGGCGCCATATCATTGGTTATCCAGGCATCCCTTACGGGTTGGTATTTCCAAAAGTGCTGATGTGCGTCAATACGTTTCATCGTTTGAATTCGAAATCTATCAGCTTTGATAAGCTTTTACCGTCTGGCGGGATACACCTAACCCGTCAGCGCCCAACTCCACCACATCACCGGGTTGGAGATAAATGGGTGGGTTAAAACCCAATCCCACGCCTGCCGGGGTGCCCGTGGATATGACATCCCCCGGCAACAGGGTCATAAACTGGCTTACATAGCTGATAATGAATGGTACGCTGAAAATCAAATTTTTGGTATTGCCGTCCTGGTACGTTTTGCCATTCACCGTAAGCCAAAGCCTGATGTTATTGATATCTTCGATTTCGTCTTTTGTCGCCAGAAAAGGGCCTATCGGAGCGAACGTGTCACACCCCTTGCCTTTGTCCCATGTACCTCCGCGCTCCAACTGGAATTCACGTTCGGAAACATCGTTGTGCAGCACATATCCCGCCACATAATCAAATGCAGCGGATTCTTCTACGTAAGTTGCTTTTTTGCCTATCACGATCCCGAACTCCACCTCCCAATCGGTCTTCGTTGAATTTTTGGGTATGATGATATCGTCATAAGGCCCACTTAACGATGTGGTAGATTTCATAAAGATAATCGGTTCCGTAGGTATTTGGGCACCGGTTTCTTCGGCATGATCACGGTAGTTGAGCCCAATGCACAGGATTTTCGAAGGCCGGGCTATCGGGCTTCCTAAGCGCGTACCTTCCGGCACCGGTATGAGCCTGTCCGCGTTGGCTTTGACAAATTCATCCAATCGAGCAAGGCCGTTATCCTCAAAAAAAGCTTCGTTATAGTCGCCACCAAAGGCAGACACATCGTAGTTTATGTCGCCAAGCTGCACCCCTATTTGTTCGCGGCCGGGGTCGCCGTATCGAATCAGTTTCATGGTTATCAAAATTAATTATTCAACTTTACAAACCCTCCGTCTATCGGATAGTCATTTCCCGTGATAAAGCCCGCTTCATCCGAACATAGGTACAACGCCAACGACGCGATTTCCTCCGGTTGTGCCATACGGCCGATGGGCTGGCTTTTGGAAAGTGTTTCAAACATTTCAGCCTCTTTGCCCGGATAGTTTTTCGCGATGAACCCATCCACGAAAGGGGTGTGCACGCGCGCAGGTGAGATGCTGTTACAGCGTATCCCGTATGGCAGGTAATCACGCGCAACCGACAAGGTCATCGCTTGGACGGCCCCTTTGCTGGTAGAATAAGCAAAGCGATCGGTAATCCCGACAATAGCAGCGATGGAAGCCATATTTAAAATCACTCCTCGTCCTTGCTTTTTCATCAGGGGTACAACGGCATACAGGACGTTATATGCCCCTTTCACATTCACCGCATAAATCCGGTCAAAATCCGCCTCCGTGGTGTGCTCCAGATCACCCACATGAGCTATCCCCGCATTGTTCACCAAAATATCCGCAGTGCCGATTCCCCTGACCACGTCACATACCATTTCCTGCTTACTTACGTCACAGGAATGCACACTCGCCTGCCCACCAAAGGCACCGATCGCTTCCACCAATGTGCCAGCAACAGCCGTATTCAATTCCAAGATGTGAACAGCAGCCCCCTCTTGGGCAAAACGTAAACTGATAGCCCGTCCTATCCCACTGCCTCCCCCCGTGATAATCGCTGTTTTTCCAGCTAATTTTTTATTTGACATATTCATTTACTATTAGCTAACAAAAAAAAATGCACGCCATCGTTTACAGCCTAAACAGCCTACCGCTTACAACGATACCCCCCTGCGCCAAGGAATGAAATCATCCTGGCCCAGTTGCACCGCTTTGGGCTGCACGTTGCCACTTGCCACCTCGATAACAAAACGCAATATACGATGCGCCACCTGTTCAATCGTTTCCGTCCCTTCGATGATAGTGCCACAGTTGATATCGATAATATCCGGCATACGCTCGAACAACTTGGTGTTGGTCGCCAGCTTGATGACCGGCGCTATTGGGTTTCCGGTAGGCGTTCCTAAGCCGGTGGTAAACAGTACGACGTTGGCTCCGGCAGCGACTTCCGCTGTCGTACTTTCGACATCGTTTCCAGGTGTACAGAGCAGGTTTAATCCCGGCTTGTTCGCCACACCCGGATAGTCCACTACCGCTGTCACCGGCGAGGTCCCTCCCTTTTTTGCCGCCCCTGCCGATTTGATGGCATCGGTAATCAATCCATCACGGATATTACCAGGAGACGGGTTGGCGTAAAATCCCGATCCGTCCGCCTCTGCCTTGGCATGGTACGTTTTCATCAGTTCCATAAACCGCAGCGCTGTAGGTTCATCGACACAGCGGTCGCTCAATTCCTGCTCCACACCACATAATTCAGGAAACTCAGACAGGATCACGGAGCCGCCCATCGCTACCAGCATGTCGGAGACGTAGCCCAGTGCCGGATTCGCCGAAATGCCCGAGAAACCATCCGAACCGCCACATTCCAAACCGATGCATAGCTTGCTTAACGGGGCGGGGCGCCGGCGCTGCTCGTTGGCGTTCATCAATCCGGCAAAGGTATGCTTCAAGGCCTGCTGGATTAAATTGGTCTCCGTGCCCAGCAGTTGTTGTTCAAAAATATACAGCGGTCTATCAAAATGAGGGTCACGCCTGGCAATCTCCTCGCGCAAAATCGACGCTTGGGCATGTTGGCACCCCAGGCTCAACACCGTGGCACCGGCGACATTCGGGTGCGTGATATACCCCGCAAGCAACCCGCAAAGGGCATCCGAATCAATCCGCGTGCCTCCGCATCCCATTTCATGATTAAGGAACTTAACACCATCTACGTGCTCAAACAGCCGCTTTCCATCCCCTTGCGTCTTACCCATAGCGATATCGGCGTTTAAAACATCCTCCACCGTCGCGCCAGCGCGATACAATTGAATCAGTTGGTCGACTTCTGGCTCATAGTCCCGTGACCGCTTACTATATCCCAATTTTTCCTCCAAGGCACGTTTCATCACCAACACATTACGGTTTTCGCAGAATACCAAGGGAATGACCAACCAGTAATTTGCGGTACCTACCGTGCCGTTTGAGCGGTGATACCCCATGAAAATCTGGTTTTCGAATCCCGACACGTCGGGCTGTTGCCAATCCAACTTGCGTTCCCGCAGTTCAAAAGGACTCGCGGCGTGATGGATATTTTCCGTCGTGACGGTTTCGCCTTGCGGTAGTGCACGCACGGTTTTCCCTACCAGCACGCCGTACATCCGTATCTCACCCCCTTCGTCCAATGGCTCAAGCGTAAATTTATGCTTAGCCTTTACGCCACTAACCACGGAAAACCGTTTGCCATCAAACACGACTTCAGTACCGGGAGCAAGATCCTGCAAGGCTACAAGCACATTATCCGCCGGATGTATCTGTAAAAAAAGCTGCTTATCTGTTTTCATGTTCATTAACGCTAAGATCGAAAATTTTATCCATTACGACCCACTTTTCTCCCGGTTTCGCTCCCGGTATTGCTTTTTGGTACTTCCAGGTAAGCTGTTCCCAAGCTTGTACAAGTGGATTTGCAGCATCCGCCGCGGCCTTATCTTCAAACGAAAAATCGTCTTCTGTTTCAATAATCATGAACATCCGGTTGGCAAACCGGTAGATCGACATCCGGAGTATACCCGAGTCTGTAATCGACTGTTTAATTTCCGGAGCCACATTCCGGTGCAGTTGCTCATATTCGGCAATCAGTTGAGCCTCATCCTTCAAGTCCAATGCCAGTGCATAACGTTTCATATACTATTTATTTTAACGTTTTACGGCCCAATGGAGCCGTTGATGATATCGCTTATCCATGTGCAGGAATCACTTGCTGCACACGCTTATTATTCACATTCCGCAGGGCAAACAACAACACAACAACAAAGCATACGGCGGGCACGAGGTAAGCGGTCTGCATGGTGAACCGATCAGACACGCTTCCCATAACCAGCGGAATGATGGCTCCGCCCACGATGGCCATGATAAGCACGGAGGAGCCTTGTTTGGTATGCTTGCCCAGACCGCTGATAGCCAGCGAAAATACAGTCGGGAACATGATGGACATTAAAAACGTAACGCCTACCATCGCATAGACGGCAAACAGGCCATCGACCCAAACCGACAGTACCGTAAACAACACACTAAGTAATGCAAAACCAGCCAGCAGTTTAGCTGGAGCGATAAAACGCATCAGGAAGGTCCCCACGAAACGTCCAACCATAAACCCCAGCAGGGCAATCGCCAGCAAATTGGCCGCCGTCTTCTCCTGCACGCCGGCCACCTGATTGGAAAAGCGGATAAAAAAGCTGACGACACCGACTTGTGCCCCCACATAAAAAAATAGGGCGGTCACGCCAAACACGAAATTACCGTTTGACCAAAGGGATCGCCCTTTAATGCCGCCGTCCGGTATGTCGGACGCTTCTTCGTCGATTTCGGGGAGTGGCGTCCGCACAACCAATAGCGCAACCAGCAGCACCACGGTACCGATAACCATGTAGGGCACGATTACGGCGTCGGCCTCCGCCTGCAAATAGGCCTCCAACTCGTTCGCCGCCATCGTCGCCTGTTCTTCCACATCAAGTGTCTTCCCCGAAAGGATATACCTCCCCCCGATGAAGGGCGCCAGCGTAGCAGCCAACCCGTTGAATGACTGCGCAAAATTGAGCCGTTGAGTAGCTGTCTGCGGACTGCCTAAGACACTTATATACGGGTTAGCGGCTGTCTCCAAAAAAGTAAGCCCGCTGGCGATAACAAAGAGCGCCAGCTGAAACAGGCCGTATGCGCGCGTGTTGGCGGCCGGAAGAAACAGCAATGCGCCGACAGCGAACACAACCAACCCCAATACGATACCCTGTTTATAGCCAAACCGCTTCATGAAATAACCAGCCGGCAACGCGACGGCAAAATAAGCAATAAAAAACGCAGAATCCACGAAGGCGGACTGAAAATCAGACAATTGGCAAGCCTTTTTAAGATGAGGGATCAATATCGGATTTAGATTATGCGCAAACCCCCATAAGAAAAACAGCGAGGTTATCAAAATTACCGGTATCAAGGTATGTCGTTTCGTCATCGTGCCCATTCGTATTGGTTAGTGTCCAAAGACCAAGCAAAGAAAGCAAAGAAAGCAAAGAAAAGCTGCCAACATCTTAGCGATGTATTCAGTTATATTAGCGCCTTTTTCGTATAATTGTTATTTATTATGTTTTTTTGGCTGACCAATCGGGCAATAGCATGAAACCTCAGTTACTAAAAGTAAGCACAGGGCCAGCGCACTCCTTTAGCGCGCGTCGTGATACGGTGCCCTACGTCAATAACCGCTGGCACTATCACCGGGAGATAGAACTTATCCATTTTGAAAAAGGACGGGGCACGCAGTTCGTTGGCGATAGCATCCGCAATTTTGCGTCGGGCGACGTCGTATTAATTGGTTCCAACCTGCCGCATTACTGGAGCTTCGACAGCAACTATTTTGACCCATCCAGCCGCGAGGAAGCCGATATCCGTGTCGTGCATTTCAATGATGATTTTTGGGGAACTGATTTTCTTGATTTACCCGAAAATACCGGCATCAAACAGTTGCTCCAAACAGGCAAACAAGGAATAGCAGTTAGCGGCCCAGCCCGTCAATGCGTGCAACGGCTTTTGGCAGATCTACTCGGCTCTGAAGGCCCAAAGCGTATTTTACTACTCATGGAAGCCCTTACCGCAATTGCTTATTCCAAAGATATCCAACTGCTTTCATCCGTTGGGTTTAACCCCCATTTTCAGCGAGGTGAAAAAGACCGCATAAACAATATTTATGATTTTGCCCTCAAACATTTCAAACAACGGATTCCACTGCACGAAGTGGCTGAAGTAGCCGGCATGAGCAGCAATGCGTTTTGCCGCTATTTCAAGTCGCGTACCGGAAAAACCTTTTCGCAGTTTCTCATCGAGATACGTGTAGGGCATGCCTGCAAGCTGCTCATTGAAAACAACATGAATGTCAAGCAAATCTGCTATGAAAGCGGGTTTCATAACTTTGCCGGATTCCACAAGTACTTCAAACAGATTACAGGAAAAAGCCCTTTGAATTATCAAAGGGCTTACCTAACGAAACCTTAGTTACGAACATGTACTTACCGGTGTCCTTCCAAACTCAATGAAAACGGAAAATCTTCTGGCTTGGTCCCACTATCGGTATTGGGTTCAGGGCCCATGTCAAAATGGAGCACCGCTCCCTGGATGAGTTCGCTGTGTCTAAGATATTTAGCACTCCAACACCAGCTTTCCCATAAAATTACCGGATTCCATCAATTTATGCGCGTCGGATGCTGCGGACAACGGAAATACGCGGTGAACAATTGGTTTAAACAGTCCCCGCGCGACCAGTGGCCATACCTGGTGCTCCACGGCCTCGCACAATGCCGCTTTAAAGGCGCCATCTCTACCCCGCAGCGTGCTCCCCGTGATGGAAAGCCTACGTTGCATCAAAGCCATGACATTCAACTGCACCAATTTGCCTGCTACCGCGTTGATGAATACGAGCCTGCCCTCCTCCGCCAGCAACGATAGGTGCCGCTCAAAATAAGGCGCGCCTATGCTGTCCAAAATGACGTCGATCTGTTTTCCGGCAAGTTCTTCAGCAAAATCACGCTCGTTGTAATTGATACAGGCCACAGCCCCCAGCCGCTCACAGAAGTCGCATTTCTCACGGGTTCCTGCCGTGGCATACACCTGCGCACCGAAGCGTTGGGCCAATTGGATAGCCGTTGTGCCGATGCCTCCACTGCCGCCATGCACCAGCAATGTCTCGCCCGGCTGCAAATTTCCCCGCTGGAAGACATTGTGCCAAACCGTCAGTACGGTCTCCGGCAAACAGGCGGCCTCCAAAAAATCAAGGTTAGCCGGCATGGGCAGACAGTGGCTCGCGTCTACCGCCGCAAACTCGGCGTACCCCCCACCCCCCAATAACGCACACACCTGATCTCCCGGCGCCCATCGCACCACATCAGTGCCGCACGCCTCCACAGTGCCTGCCACTTCCAAGCCCGGAATATCCTGTACGACTCCGTGCGGAGCCGGATAATTACCTTTCCGCTGAAAAATATCCGGGCGATTAATACCAGCGGCCCGCACCCGGATAAGCAGCTCATTCGGACGAATTGCCGGCAGCGGACGTTGTTCGACGGAAAGCCCATCGGCGTCGCCATAAGTGGTAATGGTTACTGCTCGCATCATGATTTTTTAGAAGGATATTTTTGCAAACGAATATTAAGTGATAACATAAAATACCTGGCCAGCCGATTATTGCGTACATCGAGGATGTCAGTACCCAAAACTTCACGCGTAACCCCGGTGTTCTGGTTAAACAAATCAAATCCCTGGATACGGAGCAGCGCCATTTTATTCTGCAAAAACGTACACTCGATGTACGCATTTAATAACGTGGGGTTTGCATTGACGAAACTGCTGTAGCCCGTATTGAGTCGATGAGAAAGGTCAAAGCCAAAAGCCCAGTTATCGGAGAGGTAGCCTTTACCGGCCAACCCGAACAATACCGAATTGGCATTGATACCGTCCCGGTTGTCCCAATTGCTTAACGAATAGCGTGTACGGTTAAACGTGTAGCTGCTGTTAAATTCTGTCTCAATGACGTCTTCCAACGTATAGCGCAGTTGTAGCGCCTGCGAATAAATAAAATTCCGACCGAAATTCTTCCTGTCATTGATGTACGAAATATTGTTTACGTAATCCGTGGTGCCATTGATATTCAGCTGCAAATCGTCGTTGAACACCGGCGTGCTAAACATGTAGTAGCCCCGCGCATCAAAATACCCGGAAGCATTGCGGAAGCTCGTTTCCTGTACGGTACTGCTGGGGTTCGACCGATTGGTCACAATTTTATTCTGGATTTGATTGAGCGCGAGCTGCGCTTCGAAAAATTGGTTTTTCCCCATTTTCGTTTGCCGGAAACGGGTAGTAATCCGGTTGATAAACTCCGCCTTCAATTCCGCGTTGCCAATAATGATATTCTGCGAATTGGTCAGATCCCGGATGGGCTGTATTTGGGAAAAATTAGGCTGATTGTTCGTACCTAAATATTCGATGGACCATTCGGTCTCGTCATTGATGCGAAACCGGAAACCGGCGCTGGGAATCAGGTTGACGTTGCGATGCTGCGTCGTTGTGTCAACATCAAGTGTGTGCCCCTTTAAAAGCAGCGGTTGTACGCCAAATCCCAACGTGTATCTGAACCGCTTGCTTTGCTCCATTTGGTAAATCAACCCTACGCGGTTACTTTCAAAAAAGTAAGCATAATCCAGGCTCAGCGAATCTACAAACATTTCCCTGCTCGTATCCCAGACACTGCGACGGCTGTCAATGGCTGTATAGTTGTATTCATAGCTGACCTCTAAGATACTTTTATCGTCGATAGGCTCAATGTATGCGGCTTTCAAGCGGCCCACGCGGTTTTGGTTGTCGCTTTCCACCTGCTGCGAAAATGCATAGGCCCCATCGTCAATGGGTTGCCCCGTAATTGCATTCATGCTTTCAAAAACATCGTTGATGTCTTCCAATTTATCCCTGGCAGCATACTTACCCTGCATATTCAGTACAAATTTACGTCCCGGCTTGTGAAAGCTCCTTGAATACAAGACATCCATATCGAAGTTGGGCGATGACATTTCTTCGCCTGATCGATAGACACGTTCGCTTACAATCCGCTGGTTTTTAATCGTATCGTTGCTGTGATGCAGGGCATTGACCGTACTATACGAAATGTTTGGACTTACTTTCAGGTAATTGTGATCATCCAACTGCGCTTCTATATCCCAAGCCATTAGATGATTAATGTTGTCGGTATTGACCTCTCTGGCCTCTTGATTAACGATCGTATAAAAATCAAAAACACTCTGCAGCACCGAATTGCTTATGGTCCTGTTCTTTCTGTTCGTAAACGTATACTTCCCATATATACTTACCTTTTCCGAAATATCGTCCGAATAGCTGACCCCCGCTGAGTTGGTGGTATTCACCCCATCCACCGGATCCATCATCCCGGTTAAGTCCGCGCCGCCCCGTTCTCTGCCGCCCGCACCGCTTGGCGCGCCGTAACTGAATAGGCTTGTGTTGGTGTTATTAAACGACCCAATCAGGGAAAATTCCTGCCCATCGTTGTAATTATTTACGCCCATGCTGCCAATATACCGGTTTTCGGTGCCACCACCACCCGTCACCTGGCCAAAAAGCACACGCTTCTTATCTTCTTTTAGGACGATATTAAGTATTTTCTCCGGTTCCGTATCCTTTATGCCTGTGCTATTGGCCATGTCGCCATAGTAATCGATGACCTGTATAGACTGGATAAATTCAGCCGGAAGGTTACGTGTGGCAGTCAACACTTCGCCACCGAAAAAATTCTTGCTATCGACCTGCACCCGGCTAATCTGCTTCCCATGAGCAATCACCGAACCGTCCCGTCGTACCTGTATATTGGGCAGTAGTTTGAGTGCTTCTTCCAGCAGCGAGTTCTCGCGTACCTTGTAGGCATCCATATTATATTGCACCGTGTCCTCCTTAATAACGATGGGTTGCACCCGGTTAATGACGACTTCTTTAAGCAACGTTTGCTGTGGCGGCAGAACCATTGGGAGCAATTGCATGGCCGATCCGGGGAAGGTAGCCGGGTAGGATCGCTCCACAATTTTATAACCAATCATACTAAAGGTAAGCCGGAATTCCGGCCCGATGATATCCGAAAACCTAAAGGTTCCATCATTACTGGTAACTGTCAATAAGGTATCCAGTATGGACGTAAGACGCACATTTACACCTGCCAGGGCAGTACCCGCCGTGTCGATTACAATGCCGCTTATCTCTTTGCGCTGATGCTGGCTAAAGGCCTGCAACGATACAAAAAGAAACACAAAAACGAGGAGCCTATGTATAGCTATCGATGGCAACTTTTCGTCAGGATATGATGAGTTGGTTTGGAATGTCTTCTAATATTTTGAAATCCGAATCCGCTCCTTATTTAAATTAACAACGAAAGATAGTACTTAATCCGTATGTGTGCAAAAAAAATCGGGCTGCCTTTCAAAAAAGACAGCCCGACGATACCGGCGATCCGGCAGAATAACTACCCTTCATAGCTCACCTTCGGCACATGCTTGTCAATTTCCCAGCGTCCTGTTCCGTCTTCGCCAATCACGTCAAACATTTCCAGAATACGCCGTGCAACGTATTCCTCTTCAATTTGCTCCTCGAGAAACCATTGGATAAACTGAAAAGTCACAAAATCCTTCAACTTGATGCATTTGTCAGCTATGTTGTTGAATTGTTCGGTCACATACATCTCCTGCTCCAGCATTTGCTCAAAAACGCCACGGAAGGACTCAAAGTCAGCGGGAATGTTTACGATTTCCGGGGAAATCGCCTTTCCGCCCCTGTCGTTCACATAGTTGAAAAGCTTCATCATGTGTTTCCGCTCTTCCTCCGACTGCTTCGAAAAAAAATCGGCACTGTAATCGTACCCTTGGTCATCGCACCAGGAAGACATTGCCAGATAGACGGACGAAGAATGTGCCTCCACCTTAATCTGTGCGTTCAGTATGTTTTCTATCTCTTCGTTCAACGAAGTTTTCAATCGCAATAAATCTTTCATATGCTTATATTTTTCCTGATGGACAATACCATCAGCCGTTCTTTATTTGTTACTACAAAAATACACAAACAAAGTACCAAAACGCTCAAAATAAAAACAATACAAATTCAGTCTAAATTATTGACGACGGGTCGTGAATCAAGCTAAGGCACCTTTGGATGCGCACAAGCAACCGGGGATTAGCGGAGCGAGTCTTCCCGTTGCGTTGCGTATCCAACGTGCCGCCGCATCTCCGCGATGCTTCTCCTTACCTGAGGCATCTTTGGATGCGCACAAGCAACCTAGGGGGATGAGCGGAGCGAGTCTTCCCGTTGCGTTGCGTATCCAACGTGCCGCCGCAACCGCTCGAATCGGTACCGAAGTCAGGCTACCCGGCTGGGCGTTCCTTTCATGCAAGCCTGCACCATGCTGTTCAACGTGATCATAAACTTCGCCCCATCCAAAAGCTCACGGAGGTTAAGCACATCGTTGATCGTCAAAACAAAACAACGAGGCGTACGAAAGGGCATCACGATAGTAAAATCTGCCGTACGCGACGAATCAATGATCATTGCAGAAATGTCGATTGCATCAATCTTCTTTTTGAAGTCCAAGAAGTCGCCGACCTTGAATGCCGTAGTACTTCCGGCAAACTCCAACCAGTAACAATTTTGCCTGCTGCACTGATATACAGCGCCATGAGCAGTTTTATAGACTTCTTCGAAATTAGCTAAAGGACAGATCATTTATCCAACCACTGTATGATTCGGAGGCGAATATACAGATTATTTATAATCAGTCCAACTTGAATTTATTTTATATAAGCTTCGGCTACACGCATTAAGCTATTAGGCTGTAGGCGTTCGGCCTGCTGCCTATCGGCTTACAGCCCATCACCTGTTGCCTGTCGCTTGCAGCCTATAGCAAACTATTCCGGTCGACCTTTTCCACCTTACTGCCGTCCCTCAAAATCTTGCTGATAGCGTTGAATGGGCGGGACACAACCTCGTCTCCTTCGTTGAGTCCAGAAAGAATGCGTATATACATGTCATCCTGGATTCCGGTGGTTACTTCCACCTGTTTCACGGTGCCATTGTTGTAGACAAATACATATTCTTTCATTTTTGGTGCCCCTGTCGCAGCAGTGTGCGGCGAGTCGGCGGTTGGGGTATTGGCGGCTGTTGTATCGCGACCACTTGCTTCACGGGTGGTGACGGCCTGTATGGGCACAGCCAATCCGGTGTCTTGCTTGGTATGGATATCCACTGTAGCCGACAGGCCGGGACGGAAAGGCGAGGGGTTCGGCTGGTCTTTTTTCAATAAATCCTCATAGGATTCAGACAGTATCCGCACTTTCACATTGAAATTGGTGACCTGGTCGGTCCCCGCCGTCGTGGTCGTGGTCGTGGCTGCCGTGGTAGAGGAACTGGCTATTTCGGTGACAACGCCCCGAAATTCCCGGCCTTGAAATGCATCTACCTCGATGGTCGCTTCGTTGTTTAGCGCTACCCGCGTGATATCGTTCTCGTTGACTTCCACGACCACTTCCATTGAGCTCATATTGGCAATACGCATGATTTCGGTACCAGCCATCTGAGCCGTTCCAACCACACGTTCGCCCAATTCCGCTTGCAATAACGATACGACACCGTCCACCGGCGCATAGATGGTCGTACGCGCAAGATTGTCACCGGCTTCATTTACCGATGCCTGCGATTGGTCTATACCGTATCTCGCGGCGAGGACACTCTGCCGTTGAGCCTCCAGGCTTGCCAGCGCACTTTCATAGTCTGCCCGGGCTTTATCAAACTCTGCGGCTGATACCACCTTCCTTTCAAACAATTCCTTATTTCGGTTGAATGTAGCCTCGATATTGACAAAGTTGGCCTCCTGTTGCTTCAATTGCTGTTCGGACACGGCCAGACTGGCCCGCTGGGCATTGAGCGATGCCACCGCCCGATCGTACCCCGATTGCAGGATATCGGGCCGTATACGGCAGAGCACCTGCCCTTTGGTTACCACGTCACCTTCCTTAACGTTAAGCTCTACAATTTCACCGGAAACTTCAGAGCTAAGCTTTACCTCCACTTCAGGATGGATTTTCCCACTGGCAGACACTTGTTCGTTTACCGTCCGCTTCTCCGCCTTCTCCGTCGCCACTTTAATAACGTCACCCTGGCCAATCCAGCCCATTTTATTAGCGATGATGACCAGCACCAGCAGGATTACTGCACCAATCACTACATATTTAAGTGTGTTTTTTTTCTTTGCCATAGTCTATCTATATCTATTATCTATGATTTGCTATTAATTGTTTAGTCTTCGAAATCAATTTCATTGCCCAGGTAGAAATCAATCACCTTGCTGCGGAATAACAGGTCGTACCGTGCCTGGATATGATCAAACTCAGCCCTGTTCATCGTGGTCTGCGCAGTAAATAGTTCCACGGAATTGGCCAAACCGACTTCATAACGCTGGTTGATCACTTCAAACGCGTCTTTAGCGGACGTGAAAGCGGCTTCCGTAGAATGATATCGCTGTTCTGCCGAACGTAGGTCGAGCACAGCCTGATTAATGATCTTATTTAAGTTGTTTTTAGCGAGTTGCTCACTTGCCAACGCATTTTCATACCCTATTTTAGCCTTGGCCAAGGTAATCCGGGTGCGCAGGTTATTGAAAATCGGAATGCTCAATGTAAGGCCTAATGACTCACTCCTGTTGTTTCGCAACTGCTCACCAAAAGGGCCGAAAAAATCCACGGCCTGCGACGAAAAGTTGGTACCAATCCCGCCATTGAGCGACAACGTCGGATACAAGGCACCTCGTGCGATGCTAATATTCTGTTTTGCGACCTGCGACAGCATCTGCGCCTGCCTGATATCCGGGAAAGTGGATACAGCTTGCCGATAGACTTCGTTGGCCAGGTAATTGCTCTCAACGGCATTGACATCAGGCAACGCGGGATTTTCAAGCGTAATCTCCACGGAAGGATCCATTTCCATCAGTTGTTTTAGGTTGAGCATTGAAAGTTCGAACGCATTTTGCGCGGTTGTCACATTCAACTCATCCGTAGCCACCTGGTTTTTCGCTTGTGAAAGGTCGGCGAGTGTATTGTTACCCACTTCATAATTTGCCTCAGCGGCTTCCAATTGCCGTTGCGACAGGGACAGCTGTTGTTGACTAGCCTCCAGCAGTCCCTGGTTGGTCAACGCTTCCAGATAAGTCGTTACAACAGAAAGCACCAAATCGTTCCTAACCCGGTCTACATTACTTTCATCAGCCATCAATTGGTATCGGTTGGCCCGTATCTGGTTTAATCGTTGAAAACCGGTAAATAAATCGGCATTCGAATTGACCCGCCCGCCGGCTGAGCTGACTGACTGCGTCACCAACCTACCGGCAGTCTGGTCGAATGTCAACCCCCAATTGAACCCACCGTTTATTCCGGCGTTGAGGGTCGGGTATAGGTTCATTCTGGCTTGCCGGAGATCTTGTTCAGACAGCGCCTGTTGAAACTGCGCCTGCCGCACTTGCAGGTTTCTTTCCAATGCTTGGGAAATCGCCGTTCTAACGGATACTTCCTGTTGCGCCGCCCCCTCCAGCGAGGCCAGCAGCATCATACATAAACAAGCGACGGAATACGTTAGGTGTAAAAACTTCTTCTTCATCAAAATATATTAGTAGTACCTGGCCATGACGTACTCATAGCCCTTTTTTCAATTGAATGCGCATTAAGTCTCCGAATCTGGTCAATATTTATTTCTTTTGTAGCCTATGTACACAGTCAGCGCTCCCCTTGTCTTGCAGTGGTTTTATCCCTCGCTTACCTGGCATCGCGGCCGTGTTGAAAAACGTATTTTTCTCACCTTTGACGACGGCCCGATACCGGATGTTACACCGGGCATCATAAATACCTTGAAAAATTACGGCGTCAAGGCTACGTTCTTCTGCGTGGGCGAAAATATTAAAAAACATCCTGATTTATTCGACACCCTGCTGGAAAATGGCCATCGTATTGGTAATCATACCTACAACCACCTCAACGGATGGAAGACGAAAGACGAAATATACCTTGAAAATGTGTTGCAATGCCAGCAATTGACGCAGACAAATCTTTTCAGGCCGCCCTACGGGCGAAGTACGCGTGCACAATATGCGACATTGCGCAAAGACTACGAAATCATCATGTGGGATGTTCTTAGCGGTGATTTTGACACCAAGCTTGCTCCTGAAAAATGCCTGCGGAATGTCATCAATCACGCTCGCAACGGCTCCATCGTGGTTTTTCACGACAACATAAAGGCTGTCCCGCGTGTGTCCTATGCGTTGCCGCGTGCCATCGAATATTGGCTGGGGCAAGGATATACTTTTGGCGTTTTGTAACAATGTGCCGCCTTTCTACTGCACCACGGTTGAAATTTCAGACACCGCACAGGCGCTGAAATAGCCGAGAGCCCCTTCGCCGAATACAGAAGGCGGGTTGGCCGGAGCGGCCGTACCGGGATTGGTCGTTTGTACAGCGTTCCAAAAATCAAATGTCGCCTTGTCGATACACTGCATCTGGACGGTCACCAAGTCCCCGGCGACCAATTTAAGGTCAAAATCGATAAGGTCTTCACTGACGTATCTTCCGTCGTTAAATTTATCTTGGGCGACATGCACCATTTCGAAAGGGGCGCCATTGACACTCCACAAGTAACGGTAATAATTGGGGATGTAAGGTGGATCTTGGAATTTAAGCGTGATTAGTTTCTCCTCCTCGCCGAATATGTTTCGCAGGGCCGTTCCGATGGAATCTGCGACGACCAAGGTCGGCATCGTCGATACCGCCGTAAATACCTCCCCCCCTAACTGGACACGCAGCTCATATCGTTCGTTTTCTCTTCCGCGAAAATTGTTAGCGATATAAATACCGGGGGTTTGTTCAATGAAATGAAAAACCCCGCCGCTTCCACTCGACACGTGTACATCTGCACCAGACACAGGGTCAAAAGGACGATCCCTGTCAAACGCCACCGTACGGCTGATGGTCACCTGCTGGCGATTCGTCCGGTTGTTGACTTCCCCGACGATAACCAATTGTGGATGAGCATCATTGAGGTTGATATCAATCACATCTTCGCAACTCCACGACAAGCTAAGAAACAAGACAATCGAAATAATACGGTACCTGTGCATTGTTTAAAATTTAAAATTCCATGTGACCGATGGGATGATGCCAAACAAGGCTATCCGATACGCTTCTGTAATGTTCGGATTGTGCTCATTTTCCCGGAAGTCGATAATATACGCGTTTTTACGATTATAAGCGTTGTAAATACCGAAGGTCCAACTCGATTTGAAACGCTTACTCACGTTTGACTCCCATGTCGCACCCAAATCCAGCCGATGGTAATCGGGCATCCGGTATCCATTCCGTTCCGTGTAGTACCAAAGTGTACGGCCATCCACGCTGTATTTGCCGCTCGGAAAAGTCACCGCATTGCCCGTGCTGTATACAAATGTGGCTGAGATATTCCACGCAGGTGATAACTGGTACATGGCCACTGCGGATACATCATGCGTACGGTCTTGCCGCGCAGCAAACCAGTTGCCTTGATTAATATCATCAAAACGCCGCTCGCTCCGCGAAAGCGTATAGCTTAGCCAGCCATTGAGTTGGCCTTCCCGTTTTTTCAGCAACAATTCTGCACCGTAGGCCCTGCCGATACCGTAAAGCAGTTCCGCCTCGATATGTTCATTGGCCTGCAAATCAGCCGCATTTCGGTAGTCTATCTGATTTTGCATTCGTTTATAATACGATTCTACCGAAAATTCATAGCGGTCATCCGAAAAATTTTGGTAATACCCAATTGCCGCTTGATCGGCCATCTGTGGCTTGATGTTGTTGCTGCTCATCACCCATGCATCCGTCGGCAGGCTGGACGTTGAATTCGTTAGCTGGTGTAGGTGCTGGACATTGCGGTTGTACGATAGCTTCACGCTGTTGTTGCGATGCAATTGATAGCTCATCGATAGCCTCGGTTCCAGATTGAAATAATATTGTACGACATCGCCGCGTTCATACCGCCGACCATCCAACACATCGCCATCAGCATCATATCCGTAAAACATACCTGGCCCCAATAGCAGGAAGTTATTGGCTCGTAGTCCATAGACAACGCTCAGCCGATCCGTGGGTTTCCATTCATGCGAAAGGTATCCTGCAAGCTCCATTCCCTTCCGGCTGTCAAGCCGGAGGCTGTTGACCGACGAATTTGCACCGGCATCGATATTCGCCGGGGAAATTTCCTGTCTGAGTAAATTGACGCCGAAACGCCACGTGCTCCTGTTGGACTGAAAAAACTGAAAGTCCTGCTTGACATTATAATTCAGGATACGGGAAGCTATTGCGAAATTGAGGTCATTGTTGTCAATATTGACATGGTAGTTGAAGTTGCTGTATATAAAAGACGTATTGGAAAACAAACGGCTATTCAACACATGGTTCCAGCGCAATGTAGCGGTCGCATTCCCCCACCCGAAGCCAAAGAGACTGGCGTATCCCATGACATCCCGGCCGAAATAACCCGAAATGAAAAGGGTGTTTCGATCGTTTATCCGGTAATTGGCCTTGGCATTTAAATCATAGAAATACAAGCGGCTATTGTTGATGCTTTCGTCATCCGCAAACTTCAGAAAGAGGTCGGCATAAGTCCTGCGCCCACTGAGCATAAACGATCCGCGGCCGCCGGCTATCGGCCCATCCATCTTCAATCTCGACGCGATGAGCCCTATCCCCCCTTCCATCCCAACGCGCCTTTTGTTGCCATCGAGCATGGAAATATCAAGCACCGACGCCAAACGCCCGCCGTACTGGGCAGGCATCCCGCCTTTATAGAGGTTTACATCTTTGACAGCGTCGGAATTAAACGTTGAGAAAAAACCAAAAAGGTGCGATGCATTATACACCATAGCTTCGTCCAGCAGGATCAAATTTTGGTCGCCCGCCCCGCCCCGCACGAAGAAGTTACTGCTGCCTTCACCTCCAGCCAGTACGCCGGGCAATAGTTGAATCGTTTTTAAAACATCTTTTTCGCCCATCAACACCGGCACGTGCTTAATCTCATTGACATCCACGCGAGCCACCCCCATTTGCGGGCTCCGCACCTGCTCATTGATTGCCGGCTGGCTTACCACCACTTCGTCCAGCAGTTCACCTCTTGACAAATCGATGTCTACACGCTTATCCTCGCTCAGGCTGACGGTCGTTTCATGCGACTCATACCCGACATGCGAGACAACGAGTACGTGAGGTCCTCCAACAAGGGTAAGCGAATAAAAGCCGTAATGATTTGTACGGGTGCCAATGGCCGGCTCCGCCTTTAGCCGTAAGCTAGCCCCTACCAGCGTTTCGCCTGTATGTGCATCACGGATGTAGCCGCTGATTGTATAGGTTGGTTGGCCCCATGTACTGGATGAGAGGCCAATCAAAACAACCGACAGAAAAAAATGGAGCTTACCAAGTAACTCAACAGACATGTCTTATACGAATCAAATTAAACTCCATTTCGGCTTACAATATTACCTATTTTTGCCTAATTAATTGCGAAATATCCTTGATTGCCAAACACAAACGCGAATGACCACAGCATTTTGTCAATGCGCCGGTAAGGGCGACGTTTTCCTTTTTATCAAAAATAATGTCTCAAAACGCCCGTTTTTGAAAATAAGTTCGTAGTATTGGCCCAAAACAAACTCATAAATCATAAACATCACAGAATCTCTAACATGGAAAATCTTAAAAAATCGCTATCGATTGGCTTAGCAGTCGCTGTGCTGGCTGCTTGTGGCTCCGGACAACAAACCAGTGAAGCACAAGACACCAGTGCTACAACAACCGCTGAAAATGACGGATGGGTATCACTGTTCGACGGCCAAACCACCGATGGTTGGCATACCTACCTGCGGGACACCGTATCAGCCGCCTGGGTAGTTCAAGACGGCGAATTGCGATTCAATCCTGAGGTGCCTCGTGAGCAACGCGGCGATATTGTGACGGATGGCGAGTATGAAAACTATGAGCTTGAGCTCGAATGGAAGATTTCTTCCGGCGGCAATAGCGGCATCATCTTCGGGGTACACGAAGATCCGAAGTTCAGCGCTACCTACCAAACCGGCATTGAAATGCAGATACTGGACAACATCGACGCCGCCGATAACAAAATCGAAAACCACCTTGCCGGATCACTGTATGACATGATTGGCAGCAAGGAGGTGTCGCAACCCAAACCGGTCGGCGAATGGAATAAAGCCCGTATCCGCAAAAACAACGGACAGATCACCCTGTGGCTTAATGACGTCCAAACTGCGGACGTGACCATCGGTACCCCCGAGTGGGAGCAGGTATTAAATGCAAGCAAGTTCAAAGATTGGGAAGGATTTGCAAAATATCCAAAAGGAAAAATTGCATTGCAAGACCACGGCGATGTCGTCGCCTTCCGTAATATCCGGATTAAAGAACTTTAGTTGGCAATGGGTGGTGCGTAACCAGCGGCCAGTCTTGGCTGACCGGCGACCACGCACCACCCATCACTATACCGCATACCGCCACCCTATTCCAGGTATGCCCCCTGCCTCATCAGCAACGCACGGTATTTATTAAAGACGGCCGATTTGGAAACGAATCCCATATAATTCCCATGGCTGTCCACCACGGGGAGTATCCAGATATCCTCCCGATTCATCTTTTGCATCACCGCTTCCATGTTGGTATCCATGCGGATAATATCCACCGGCTTTTCAGCCAGCTCCTGCATTGTCTTGCCTACCTTTTCCGGGCTTTCACCCAGCAATATCTCAAATAGTCGCTCACTGTATATGATACCGAGCAGTTTGCCATCGGCATCCACCACTGGAAAGATATTGCGCTTGGTGTGGATAATGTCATGCCGCCTGTCCGTTGGCCGTTCGTCTGGCCGTAGGATGGTAAAATTGCGTTCCAGCACATACCGAAGTTTCATCATGCTCAGCACTGTCCGATCCTTATCTTCGTGGGTGAGCAGGTCACCTTGTTCGGCCAGCACCTTGGTATAAATGGAGTATTTCTGTGTTGCCCGATTGATCAAATATGAAATCGCTGTGACCAACATCAGCGGCACCATCAAGGCATACCCGCCCGTGATTTCCGCGATGAGGAAAATAGCCGTCAACGGAGCGTGCATAATACCGCTTAGTGCCGCAGCCATGCCGGCCACCACAAAATTGGCCACATTCAGTTCAATCATGCCCGTAAGGTTTATACCGTAAGCAAAGGCAAATCCCAATAACCCGCCCATGACCAAACTCGGACCGAATACCCCGCCATTTCCTCCGCTACTGAGCGTGATAAGCGCTGCGAAGGACTTCGCAAATACGGTAACCACGGCATAGATGACTATCAAGATACCAACATGCCGGTAGTCCGCAAAAATGCTATTAGCCAGCAACGAGTCCATCCGTCCGTCAAGAATCTGCTGGATAGCCAGGTAGCCTTCGCCATAGAGCGCAGGGAAAAGAAAAATCAGGAGGCCAAGGCTTATCCCCCCTATCCACACCTTCTGGTAAGGGTTTTCAACTGTTGCAAATACTTTCTTGGCCCACGTACTTACCTTGGCAAAGTATATCGAAAAGCCGCCAACGATAACAGCTAACAGCAGGTAAAAAAACAACGCCTGAAATTCCCAATCGTCCGTCACCAGATGAAAAAGAGGCTCGCTATATAGCAGCTTTGACACCACTGATGCTGTCGCCGCAGCCATCAGCAAAGGAATAAATGCAGGAATAGAAAATTCGGGCAGTAAGATCTCTATGGCAAAAATCATCCCTGCTACGGGACTATTAAACGCACCTGCAATACCAGCCGCAGCTCCGCAAGCAAGCAACATCGTCACTTCCCGGTAATTGAGTCCAAAGAAACGACCCGCATTGGCGCCAATGGCCGAACCGCTGTAAGCAATCGGAGCTTCCAGTCCGGCAGAGCCACCGAAGCCGACCGTGAGCGCACTGGTAATGATCTGTGAATAGATGTTGTGCGGTTCAATACGGCTCGACTTGCGTGAAATGGCATAAATAATCGGTGTCATGCCATGCTCGAAGGTGCCTTTGCGAATAAAACGGCGCACATACAACACGCTCAGCAATATCCCGATCAGGGGAAAAAACAGGTATAGGTAATATTTGTATTGCCATTGCACGTCATTTTGTAAAAATGCGGCGATCGAGTGCGTCAGCCCTTTGAGGGCTGCAGCAGCCAGTCCGCCTATGATCCCTACGATGACAGCGAGAACAACCAGGAAATTCCGGTTAGAAATTTTCTGCATCCGCCATTGGTTGAGCCGATGAATGATTTGCTGGGGTTTTTGCCGCATGACTTATTGGTCAATCAATTTCCATGATATCCTTCTTCTTTTTGGTCCTGAACCGCTTGGGGACAGAAGCGATAATTTCCCGTTCAAGGGCGTCGATGGCCTGCCGCTTTAAAAAGTTATGCGTGGTCACCAAACTGATTTCGCGCACAGGTTCGGGCGACTTGAAATAACGTACCCGGCCGAGCTGGTCCTCACCAAAATCGTCGATGCTCAATTCCGGCAGGATGGTAGTCCCCGAGTTGCTATCGACCATCCGCTTGAGCGTTTCCACACTTCCCGTGTTATACGCCAATGTACCGTCCGGATCCATACTCCGCTTGCGTTGGCATATGTTCAATACCTGGCCACGCATACAGTGCCCCTCGGTAAGCAGCCATAGCTTATCTTCCAATACATCTTCCGGCGTCACTTCCTTCTTTTTGATTAATGCGCTTTTGGGCGATATATACGCTACAAACGGCTCGTAAAACAAGGGGCGTTCGACCAGTGCCGTATCATATACGGGGGTGGACAACACGCCACAGTCGAGCAAATTCACCTTTAGCTCGCGCACAATCTTTTCAGTCGTATACTCCCATATCTGTAATTGCAATTTGGGAAACTTCTGCATGAAATTACCCAGCACACGAGGCAGCAGGTAAGGTGCAATGGTCGGAATTACCCCGATGCGAAGCTCGCCTTCCAATTCGCCCTTTTTCAATTGCACCAGTTCATTTATTTTACGGCTCTCGGTAAGGACGACCCGCGCCTGTTTGATAATTTCCACACCGACTTCGGTCGGTACAATCGGTTGCCTACTCCGATCGAAAATACGGGCACCGATCGATTCCTCCAGTTTCTGAATTTGCATGCTTAACGTCGGCTGGGTCACGAAACATTTTTCAGCGGCAGCCACGAAACTCCTGTAGGTATCTACAGCGATAATATATTCCAATTGAACAAGTGTCATCGTATCGAAAAAATTGATACAAAGATAAAAAAAGCCTTTAGAACCATGCCGCGTCCGCGGAAAAACAACGAATATGCCCTGTTTGGCAGATCGTAAGCCAAAGGATTACCATTAAATTTTATTTTAAACTTAACTACCTTTTACTTACATTTTAGCTTTCATCGTATTTTTATCGTAAAGTCATCGTATTTTCATCGTATTTTATACGATAAAAATACAATGGATATTAGTTTTTACATCGTTAAACCCTAAATTTAAGTAAGTATTATAATCGTTTTTATTTAATTTCTTATTGGTAAATTGTTCCGACATTGTATTCCTTTTTTACGGCATCAACACAGCGCCAATAAAAAGTAGTACAGCAAGAGCGTCTATATCGGAAAGAAATAAAATTGATATATTAGCCGCCGATAAAAATCGGATATGCGACTCGATTTGGCTGAGCACTATATTCTAAATCGGTTGGAAAATGAGCTTCCGCCTGATTTGACCTATCATAACGCCTTGCACACTGCCGATGTGTACGCAGCAGCGAGGCAGATAGCCGTGCTGGAAGGCATACCTGATTTACAGCTTCAATGGCTGCTCACGGCAGCGCTTTACCATGACGCAGGCTTTTTGGTTCAAACCAAAGCACATGAGCTGTCGTCGTGTGCTATCGCCCAGGAAACACTACCTGGCTTTGGCTACACCGACGCCGATATAACCGTGATTTCCAAACTCATCATGGCCACGGAGATCCCTCAACGGCCCCGGCAACATCTGGAAGAAATCATTTGTGATGCAGACCTGGACTATCTCGGCAGGGACGATTTTTTTGATCGAAGCCTGTTGCTCTACCAGGAAATGCGCCATTTAGGCACTATTTCTTCGCGCGAGGAGTTCGAGAAAATCCAAATTGCGTTCCTGGACAAGCATCATTATTTTACGGAAACGTCCAAACGGCGCAGAAACGCCAAAAAAGAAGAAAATTACAAAAAACTATTAACATAACTATCTGATAACCGGCGAACCATGATAACTAACCAGTGGCGGGCCATTGCCCAGGACATCATTTATGTGATTTGTGGCGTGTTGTTTTGCGGATTTGCACTGAAGGGCTTCCTGATTCCCAACCATTTTTTTGATGGTGGTGTGACGGGCATTGCCTTACTTATCCATGAGATCTACAACTTCAACATCGCATACGTCATCGTGTTGGCCAATCTGCCGCTAATCGTCATGGGTGCCTTTCAGGTAAACGCCAAATTTGCCTGGAAAACCCTCGGCTGTGTGATATTGCTCGGCATTTGCCTGTTGTATGTCCCATATCCACCCATCACGTCGGACAAACTGCTCGTCTCTATCTTCGGCGGCGTATTTATGGGATTGGGTGTAGGTCTTTCGATGCGGGGCGGGTGTGCGCTTGACGGCATCGAAGTGCTAGCGTTGTACACGCTCAAACGAAGCAGCTTCACCATCAGCGAAATCATCCTGGGTATCAATATTGTCATTTTCCTCATCGCGGCTATTCACCTTGGGCTCCCGACGGCTCTTTACTCCATCCTGACCTACTACACGGCTTCACGGACCATTAGCTTCGTCATTGAGGGGCTGGAGGAATACACGGCCGTAAACATTATCTCTTCCAAGAGCGACGTCATCAAAGATCGGTTGGTCAATGAAATGGGGAAAGGCATCACGGTCTATAAGGGCGAGCGAGGATTCATGCAAGGCAGCTTTGACGTAAGCCATCCGGTAGACATCGTTTTTACGGTGGTCACCCGGTTTGAGGTCAGGCGCCTCAAAAGCCTCGTACGCGACATCGACCCCCAGGCCTTTGTGTACACAAACACCATCAAAGAGGTGGCCGGTGGCGTGCTGAAAAAACGTGCCAGGGAGCATTAGTCCGCGCAGCCGGCATATCACTCGATTACTTCGTAAACGGCTACGGGCAACGCCTTGTTCTTTAAGCTCACCGCTCCCAGTTCTTTCAGGTTGAAGGACTGCTTTGCCTGCTGATATACGTGCTCCGGCACCAGAATCTGGTCGGCTTTGGCGACAGACTGGAGCCGCTGGGCTACATTTACCGTATCGCCGATGACGGTATAATCCAACCGCTTCAGCGAAGCTGAACCGATATTGCCGGATATCATCTCGCCCGAATTGATACCGATGGATACCTGGGGCTTAAACGCTTTATCGGTAAGACCGGCAACCGTCACCCCAGCAATGCTGTCTTTCACGGCCAACGCCGCATCAATGGCCCGGTCAATGTGATACTCGCCCCGGAAGATGGCCATCACCGCATCGCCCATGAACTTATCGATATGGCCATTGTGGTTGATGATTTCTTTGACAATGACGTCAAAAAGGGTATTGAGCATCTTCACTACACCGTCAGCACCCACATGTTCGGTAATGGCGGTGAATCCGCAGATATCGATAAAAACGACCGTGCCTTCAATGGTCTCGTTCGCCATCAGGCTCTTTTCGAATTCCTGATGGGTCATGAAGTTGAGTACATGCTCGTCGACGTACATCTTCAGAATGTTATTCTCCTTGACGGCTTGCAGGGTTTCCCGGAGTTGCCGTACATGATGCAGGGTCTTCTCGATGGTCGTGTCCAGATCGTCAAAATTGACCGGCTTAAACACAAAGTCAAATGCGCCGCGATTCATCGCCGTGCGGATGTTGTCCATATCGCCGTAAGCGGAAACCATGACGGCTTTGATGACCGGGCTGGCTTCGGGCAACTTGGTCAGCAACGTCAGCCCGTCCATGCCGGGCATGTTGATGTCGGTAAGGATAACGTCGATGTCGTCTCGCGCTTGCAGCAGCGCCAACGCCTCGTTACCATCCCTTGCAAAAACAAACGTGTAGATTTTTTCCCGTATCTTCTTCCGAAATTTCTGCCGGATGAGTATCTCGAGATCAGCCTCATCGTCGACAACCAAAATATTAGCCATGCGCCTCCAACCCTTTAAGTTTATCTTTCAATACATTAAAATCCAGCGGCTTGGTCAGGAAGTCATCGGCGCCAAGCTGCATGGACTGCGAGCGGTTTGCCTCATCGCCGTATGCCGTGATCATCATGACGAACGGCGGTGCCGCCCGGTGTGCCGTCCGGATGTGACGGAGCAGCTCAAGCCCGCTCATACCCGGCATATTGATATCGGAGAGAATGAGTACGACCTCGGAATCTCCCGATGTCATGTACTGCAAGGCTTCTTCGGCGGAAAGCGCAAAATCGAATGCCAACTCACCGCTCCTGATCTCCCTGCGGAATCGTTGCCTGAATAACGGCTGGATGTCTACCTCGTCGTCTACTACTAATATCTTCATGATGCCGGTATGGTGATGGTGAATGTTGCATATTTGCCCTCGGCGGTATCTACCTGCATTTCGCCGCCATGCATCTTGTGGATGATATCATAGCTCATCGAGAGCCCCAAACCGGTACCCTGGCCCGTAGGCTTGGTGGTAAAAAACGGTTGATATATTTTGTCCAAGATGTTCTTTGGGATACCCAGCCCATTGTCATGTACGGTGATCGCGATGGCCTCTCGTCCGTCCGCCCGTCGAACGTTGGAGGTGGCTACCCGCACTAAGGGCGTATAATCCGCAGGAGCTCCCTTTTTTTTCTCACTCACTGAATAAAAAGCATTGTTAAACAGGTTGAGCAATACCCTCCCCAAATCCTGCGGTATGACCGCCACGGAAAGCAAATCGTCAGCAAAGTCCATCTCCATGGTGGCATTGAACGATTTATCCTTGGCACGCAACCCGTGATAGCTCAGCCGTAAGTATTCGTCGGCCAACAAGTTGATATTTATCACCTCCTTTTTACCGGCACTGGCGCGGGAGTGCTGCAGCATGCTTTTGACGATACCATCCGCCCGCTTGCCATGGAGGCTGATTTTTTCCAAATTTTGCGTCAGATCGCCGATAATCTCTTCAGCTTCCTCCAGCTGTTCGGCGGGCAGCTGGCTGAGCGGGCCGGCTTTTAACTCATCAAGCAGCTCAACGCTGACCTCCGAGAAGTTGTTGACAAAATTCAGCGGATTCTGGATCTCGTGGGCGATTCCAGCCGTCAGCTCACCCAGGGAAGCCATTTTTTCCGACTGGATAAGCTGATCCTGCGTACGCCGCAATTCATCCAAGGTCTGCTCCAGCTCTTCCTTTTGCTTGACCAACTCCGCCGTACGCTGCGCCACTTCCGCTTCCAGATTGACCTTCATCTCGGCCATGACGCGAAGCCGAGCCTCCTCAGCCTCCCGCCGCAAGCGTTCCTTTTCCAGTGCCCGGCGCTGGTTGCGATTAACAAACCACATGGCACCAAACCAGAGGATGCCAAACAACTCGGCGTTGTCAAAAAAGTCATCGTTTTCCCGATAAAAGTCGCGGTTAACTGCCTGTACGACATCACTGAGCAAGGACAAGACCATGTAAGGCAGCATGGAGACCATGAAACTGCGCCCCACCCGCAATTCCGGCCGTACGTATACCAACCACAGCAGAGCAAATACACCAAGTCGTATCCCATGTTGGATAATCGCCGAATCGGTAAGAATATCCAACAGCAACAACCCAATGGCAATGCCCCGGCCAGCCATGACGTATCGGTGAACATCATAGGGCGCCTCCTTTGGATCGATTCTTTTCCCAAGGAAATTGATCAGAAGCAATGCAAATAGCGGTTCGAGTAACATGCTCATGCTGCCGTTGGTTTGGGCCAAACTTAGCTAAATTTGTTTTCACCTGCAACACCATGACGGGGCTGCCAGATCAGTGCGATCCGGGAACAGCCCGATTAAACGACTGCCGGAATTGCAACGGCGAAACGGTGGTCTTCGTCTTGAAAAGTTTACTGAACGATTGCGGATGCTCAAAGCCCAATCCGTAAGCGATTTCACTGACGGACAAGTCTGTCGTCGACAGTCTTTCCTTCGCCTTTTCGATTAGCCTATCGTGAATATGTTGCTGGGTGTTTTGTCCCGTGAGCACCTTGAGCAAACTACGCAAATAATTAGGCGAAATATTCAGCTGCTCAGAGACATATTGAACCGTAGGTAGCCCTTTGGTTATTAAGTCGTCGTCGTTGAAATAGTCCGAAAGCAATTTTTCAAACCGGTCAAGAATTTGATGATTGGCTATTTTTCGGGTGATGAATTGACGTTGATAAAAGCGTTCGGCATAATTCAGCAGGGTTTCTAAATGCGAAACAATAATATCCTGGCTGAACTTATCCATGTTTGTATGATACTCGTTCTTGATATTCGCTACTATGCCGTTGATGATCGCTTCTTCTTTATCGGAAAGGAACAATGCTTCATTGGTGGAGTAGCCAAAGTACGCATACTGTCTGATTTTTTTAGCAAGCGGCGTATTCCATAAAAAATCGGGGTGTATGAACAGCATCCAACCTTCAAGACCCGCAGGTACGCCGTTTTCTTCACCACGGAGAATTTGCCCAGGCGCCATAAAAGCCATCAATCCCTCATCGAAATCGTAGCGCTGCTGCCCGTAATGAAGTTTATCGCACCCCCTTTTCAATGATATGACATAAAGATCAAATAGCACCGCATTTATTGCTGAATCATTTTTAATCCCCGATACGTCAACGATACCGATGAGCGGGTGATGAGGCTTCGGAAGCCTCATTAACCGATGGATTTCCGTTATGGATTTTATCCGGTAGGGCTTTACATTTGCCATAACACAAACTAATTTTTGAATGGATATTTGAGCCAAATCATGAGTAACGGCATCGCCAAAAACGGAATTTCTATCAACGCCGTTTTGTAATTCCCTGCTTTCAGCGATAAGGCCATAATAAGGAGAATCGACATGGCATTCAGTACATTCGCCAAGAAAAATGTTTTTGGAATCAGCAGCAAAGCCCCAATCGCAAAGGTCAGGATGCCAAAGAAGGGAATGACGGGTTCATTGATGCCCAGTTCATTCATCATCTTTAACGATTCGGGATTGTTTTTGTAGTTAAATATGCCCCACCCGTGCCGGAAATTCAGCGACACGGACACAATCAATAAGATTAACGAAATGATGTTCTTTACCATTTTAATGCAGGATATACGCGTCTATGATGTAACCCGCAACTAACGCAATCGGAACACCGATTAAGGCACTTGCCAATGCCTTTCGTGCCTTATTGGGGAATTGATTTCTGTGCCTAAAATACAGAAAAAATCCGATTGGTGGAATGGCATTGGAGAGCGCAAACCAAAACCTTGACAGGTCGTCTTTTTTGTTTTCGTTTTTCATTGCTTGTTCAGTTGTTTAAACTTTTTAAATTCCCGGTGTCCAAACTTTAAAAGGGTATTAGGCATCAGTCTGCTCACGAATTTGACCAGGTCGATCAAGGTCGGCTTGAGTTCCGGTTTATCTTTCAAAAGGCCTTTGATGACGACAGCTACCATTTTATCCACAGGCATCATTTGTTTGGGATTAGGTTGCAATACCCAATCATTTTGAAGATTGGTGTTAACACCCGGCGGTATCATTTCAAATACCTTTACATTGGTATCTTCCAATTGCAACCGCAAAGCTAACGTATACGCTCGGACGCCTGCTTTTGCGGTACTGTAAATCGGTGCTATTGAATAGGGCATCAATGCAATACCCGAGGAAACATTGACAATCGCAGCCGATTTCTTCGTGAGCAGATGCGGTAAAAACTGATGCACCATTTGGATGGTTCCAGTAAGATTGACGGCAATTTCACGGTTGATGTTTTCCAAATCCAATGTTGCGTCCTGCACATCGATCAACCGCATCAATCCGGCGTTGTTGATGAGGATATTCAATTCTGGAAATTGTGCCGTAACATCCAGGTAAAGCTGTTCAATGGCTGCTGCATTGCTTACATCGCTTTGAAAGGTATGGACTTTGGGAAACTGTTTCCTTGTTCGGTTCAGTGCATCAAGGTTACGTCCGGTGACGATAATGTTTGCACCTTGTTCGGTCAGCTGTTTTACGAGCTCCAAACCGATTCCGCTGGTTCCGCCCGTAATCAGGACGGTGCTGTTTTTTAATTCCATTTTGCGATCTTTTTGATACTGCAAAAATGCGGTGGCTTTCAGCGGCAGATTTAGCCTAAACGCCTTTTGTTGTAGCCGAAAATAAGCGTTTCGGAAATGCACCTATGCGGCAGCATGTAAAATTCTGCGAATGCTACCGCGGGATCGGGAAGGATTCAACTGATCGATAATGTCCGGTTAAGGCACCTGTCAGTTCACGAAAAAAAAGCTCCGAACAGTACGTTCCGGAGCTTTAAACTTAGGAGCCGACGATGGGATTCGAACCTACGACCTACGCATTACGAATGCGTTGCTCTACCAGCTGAGCTACGTCGGCATCGGCAAAAAATTTACGGGTGCAAATTTAGCTAAAATTGTATTGCTATGCAATAGCAAAGAAAGGGCTTACGACAAATTTCAGATTTCGAGAAATTGACAATATCCATCCGTTGGATTTTTGGCTGGAACGTTCACTGCGTTTACGCTGCTAGGCCAAAAATCCAACGGATGGAAACAAACGGAACTTCCGCTCAAAATAAACCTTATCGTAATTAGGCCAATGTTACCGTCAGTTCAATCGTTGCCTTCAGCAACTTTGACACCGGACAGATTTCCTTTGCTTTTTCGGCGATTTCCTTAAACTCGGCTTCGTCAATACCATCCACTTCCCCGGTAAGCGCCAGTTGTACGGTCGTGATGGTTCCGTCTTCGAAAATTACCTTGGCCTCGGTATCCAGGCTGGTCGGTTGGTATCCTTTTTCGCTAAGCAAAAAGCTAAGCTGCATGGTGAAGCAGCCTGCGTGTGCGGCGCCAATCAACTCCTCGGGATTGGTACCCACGCCGTCTTCAAACCGGGTTTTGTACGAATATTGGGTTTGATCCAATACGGTACTCTGCGTGGTAAGCGTACCACTACCGTCTTTTCCCGTGCCTTTCCAATTGGCACTTGCATTTCTGGTAAACTTCATGGTATTCGTGATTTTTATGTAAAGTTATAAAAGGGGAACAAGTTTTGCGCTAAAATTGTTTATAAATTCGCAACATGGACGGGCTTCTTTACTTTGACAACAACGCAACAACACCACTTGACCCACAGGTTCTCGACGCCATGATGCCTTATTTCACCATGCACTTTGCCAATGCGTCCAGCATGACCCACCGCGCAGGCAGGCATGCCGCGGCAGCGGTGGATAAAGCAAGGGAACAGGTGGCCGCACTCATCGGGGCATCGCCCCGCGAAATTACGTTTACGTCGGGAGCCACGGAGGCCGTCAACATGGCATTGAAAGGGGTATTTGAGCACTATCAAGCTAAGGGCAGGCACTTTATTACCTGCCTTACGGAGCACAAAGCGGTGCTTGATACCTTCGCCTATCTGCAACGAAAAGGTGCAGAAGTCACGTACTTGCCGGTAAGCACTGCCGGCAGCCTTGATTTAGCTGAGTTGGAAGCCGCTATCCGCAAGGATACGATACTGATTGCACTGATGTATGCCAATAACGAGACCGGGGTCATCCATCCTGTCCAGCAAATTGCCGACATTGCAAACAAATACGACGTCCTTTTTTTTTGTGATGCCACGCAAGCAGTAGGTAAGGTGCCTGTCTACGTTGGCGATGGGTATCCGGACTTGCTGTGCCTCAGTGCACATAAATGCTACGGTCCCAAGGGTGTAGGCGCATTGTATACCAAACGGCGGAACAAACGCATACAGACCGGTGCATTACTGCATGGCGGTGGACAGGAGAATAAGCTCCGTGCTGGCACACTTAACGTGCCCGGCATCGTGGGACTGGGCGAGGCAGCAGCAATTGCCCAACGCCAACTCGCCACCGAAGCACCGCGGTTGGGTACCCTACGGGACACCCTGGAAACCGGATTGATGGCACTGGATGCGTCATTCGTCAACGGCCGCAGAGCGCCGAGGCTCCCACATGTAAGCAACATCACCTTCCGGCACCTGAAGGCAGACCAGGTTATGGTGAACGTACCGGATATCGCCATCGCGTCGGGTTCGGCGTGTGTGAGTGGTACACGCGATCCTTCTCATGTGCTCAAAGCGATGGGGCTTTCAGACGCTGACGCCCACGCCTCCATACGGTTCAGCCTCGGCAGATTCAATACCGTGGCAGAAGTCGATACTGCCATCGCACAGCTTACATCGGTTATACCGCAGTTAAGGGCTTCGTCGCCCATCTGGCAACTGTACAAGGCAGGTCAGGTAGATTAATGAATTAGCAATTGACAAAAAACACGACAGATTGGCTACGAAAAACACGAACAACATCTTAATTATCGGCGCGTTTGACCGTTATAATTATGGGGATTTGCTGTTCCCCCTGGTTATTGAGGCGCAGTTGAAAACCTATGGCCAGCCGTTCGAGGCGTCCTATTTTGGTATTGTAAAAAGCGACCTCAGCGCCCTGGGCGGCAAACCCACCGAAGATATCCGGGCATTCTACCGCAAATGTGAGGAGGGCACAGGCCATACCAGCGTCATTGTTGCCGGCGGCGAAGCGGTGGCCGTGACGTGGAGCTCGCTATTGCTGGCGCTTAGCAGCCTATTCAAGCGCACGCATCGGTTCCACAACCGCATAAACAAAGTCATCGACCTCAATGCTTTCGCCAAACGGGCGCTACATGGCAAAACTGCCCTCCCCTTTGTCTTTACCAAAGCTGACTTTAAGGGTATAGACCGGGTTATCTTCAACTCCCTCGGAGGCTCCGAATTGAATCCGGCGATTTTTGACCAGGTTCCGGACCTCCGCGATAAATTGCGCCAGATCGATTATTTTGCCGTGCGTGATGAGGCCACACAGCGCAATCTCGCGTTGCAGCACGTGCAAACACAGCTTTACCCGGATTCGGCTATCTTGATGTCCACCTTTTACCCCAGCACCGTGCTGGCCAAACAGGTGTCCCCCGCCGTCAGCCAGTACGTCGCCGAGAACAAAGGAACATACGTCTTCTTCCAGGTTAAAAACAATCATGCGAAGAACAAGGAACAGCGCATTGCGCAGCAGTTGGATTTGATTGCTGCACATTCGGGATCACCCCTCTGCTTTTGCCCCATCGGCAAGGCACTCAACCACGACGATCACCTGGCGTTAGGCCGCATCACACCGTTGCTGAACCACCCTTGCACCCTATTTGACGAAGTAAGTATCTGGGACATCATGTATTTAATCGCCAATGCAAGGGTCTACATCGGCACCAGCTTGCACGGCGCCATTACGGCCATGAGTTATGCCGTGCCGTATGTCGGCGTTGCCGTGCCGAAACTAAACAGCTACCTGCAGACGTGGGGCGTAGCGGGAATAAACCGCACGGTGGCGTTGGATGGCCTGTACGAAGGGTTTCAGCGTGCTGTGGGCACCGACAGAGCCGCGCTCAACCAATCACGCGAACGGCAATTGGCGGCCGCCGAAGCGTCGTTTTCGCATATCCGGCAACTGGTCTTCCAATAATAGCGGTGATGAATCCTCAAATCCTCACACCGGATGTGCAGCAGTACCTGCGCACCCACGAAGCTATGCCTCCTACGGAAATGGCGTTGCGTAAAAGTCCTTTTCCGCACGTTTCCTCCCTGGAATTGGCCCAACAGCTGGATGGCAGGCAACGTAGCCGGAAAAAACTGCCGCTGTGGTATGATATACCGGGGATTTATTATCCGGAAAAACGCGCCATGGAGCAGGCATCCTCACAGACTACCGCCCAATACAAGGCAAGTTTGATCCGCCAGCAAAGCCGTATAATCGACCTAACGGGCGGCCTTGGTGTCGACACCTATTTTTTCGCACAACGCGCCGAAACGGTGATCCACTGCGAAAAGAACGAAGCACTTTCCCGGATCGCGGCACACAACGCATTGACACTGGGCATACGCACGATCAGCTTCATTGCGGATGACGGCCTTGCTTATTTGCGCAGCCAAGGCGACAACGCATTTGACTACGCGTATATCGATCCTTCACGGCGGGTAGAAAGCCGCAAGGTCTTCCGGCTGGAGGACTGTGAACCCAATGTGGTGGAAGTTCAACAGGACTTGCTGCAAAAAGCGGGAAAATTACTCATCAAAGCCGCTCCATTGCTGGATATTTCCGCAGCCCTCCAAGCGTTGAACAAGGTCTCTGAAGTGCACATCATAAGCGTCGACAATGAATGTAAAGAATTGCTGTTTGTCTTGGATAGCGCTTATGCAGGCACGCCGCAACTGGTAGCGGCCGTACTGAAAAACGATGTGACACGCACCTTTTCCTTCGAAATGAGCGAGGAGACCGCCGCCGTCTCGCACTTGGGACTGCCCGAGCATTACTTGTACGAGCCGGATGCGGCATTGCTCAAATCCGGCGCATTCAAACTCATCGGGCAGCGCTATGGCCTGAAAAAGCTCCACCAACACACTCACCTCTATACGTCCACGACCCACCACCCGGACTTTATGGGCAAGACGTTCCGGGTGGACCGTGTAACGCCCTATACTGATTTCAAAAACGACAAATCGATACGGCATGCCGCAGTCAGCACTCGCAATTTTCCGCTAAAAGTCGAAGCATTGCGCAAGCGGCATCGGATACACGACGGCGCGGATATGCATCTGTTCTTTTGCACAGGCCCTGATGATGTGCTTTTGGTCATCTTTGCATCAAAATGCTGATGCCGACTTGTACGTGAAGTGCCTAATGCGGTACTTTGCATCATGTCCAAGCAACTAAAGCTTTCCGCACTTGACCTCTCCGTCATCATCGCTGGCGGTGACGCCGCATCAGCCATTGCCCGCACGGTAGACGTTGCCCGGTATGTCGAGCAATTAGGCTACGAACGTATCTGGCTCGCCGAACATCATAATATGGAATTCATCGCCAGTTCGGCTACATCCGTGCTTATTGGCCATGTAGCCGGCAAGACGGAACATATCCGTGTCGGCTCGGGCGGCATCATGCTGCCTAACCATACCCCGCTGTCGGTGGCCGAACAATTCGGCACACTGGAAACCCTGTATCCGGGACGTATAGATCTCGGCTTGGGCCGTGCGCCGGGAACAGATCAACTGACCGCCATGGCGCTGCGCCGCAACAACCTCAATACCGCTTACCATTTTCCTTCGGATATCCGTGAATTGCAGTTGTATCTCAGCCCTGAAAACAGCGACGGCCGTGTACGGGCATTTCCGGGGGAAGGGCTTGACATTCCTATCTGGGTACTGGGCTCCAGCACCGACAGTGCCTATTTAGCGGCCGAGATGGGCCTACCGTACGCTTTCGCTGCCCATTTTGCGCCACAGCAGTTCCGCACCGCCATTTCACTTTACCGCCAACATTTCAAACCGTCGGCACAGCTCGACAAGCCCTATGTGCTGGCTTGTGTCAATGTCATCGCCGCCGATACCGATGAAGAAGCGCAGGTATTGGCGACGAGCATGTACCGCATGTTCCTGGGCATCGTTACCAATACGCGCCGGCCATTGCAACCGCCCGTCCCCTCGATGGACCCTTACTGGACGCCAGAGGTCGAACATGCCGTCAAACAGATGACCGCCTGCACGTTCATCGGAAGCCGCGAAACGCTGGCCGCACAGCTCTCCCGATTCGTTGATGAGACCGGCATCGACGAGCTGATGACCACCGGAAATATTTACGACCAGGGAGCGCGGTTGAAGTCTTATCGCATTCTCCACGAGGTTTTGTCGTGACATCACCGTGGGCGAATCACTCCAGTCCGCTCACGCCGCCCGAGACCACCAGCTTCATGGCATCAGTGGCGCTCATATTTAGCCGCTTCACCCGCTCAGACTTTACAACAACCACCTGACCGGCAAATGAGTAAGAATAGGGAAAGTAAACAATTACTTCACCCTGTAATCCGATCTTGGAAAGGTCCCGTTGCGTAAGGAATCCGATTTTTTTCAAGCCTGTTTCATTGACCTCCACAAGCACCGGCTCATTGAATTTCTTAGCATCTCCCACAAATGCTTCCGTAAAATCTTTGATGGAGGAATACAGGGTGCTAAACAAGGGGATGCGGTTGAGCAAATTGTTGAGCCAATTGGATATCGGCTCGGTGACGACATTTGTAAATACCATCCCTACAACGACCAGCACGGTAATCACGGTAAGGATACCCAGGCCCGGCACGTAAAGCGGCCTTCCCTCCTCGTCTTCCCAAAACCAACTGCTCAGGTTGAGTGCCGAATCGATGCTTGCCACAATCCAGACAATCAGAAATAATGCTCCTGCAAGCGGCACGACCACTAAGGTGCCTTTGATGAGGTAATTAAAGAATAAACGTATCGTTCGATTTTTCATATGTTAGTTTGGTGTGTTGTATGACGTGTATGGGGACTGCGTATGAGCATTGGAGCATCGACTCCGCCGCAGGACTACCCGTAATAATAGACTCTTTTTACCCGCTGTGATATGCCCGTCAGCAGCTCATAGGGAATCGTACCAATGGTTTTTGCCAACCGGTCGACATCACCAAACACAATGACCTCATCCCCTTCCCGGGCATCAACGCCACTGACATCCAGCATGGTCATATCCATGCAGATATCCCCCACTGTCGGTACAGTCTTGCCTTTGACCATCATGCTTCCCACACCGTTACCGAACCGCCTGTCATAACCGTCCGCGTAGCCAATATTTACCGTAGCAATGGTACTGTCCTTCGTCAGCATTCCACTCCGATTATACCCTACGCTTTCTCCGGCAGGTACCTCCCTGATTTGCGTAATGGTCGTTTTTAAGGTGCTTGCTTGCTGCAACACCAATACCTTATGCCACTCCTTATGAACACCATATAGCCCGATACCTAAACGTACCATATCCAAGTGCGCTTGCGGCCATCGTTGAATACCCGCGGTGTTGGCGATGTGACGGATAAAAGGGTATCGCAATGCATCAACCAGCTTCCCGGCAAACAACTCAAACGCAGCCAATTGCCGCGCAGTAAATGCGTCATGTGTGGCATCGCCAGCTGCGGCCAGGTGAGAAAACACAGACTGCACTTTTACTTCACCTGTTTCTTGCAAACAACTAATTAACTGTTCAATATCACTTACCGAAAAGCCCAGCCGGTGCATTCCCGTGTCCACTTTGATATGTATGGGATAATCAACCAACTGCTTGCCTGCCAATACCCGGATAAAGTCATCCAGTACACCGAAGCTGTATATTTCCGGCTCCAACCCATGAGCCAAAAGCGCATCGAATGAAGCCGCCGTAGGGCTCATAACCATGATGGGAAGCGTAATTCCGGATTTCCGTAACTCTACCCCTTCGTCCACATACGCCACAGCCAGGTAATCCACTTTATTAAACTGGAGCAAGCTCGCCACTTCATAACTCCCACTGCCGTAGGAAAACGCCTTCACCATAGCCATCAACTTCACATGCTTGGGCAGCAAGGCCCGATATTGATTCAGGTTATGCTCTACGGCATTGAGGTTGGTCTCCAACACCGTGTCATGCAATTTTGCCGTAAGCACTTGACTGATGCGCTCAAACGCATATTTCCTGGCACCTTTCAGGAGAATGGTCTCATCCTGGAAGCGCAAGTCAGCGAGTGATGCCAGAAAAGACGCGGTATCCGCAAACGCTTCATGCCTGACAAAGTCAAACCGCGGCGATTGACGCATCAACCCGGGACCAATGGTAATCAGCCTGGTAATTTTATTATGAGCAAGCAACTTAGCAACCGCTGAATAAACTTCTTCTTCATGTCCGGAAGCTCCCGGTATATCAGACAACACCAGCGTCCGGGAGGCATGTTGTTGCTGCTGTTGCAGAAAATCCAGCGCGATATGCAATGATGACAAATCGTTGCTGTAGCTATCGTCTATTACGGTGCAATTGTTAATGCCTTTTTTCATTTCCAGTCGCATTTCGACCGGCTGCAATGAAACCATCCGTTCGGCTATGACCGCTGAATCATATCCCATCGCCAGCATGGTCGCCCAGCAGCATACGGCATTTTCCCTGGCAGCCGCATCGATAAACGGAATGGTGATTTGCACAAGCTGCCCCTCGTATCGCGCGCGTATGCAGCATTTGCGTCCGGCTAACACGTCGTGGCCCATAACGTGCAACAGGGCGTCCCCCGCTCCCCATGTCATATGCCTCCCCGTGGAGGGTACGGGAATACCGGCTATATGATCCGGTGAATAGACGGCCTGTTTGGCTCCGTTAAACAAGCGGAGCTTTTCACTGATTTTGTCTTTAGCCGAAGCGAACCCATCGTCATGCGCAGGACCTATGTTGGTGAGCACAGCGATGTCCGGTTGGATCATCCGATGTAATACCTCCATCTCCCCTTGCTGACTGATGCCTGCTTCGATTATGGCCAAATCACACGTGTTATCCAACTGCCACAGCGATAGCGCTACCCCGATTTGCGAGTTATAGCTTTTGGGGCTTCGCGCAATGCGGTATTCCGGGGCCAGCAACTGTGCCAGCCATTCTTTCACGATGGTTTTGCCATTACTCCCCGTAATGCCAATCACCGGATAAGCAAACTGATTGCGGTGATGCATGGCGAGTACCTGCAGCGCCTCCAGGGTATCCCCCACAACGATAAAATTTGCTCCGGGAAACCAGGTTGTTTCCGTTTTCCCCTCAGCCACTACAAAATTACGCACTCCGCCGGCATATGCTTCCTTGACATATTGGTGGCCGTCACGCCGGCCTTCCAATGCAAAGAACACGCCATGCTGCGTATCAGAAAGTTTACGGCTATCGTACAGCAATGAACGTACTTCAGCCGACTCATCATTAAAATAAACCCGCACCGTGGGCATCAGCTCGGAAATCCGCCGAATGGTATATGATTGTTCATGCATGGCACGAATTTCAACATTTTTTGGGTTCTGCAAGAATTTTTTGCCATTTTGGACCTATGGAAGTGAAGGAAAAGGCGCGGGCCAAAGCCGAGCAATACTGCGCGTATCAGGAACGGTCGCAACAGGAGGTACGGGACAAGTTATACGGTTGGGGATTGCACCAACTGGACGTGGAAAACGTTATCGCCGATTTGATTGCTGCCGGTTTCCTGAATGAGGAACGGTTTGCACTGGCCTATGCATCAGGCAAATTTCGGATAAAAGGCTGGGGCCGTCACAAAATCAGACAAGGCCTACTGCAAAAATCCGTATCGACGCCGCTTATCCGTACAGCATTAGCCAGCTTGGATGATGATGCCTATCGTGAAAAATTATACGAATTGCTGCAAGCAAAAGCCCGGTTGGAAAAGGAAAAGCACCCCTATAAACGAAAAAACAAACTGCTTCGTTATGCCTTAAGCAAGGGATATGAAAGTGAACTGGCTCTGGAACTATTGAGTGACAATGAATTGTGATTTTTTTGAAAAAAGTATTGACAGAAGCTGAAAACTCCCTATATTTGCATCCACAAACAGCAAGCGAAAGTAGCTCAGTTGGTAGAGCGCAACCTTGCCAAGGTTGAGGTCGCGAGTTCGAACCTCGTCTTTCGCTCCAGAAGTCCCTTCTTCTTGCAAAAAGAGAAGGGATTTATTGTTAACAGACTATTAGTCGCCTAGGTGGTGGAACTGGTAGACACGCAGGACTTAAAATCCTGTTCGCCCTAAAGCGAGTGCGGGTTCGATTCCCGCCCTAGGTACTTAAAAGCCTTATAATCAACTGATTATAAGGCTTTTTTTCATTAAAACGCAAAATCGCTTTTGAGTTTCAACGGTTTTTACTTGCCCGACCAACGTTTTTACAGCACAGATAAAACATAACACAATGGTAACCTATCCGTAATCACCAGCAGACATTAGTTAAGTTCCTTGCATAGCGACTTACACATCAACTGCATGGATGTTTCTTCAATTGTTATGTATCTGGGCTTTGTCCTGGCGTCTTATTCTGTCGTGGGAAATGACACCATCCAGACCCTAGGTACTTTTTTAAGTTCCAATGAACGAAAAAGGTGGTGGGTACTCTGGGCATTTGCGGGAGGCATTCTCGCGTGTACCCTTATATTTGGGTATTTGAACCATGCGGGGGATGTTTCTTACGGCAGGCTCGAAAAATATCCGCTACCCGATCCCTTTGAATGGTATTTTCTATTGCCGCCTATTATCTTACTACTCCTAACCCGTACGGGAATACCGGTGAGTACTTCTTTTTTGATTCTGACCTTCTTCAATCCGGAAAACCTGACCAGTATGGTGACCAAATCGGTCTGGGGGTATGTCGTGGCTTTTGTGGCAGCACTGACGCTGTATTTCACGATTTCGAGGTTATTAGAAAAAAAATTCATTGAAAACCCGATCACCCGGAGGGAGAATGAGGTATGGACGGTGTTGCAATGGGGCTCTACGGGATTCCTATGGTCACAGTGGCTTATACAGGATTTTGCCAATATTTATGTATACCTGCCCCGGGCCTTGACGCCATGGGGGCTGGCATTCTCCTTATTGATTATACTGGTTATATTGGCTTACATCATTGCCTCAAAAGGGGGAACCATCCAGCATATCGTCCGCTCGAAGACCAATACTGTCGACGTCCGTTCAGCCACAATCATCGATTTCTCTTACGGTATCATTCTTTATTTTTTCAAAGAACTGAACAATGTGCCCATGAGTACCACCTGGGTATTTATCGGTATTCTTGCCGGTAGGGAAATTGCGCTCAATTTTATGCTGCGGAAAAATGAGGGGCGCCGCGCGATGTTCAGAAACCTGGCCGTGGATCTGACAAAGGTGGTCATTGGACTGGTGGTGAGTATTCTGTTGGTCTTTGCGGTTAAATACCTGGCTACGTTATGAACAACCCGGTATGCATAAACACTTTTTCCCGAGGATTGTTTCCTCGCTGGCTTCCCTTTCGTAGCCGATCTGCCGCCTTCGGGTGTACGGGTACTGAAAGCGACGGGACGCTCCAATAGGACCCAGAATAGAAGATGAACGAAGTTTTATAGCATCATCATGATGAAAAGTATACTTTTTCCAACCGACTTCTCCAGTGCATCGCTCAACGCATTTGGTTATGCACTTAAATATGCCGAAAAAACACAGGCAAGACTTGTTGTTTACCATAGTTTTATGCCAGGTGCGGAACTTAACGAAGAAACCCGCGAAGTTTATAAAAAACTTGATATTGAAAACTTCCATTCTAAGAAAGATAAGTTTCCACCGTTTGAAAAACTCATCGAAGAGCTCAAGGCAGACAGCGTAAAGATGAAGTATGTTGTTGAAGAAGGGGCTTTTATAGAAAATTTCAAAGCATATGTCGAGCGTAAGGAAGACGCGATAGAACTGGTGGTTATCGGTGCACAGGCAGCAAAGAGGGGGATGTTTGAAGTCTTTCTGGAGACCAACACCGCTATTATCCTTGAGGAGATCAATAAACCGGTAATCGCCGTACCTCAACGAGCCCGGTTTGATGGCGTGATTGACCATATAGCGTTTCTGGTCGATTACCACGAGGATGAGCGCGCTCCCGTGACCCAGGTTATGAAAACCTGCCGGGAGTTTGGCGCTAAGCTCCATGTCCTGCATTTTGATCTGGCCCATGGGGAATCCGTGGTGCCGCTGATGGACCGATTCAGGAAATCCCTCCGCGTACCGTATACAGAGGATACGGTGTTCCGGTCCATCGATACGATAGACCTAAAAGCCGCCCTTGCTGATTATTGCAGGTCCAACCATATCGATCTGGTCTGCCTGGTCAACCACAAACGTAACTTTTACCAACGCCTTTTTTCTTACAGCCTTGCCCAGGATCTGTTGCACAGTATCGACGTGCCGGTTATGGCTATTTACAACGATTAAGAGACCGCACTTCACCAACCGGGCACGCAGTGCACTGCCATCGCTTTCACCGAATCCCGGCCGATATGGGTTCAGCGAAACTCCAGCTCGACATACACAGGCAGGTGATCCGAGGCATATCGCTCTTCAATCACTTCATGCTTGACAACCTCAAAGTGCGCCTTTGGTCCGAACATGATGAAATCGATTTCACGGTTCGGTGATTCAACCGGTATGGTGAAGCCATTAGTGACGCTGCTCCGCCGAAAACACGCGTCAAGCAGGCGGATAGCCTCACTGTCCGGTTGAGCATTAAAATCACCACCGAGTATCACAGGAAGGTCCAGCCCAGCCCCCCATTTCACGATCTCCCGTGCTTGCAGCAACCTGTTTTCTGGTTTGAGGTCAAGATGGGTACACGCAAACACCAATGGTTTGCCCGCACGTGGCTCCACGACGGCCATCGCCAGCGTGCGGGGTTCGCCGCCCACGTTTTCTGCCATGGGCAATGGCTGGTTTCCAGTCGTCATAAACGGATGTTTCGATAAAATAGCAACGCCGTATTCCCCACCTTGGTAATCGATGGCTTTGGCAAAATAATGATGCATACCGGTAAGCTTGCCCAGCTCCTTCGCTTGATCAGCATGCTTGCCCGATCGCTCGGTGTAGACATCCACTTCCTGCAGTGCCACCAATTCGGCACCGCTTTCACGGATAACACGGGCGATGGCCTCCAGATCGATACTGCCCTGTTTGGACGGCGGATTGGCATGGTGGATGTTATACGTGAGTACCTTCAACGGCTGCGCGTAACCCATGCTTACCAAAAAAAGCAGCACAGTACAAATAAAAGGGATGTAGCTTTTGTTCTTCATTTTAAATTGTATCCTATTTTTTTTACTTGCAAATAAGCCGGCCGGAACCTGGACCGGTCCCGGCCGGCGCTAAAAACAACAAATATAGCCGGTTTTAATTCGTGCGTATCAAACGTCGGATAGCATGGTTTTCCAGATCGGCCACATAAATGTTGCCTTCCCCATCAAGCGCCAAACCAACCGGTGTGTTATACCGTGAAGTCGTCGAAGGCTCGCCATTGACGAATCCGGATTGGCCGCCCCCGCCGAGCGTCCGTACCTCTCCTTCCGGGGTCAGCACGCGGATGGCGTGGTTGTCGTTGATTTCCGCGATGTATATATGGCCGTCGTCAGCGGCGTGCACACCCCATATCCCGAAAAACAGCGCCTCAGCCTCCGGCCCGTCTGCATGCCCGTACTGCCGCGATCGACTACCGGCGATGGTCGTCACCATGCCGTCCGGCGTCACTTTCCGCACGCAGTAGTTGAAGCGGTCGGCGATGATCAGGTTGCCGTCCCGGTCGATATCGACTCCCGGTGCACGGTTGACCTGCGCCGTTTCCCGAGGACCATCCCGATAGGCTTGGACCCCATCCCCCACGTAGGTGCTTACGGTACCGTCCGGCGCGATGCTCCTGATCCGGCTGTTATTGTAGTCCGCAACGTACACCGTACCGTCATTGGCCACGGCTACGTCAAGCGGTTGGTTGAACTGGGCTTCAGCACCACGTCCTTCGGCATACCCTTGGGTGCTTCCGGCAAGGGTACTTACCATACCGGTTACTGCATCGATCTTGCGCACAAGGTGGTTGTTGCGGTCAGCGACGTAGATGTTGTCGTCTTTATCAATGGCAATACCGTAGGGCCAGGCGAATGTTGCCTGATCCGCAGGCCCGTCCTGCCGTCCCTGCGCTCCGGTACCCGCTACCAACGACACCTGCCCGTCTGGACTGACTTTGCGAATCCGGTTGTTGTTGCGGTCGGAGAAAATCAAGTTACCCTTCGAGTCGAAGACCACGCCCCCCGGCCGGTTGAGCAGCGCTGACTGCCGTGGGCCTTCCGCATAGCCCATTTCGCCGGTACCTGCATAGGTTTCCGCCCGGTAGATGGCAGGCGCCGCCATATAGGTAAATACGGGTCCGCTTGCCGATCGCCCTCCAACGATAACGGATATCGATCCGGTCGATCCTTCTTCCGGCACTTCGACATGGATGGTGTGCTCGTTGAAGTGTATGATACGGGCTTCGACCCCGTTGATCTCCACCCGGTTTTCCGCGCGTACACGGCTAAAGTTTTCGCCCTGTATGGTAAGCGTTGACAAGGGATGCCCCTGCTCAGGGGAGATAGCGGTAATCATCGGATCGCCTCCCGAGGCCGACCCGTCATTATCTTTCTTGCATGCGGTCATGAGCACTCCCAATGCCATGAACAGCGCGTAAATCGTTCGTTTCATTTATAATGATGTGACTAATCGTTTTCAATTTGTATGAATGAGTTCTCTTACCTGTATACCAGTTCAGCAACCACAGGTCGGTGATCAGAGGCATACGTCTCGTTGACCGACGCATACCCCACTACCGTGAACGCCGATGAGGCGGCCTGATTCAGGAAAATAAAATCAATGGCCCGACTGGGGCTGGCGGCAGGAATGGTGTTGGGGCAGCTCCCGAGACAAGCCACCCGAAACACATTTCCAGCGACAAGCCGGTTGATAGTTTCCGAGCCGACCTGGGCGTTGAAATCGCCGCCGAGGACGAACGGAGCACCAAGGGCTTCATTTACATCCCTTAACTTGTCGACCTGTAGATTGCGTGTTTCGGCATGTGAAACGTCGAGGTGTGTCGTCCCAAAGTAAATGCGTTCGCCATTTTCGGTTTCAACGGCGATCACGGCCAATGAACGAGCCTCCGTCGAAACACCAGGCACGCTCGGCAATTCGTGCCGCACACGTTGCACTATGGGGTATCTGGACAAGATGGCATTGCCGTATTCACCTCCCTGGTAATCGATCGACTTGCTGAAAAACACCTGCATGCCCGTACGGGTGGCCAATGTCCGAGCCTGATCGAGCGAAGGCCCCGACCGTTGTGTCCGTACGTCCACCTCCTGCAAGGCGACGACATCGGGATTTACGCGGTTAATTACAGCGGCGATCGCTTCAATGTCTATTTCGCCCGGCCGAGAAGGCGGATTGGCATGATGGATATTATAGGTCACCATCCTAACGGTATCACCGGATTTGATGACCGTCCCGGTCTGCGGCGGATTCGGCTCACCTGGTTCATCAAGGTCGCTGCCGACCTTTCCGCACGCGCTGACCAAGAACAAAAAAGCAAAATGGATCAATACAGGAACTTTTTTCATGTTGACTTATCAATTGACCCAGCCTGGGTTTTGCCCCAGTTCCGGATTACGATTTACCTGTTCCATCGGCACAGGCAACAAATAATTCTTGGGATCCTCAAACCGACGTCCGTCATTGACGATGATATATCCTTGGTCGTCCACGCGCAGGTTGGCTACGTCGGCCTGCACTGCGGCAAACGAACGGCGCATGCCTTTAACATCGGCGCCCAACAAATATCCCTGTTTCCAACGCACGATATCAAACCAACGCTGACCTTCCATGGCCAGCTCTACATGTCGTTCACGGCGTATCTCTTCACGTACGTCCAGCCCATTGGCCTGCAGCCAAGCCAAATCCATGCGCACCATACCCACCCGATCGCGGAGCAAATTGATCGTGCGATCGACGTCAGCTTGCGTGAGCGTTCCTTGTTCAAGCTTAGCCTCTGCCAATGTAAGCAGCACTTCAGCGTACCGGATCAGATGGATATCGTTCTGATCCCGGCTCACCTGCGCCACGGTAGGCACATGCACATATTTGGTAAAATAAAAGCCACTGAGCGTCACGCTCCCTCCGGGGTTGCCGGCGATGAAACGTGGAGCTGTATAAACTGTCAGATCCGTGTTGTCCGGGTTGCCGTCATTACGTCCACCCCATGTCGCCCCCGGGGGCAGAATGGTCTGCCGCATCCGCGGGTCGCGGTTTTTGAAAATGTCCGCATATGAATTTTCCTCGTATACCGAGGCGGGGTGGGTAATCGGATAGCCCAATGTGTCCAGGTAGGTGTCCACCAACGCCTTGGTCGGGTTGAAGCGGCTGGCCTGGTCGGGCACCTGGATTTCGCGGCTCAGGTTGTGCATACTTACATCCGACAGGTACGCCCGCGTCAGGATAGATTCCCGGTTATTGCCGGCCGCCAGCTTGCCTGCCCATGTGAAAAGCTCGTTATAGCTGGTTTCAGGATTTCCGTTGCTGTACAGCTCGTAGATGCCGAGGTCAATGCAATCCTGGGCCGCCCGTTCGGCCACATCATAACGCCCGGCATATAATGCGACACGTGCTTTCAGTGCGTAGGCTGCACCTCTCGAAATCCGCCCCAAGTTGGCGCCGGTCGGTATCTCGGCGGGGAGGTGCTGCGCGGCCAGGTCAAGGTCATTGAATATGAAGTCGATAACTTTTTCCTGCGGATCACGGGGACCGTATACCTCATCGATGTTCAATGGCTTGTCCACAATGGGCACGTCACCGAAAAAAAACGTCAGATAGAAATAAAGCAGCGCACGGATCACCCGCGCTTCACCAGCCAGCGCTTCGCGCCGTGCTTCACTTACGCTTTCGGCCCGATGGTAGTTAGCCAGAAAGTTGTTGCAGTGCCGGATACCCGCATATTGGTCTTTCCATTGATTATTCACCGTGGCCAGATCATAGGTGTAATTTCCGGATGCGATCAGCCGGTAGGCATTGCTGGCCGTTGAATTGATGCTTTCGTCACCCATTTGGCCGATGTCTACCGTGTTCTTGTTTTTGATAAAGGCATAGCAGGTATTTACCCCGAGCATGAGGTGTTCTTCCGTTTGCCAATACGTTTCATCCACGATATTATCGAGCGGTACGCGGTCGAGAAAGCCATCGCTACAGGAAGTGGCCATCGTCAGCAAAGCGATATAGATGATTGATTTTTTCATCGCAATATTTTTTATCCGTAAGTTGATCTATTTCAAGTTAGCACTAATTCCAAAAATAAACGTTTTCATCTGGGGGTATACACCGCCGGTGGTATTCACCGGCACCTCCGGATCAAACGCGGAATAAAAGTTGGTAAGTGTAAGGAGGTTTTCGGCCGAGGCGTATACCCTCACCTTGCCAAGGCCCAGCTGACCAAGCGCACGTTGGGGCAGCGTATAGCCGAGTTGGATGTTCTTGAGCCGCAAGTACGAGGCATCTTCGAGCCAGAACGTCGACATGCGGGTGTTGTACGTCTGGTTGTATACCAGGCGGGGATAGCTGGCATTGGGGTTTTCGGGTGTCCAACGGTCGAGATGCGCCTGATGCGGCATGGTGCTCTGGTTGATGAATGCATGCCGCGCTTGCCCGGACAGCAGTCCGTTCACTTTGCCCACGCCCTGGATGAAAAACGAAAAATCGAACCCTTTCCAAGCCAAATCACCTCGCAGCCCATAAGTATAGCGAGGAATGGCATTGCCGATGACGGTGCGATCCTTGTCAAGCGAGATGTATTCCCGCTCCGGATCATTGAAGTCATAGGATTTGTCCGGGTCGGTAGTCGGCGTCAGCACCCGGTAGATGATGTCGCCGGGCGATATCGGATCGCCTTCAATATGCGGGAAGCGCGGGGTGTACGCGCCAGTAACGGGGTTATACTCAAAATCGGCCTCCTGTGCAATGCGATCAGCCACCAGGCCATAAAACGCATCGATGGGATCACCCACGCGGCGGATACGGTCGCCAATCACTGGCGGGGCGCCGCCGTAGTCAGTCACCCGGTTCCGGACGTCGGCCAAGTTTGCGGTAATGCCGTACCGGACGGTGTTTATTGTGGATCGCCATCCTACCTGCACTTCCCATCCACGGTTTTCTACACTGCCTGCATTCTGCACGGGAAAGTTTGCGCCGAACACGTCCGGCAGCGGCACAGCCAATAGGATATCGTTGGTCTTGTTCACATAATAGTCGGCCACAACGTTGAGCCGGTTGCCAAGCAACGTGAGATCGAGCCCAACGTTGCTTTTCAGGGAGCTCTCCCAAGACAACAGGGGATTACCTACGTTCGGTTGCCAGAACGCATTGGTCAGCACGTTGCCGATGGGCATGGTGGTACGCGATGCGTAGGTATTCATATACCCAAAGTTCATCAGTGTGCCCGATGTGTTTTCCACACGATCATTTCCCTGCGTACCGTATGAAAAACGTATCTTACCCATGTCAACAATGTCTTTTATCCGCCCACGGAAAAACGGCTCTTCGGTAAACACCCAACCACCGGATACCGAGCCGAACCAATTCCACCGCAGTGAAGGATGGAAACGTGAGGATCCGTCCCGGCGGAAATTGGCCTCCAGCAGGTAGCGGTCTTTGAATGCATAATTTACCCGGCCAAAAAAAGAACGCAGCGCCCACTGCGTTGTGGGATTGGAATTGAGCTGGTTCTCTGTACCGATATTAAGACTTGGAATTCCTTCCACGGGGAAATGCGTACGGCTGGCGTTGATGTCATTGTTGACGTCTTCCTCCTGCGAAGCAGCCACCATGGCTTTGATATAGTGAGCATCCGCAAAGGTCTTCTCGTACTCCAGCATACCCATCAGGTTGATGTAATTGCGCGTGAAGCTGCGTACTTCCATCCGGTTGGGTACGTTGTTCTGGTAGACCAGCTCACCGTAGGGATCGATGTAGTCAATGGTATTGACCATCACCGTACGGCGGGTATGATAACGCACGTTGCCCAATTGGCCGCGTAATCGGAGGCCGTCCCAGATGTGCAGGCTGGCCTGTAAGTTGCCAGTGAACTCCTGGGAATTAAACTTGTCTGTGCCGCCATCGGTGGTGACGGCGATTGGATTGCGCTGCCCGCCATGATAGCCCCAACCTCCGGTAGAAAACCGTACAGGTACCAGCGGACTGATGCCCATGGCCGCGTTCAGTGGGCCTCCGGTATTGCTTGGGTTTTCCGCTGAGGCGAGGTAATTCCGGTCGATGTAACCGACATTGCCGTCGATCGTCAGGCGATCGAACAACGTGGTATTGAACCGTGCACGGATATTATGGCGGTGCGAGTTGAAGTTATCGCCCGTAACCATACCGCCCTGATTGAGATAACCGTAGGCGAGTCGGTAGGTGGACTGGCCCATCCCACCATTCACGGACAGGTTGTGGCTATGCTGGGGAGCGTGGCTGTTATAGATTTCATCGATCCAGCGAGTATTGGCAAAATAATCGGGGTCGGTGCCTTCGCGCGCAATCCGAATCTGCTCGTCCGTCCATGCGGGGTTATTCCGGCCGTTGACCAGCGCTTCGTTCATCAGTTCCATGTATTCCCACGAATTGGCCATCTCCGGCAACGTAACAGGCATCTGCATACCATAATATCCATTATAATTGATATCGGCCTTGCCGTCGTCAGCGGCCCGTCCTTTTTTGGTGGTCACCAAGATGACGCCATTGGCACCGCGGACTCCGTAGATGGAAGCTGAAGCCGCATCCTTCAGTACGGACACGCTTTCCACATCTTCCGGATTGAGGATGGACATATCGCCGCCCGGCACCCCGTCAATGACCACCAGCGGTCCTGCGTTATTCAACGTATTGATTCCCCGGATGCGGATGTTGGTATTGTTTGTCCCCGGCCGGCCGTTGGTGTTCACCACGGTTACTCCAGGCAATTGTCCCTGCAGGGCCTGGTTTACCGAAACGATGGGGCGCGCGGCAAAGTCCTCTGCCTTGATTGAGCCCACCGCACCGGTGAGGTTGATTTTTCGTTGCTCACCGTAGCCCACGACCACCACTTCGTCAATGGCTGACACCTGTTCTTCCAAAGCTATCCGAATACTCGTACGGCCGGCCACGCCCACTTCCACAGTTCGATAACCGATTGAGGATATTGTAAGTATGGCTTGTGGATGTACGCGAACGGTGAAATGACCTTCCTTATCGCTCACCGTCGATGTTCCCGCGTCTTTCACCTGTATCCCTACCCCCACAAGCGGCATATCGGTGTCTTTGGCATCAACCACCAGCCCGCGTACCGTAATGAGTGAATCCTGCGGAAACCGCGTCGCAGTTCTACGGGCCGCCGGTTTGCTAATAATGCTAATCTGCTTACCGCGGATACGGTAGGCAAGGCCTGCCTGTTCCAGTACCTGGTCCAACACGGTGAACAAGTCTTTGTTTTCTGCCGTGATCGACACTTTGCGGCCTGACACAGCGTTATCCTTATATACGATGGCGTAGTCGCTCTGGCGTTGTATTTCGTCAAAGACCTCCGCGATGGAACCATTCTTGATATCCATGCTGATACTCTGTGAATAGGTTTCGGCGTGCGCCGCCGCCAGTCCCAGCATGAGGCAAAATGAGACAAATTTCATTGTTCGTAAAAGCTTTCGAACCAATCCCGCCTTTTTTTGTGGCTTATGGCGGGAGTAGATTTTTTTCATAAATTTGTTTAATTTTTATTAATGACTTCAGTTAATAAAATGTCCGGCAGGGTGGTGTTGCAGCACGTACCCTGCTTTTTGCGTTTTGAGGTTAGGGCGATTAATTTTTCCGTGAAATAACGATCCTCCTTTCTTCTTGGTTTATTCGGTAAATATCCGATTCATAGATATCCGACAGCACGTCGGCCAGTGGTTGGGTAAGATCAAGACGGCCGGAGATTTTTTCGTCGCCCGCCTCCGCACCATCGGCCAATACGACAGCGGTGTTATAAACCCGTTCCAGCCGCCGAATCAAACTATGTACCGGCACGCTCTTCAAAATCAATTGTTTCTTGGTCCAGGAAATGTCGTCTTCCCCGCTGGCATCGGCCAGTGTCAATTGCTGATCCATTCGGCTCAAGGTTGCTTTTTTACCCGGCTTAAGGCGGACCGCCCGGAAACCATCCCGCTGTTTGCTGGTCAACATGATTTCTCCGGTTAGCAAGACGGCCGAACTGAAATCATCATCGGCATATGCGCTGATGTTGAACGAGGTTCCTACGACGTTGACTTCCATATCGGCGAGATGTACGGCGAAAGGCTTTCCCCCTTGGCGTGCCACGTCAAAATACCCTTCACCTTCCAAATACACGTCGCGGCTATCTCCGGCGAAAAATACCGGAAAAACAAGCCGCGAACCGGCGTTCAGCCAAATCCTCGTCCCGTCCGAAAGCATCACTTCTGTCCGCTTCCCGTAGGGAACGGACAGGGTATTATAGATGTCGGCGCTGTTCAACGTCAATTCGCGCTGGATACCGCGGCTGTCGGTGATGGTCAACATCGAATCGCGATAGCGTACGACGGTATTGTCACCGATGGATAGCACTTCGCCGGCACTGGACGTCAGCCGGACGGAATCCATCGCACTCAGATCGGTACGTTGCGCTTGCGCAAGCTGTGTCAGGAGGTCGCCCGTTCCCTGCACATCCGGCCGGCTAAGCCATAACCCGATTGCCGTCACCAAGACAATAGCTGCGGCACCTGCTGCAAGGCCGATCCACTTGTATTGGCGCACGCGAACCGGTACAGCGCTATTTGATACGGTGTATGTGATGCTGTTCCATAGCCGTTCCTTGTCAGATTTATCCATTGTTTTCTCGTCGGCATGCCTGGCTATCATACCCCCAATCTGCGCTGCCGCATCTTGATCATCGCCCGGTTGCTTCGAATCCCGTAATTCCCGGGGAATTTCTTCTTCTTCTTCGTTTCCGTCCATAGCTTTTCTTTACTACCCATCATAGAGAGAGCAGGCAGCCATTTGTATACAAGCCGCCATTCAAAAAAATCACAACACACTGAATATAAAAGAATTATTTTTTTCAGAGATATCCTTAAGGATAGCATCAAGGGCGTTTGGTGCACAGGACGAACAGCAGGTTCAGGGCTGACATTCGATGCTTCAGGTTTGCGCGCAGCTGCTTGATCGCCCGGTACACCATTATCCGGCAGGAGGTCGCCGTGATATCCATGATATCCGCCGCTTCTTCATAACTCAACCCGGAGTGGAACCGCAAGTACAGTGCTTCGCGCTGCCTGCCGGTAAGCAGCGCAAGTCCTTCGGCAAGCAGGGCAAGCCGCTCGCGCTCGCGCTCATCGAGCATGATCATCGTCTCCGCATCCTGGTTGACTGATAAATGGAATTCCACCGTTGTGGTATCAAGCAGCCGGTACCGCTCGGACCGCCGCATCGCGGCCAACACCTTTCGCCTCAATGAGGTGTAAAGGTAGGCCTTCACATTGACCTCCCTGTCCAGCCTTGCGCGGTAGACATGCAGATCGACAAAAAGGTCATGTATCGCGTCCTTCACCGTTTCTTCATCAGCGCAAAAACGGCTACCAAAGGAAAACAGCCTGTCCGCAAAGCAATCGTATAGCTTGCGGAACGCATCATCATGCCCTGCCACAAAGTTTTTCCAGTACGTATTTTCGGGTGGAACCACCATCTTCATCCTGTTGTCCGGCGCAAGCCGCTGCCGGTTGCCTGAGAATTTTCAAAGATACAAGACTTATATTAACTGTATATTAATTGGGTGGCAGGCAGTTCGGCATTGAACTACGGACTTCTTTAACGACGCGCAAAAACGGCATTTTATACCAAAGGCATTTTGTCTTTGCGTTTCTTTTATTTACTTTTGAAATGCACCTACGCGCTTTCTTTGCCGCTATGAAACAATTCCGATTAGGACAACCACTGAAAAACAAGTTGTTACAATTTCTACTCGTTGCCGCCCCGTTTTCCTGCGCCATCGCGCAACCTCCTGCTGACGAACAACGTTTCGACCAATATGTCAATTCGGTACTGATTAATGAACAGAAACTAAGTGCCGACAAAATCATCGCTATCGGCGATTCGCTATACCAGATCTCGAAAAACGATAGGCAGCGGATACGCTCGCTCTTTGTATCGATCAACGGTTATCACATGAGCGCAGATCGGGTAAATGCCCTGAAATACTCGCTTATGGCGGACTCCCTTGCTGAAAAATCAGGATCTGAGCTGGTAAGCCGCACAAGCGGAATGGTGGCCTCGCAGTACAGGTCGCTAAAACTCTATGATGAAAGCATTGCATACCTGCAAAAGGCCCTGAAAAACGCGAACCGCCTCAAAGGAACGAACGTACCGACCACCAAGATCATGGTCTACAACGAACTGGGAGCCATTCATTATGAAAAAGCGGATTACGAAAAAACCATTGAAACGGTAAAAGAGCAGCTCGCATTGATAGCCGAGGCCGGACAGGCCTTTCCCGATTCGTCGTTTCAGCACATGCTCGCAATCCACCTGCGGCCAGCCTACCTGAATCTTGGGAGATCGTACTATGAACTTGAAGAGCTTGACTCGGCAAAATCTTATTTCAGCAAAGCGAAAGACCTTTATGCGCAAAGCAGACAGCCCTTACCACCATGGCAGGAGACCGACTTGAATATAAAGCTTGCCGACATCGAAATTGCCGAAGGCGACGCAGATACGGCGTTGGCATACCTCACTACCGCCACATCCCTGGTTGCTGAACTTGACGACAGGGAACTGGAGCACGAACTGGATATCGTTTTCAATAGGTACTACGAACTCATAAACGATTACCAGAAATCCGATAGCATAAAACGGAAAATAATCGCCCATGTGGCCGACAGGCATCATTCCTCCGCGGAAGCATCCCGGTATATTTTGCAAAAAGAGAAAGCCAACGCTGACTTGCTCAAAAGCAAGAGCGATCTGCTGCTCGTGCTTTTGGCACTCACGCTGCTGGTGATCATTGTCGTGGTCATCATTTTTCAGAAAAAAAATAAAAAGGCACGGGCCAACTTCGAGCGAATCATAGCGGCACATAAAAACCCGGAACTCAACACGCAGATGCGGGAAAAACAAACGGATCAATCACCCGTCCGTCGGGAAAACGGCAACAACCGCCTGCTCGCCGAAGATACCGAAAGGGAGTTGCTGAACAAACTTGTCGTTTTCGAAACCGGGACAGCCTTCACGGAAAAGAACTTCACGATATCCAAACTGGCCGCCCTCATGGGCACCAACACCCGGTACGTCAATCACATCTTGCAAAACCACCGAAACAAAAACTTCAACGACTACCTAAACAGTTTGCGCATCAAATTTATCATCCAAAAGATGATCGACAACCCCGAATTCCTGAACTACAAAATCAACTACCTTGCTGAGCTCTCAGGTTACTCATCGCATAGTCGTTTTGCGCAGATGTTTAAGCAGGAAACCAACATCTCCCCGTCTCAGTTCATTAGCAGACTATCCCAGGAGCAGGAAAAAAGGCGTTCAGCCCCATGAAACTGTCCATAACCACTCAAACTGTATCACTTTTACGAAAACTGATAGTGTTATGTTTGTATAGGCGCAACAATAGTCGGACGTTTGCAGTGTGTCGTAACCATCCACATTTGGTTACCCGAACATTGGCAACATGGAAAAAACGCAGCATGAATTCCAGCTATTGTCACTCCAGGCTTATACGATGGAAAGCCTCCATGTGCAGGACGATGGTGATGCCGGTTATTTCACCGTCATCCGAACGTTCACACCGTTGAAGCTCGCCATCGGATCGCAGCATTACGAAGTACCCGGTGACAAACTTGTGTTTATCCGTCCGACAAAGACGATACGCTTGTTGTCCGTTGAAGATAGCCGTGGTTTTGTCGTTTCCTTCACCTCATCGTTTTATGAACGGTCCGGATCGGACTCGTACATCCTCAACTCGGCACTTTATTATGATAAAGAGAAAGCCCTGCAAGTGACCGGCACGGGCGATACGGAAGCCGATTTCAGGCGGATAATCAACAACCGGCTTGAAAGGTGTCCAGACAAACACACGAACCTGTATGCCGCTGTAGCTCATGCTTGTGTAGAATACCTGCTACTGGAAGGGTTTCTGTGGCTGCAGTTGGAACCGGCAACTATCAGCAACCGGGCGTTTTCGCCGAACCGTACGGTGAATACATTCTTAATCCTCGTGAATCAGCACTGCCAGCAACATACTGACGTGGCCTACTATGCCCAACAGTTGCATATCGCCCCCCGAAAGCTCTCCGATCTCTGCTACCAGATCCTGGGCAAGTCGGCTAAGCGGGTCATAACGGATATCGTACTGACGGCAGCGCTTCATTGCATACGGAACAGTGACCTGTCCATATCGGAAATCGCGTACGAAATGGGGTTTGCCGAAGAGAGTAACTTCCGCCGGTTTGTCAAAAAACACACCGGCAGGATCCCGTCGGCCTTCAGGAACGAACTCGACCTGCACCATCGAACCAATAAGCTAACGGAAAAAACCAACCCAGCGGGCGAACAACGCTGCATGATGGTCAATCACTTAATGACGAAGGGCGCATGATGGCAACACTTAGTGAAAAAATACAGCTTGTACTGGCAGATGATTGCGCCTTCCAGCGGAGAGCCATCAGCATGTTGGTCGAAAGCCTCCCTGCTTTTGAGCTTATTGCCGTGGCTGAAGACGGCCTGTCTTTAATAAACCAGCTTTGCAAGCTCCAAACGCTTCCCGGGGCCTGTATACTTGACCTTCATATGCCCGAAATGGATGGAATCACGACGGCCAACGAACTCTCGGGGAGGTTTCCGTCGATAAAACTATTCGGATACACGTCAACCGAAGACAGGCAAGCGATCGATCAGTTCAAAGGAAACGGGGCATTGTCCGTATTTCCAAAGGACCAGCCGATAGCGATGCTTGAAGCCATTGAACATTACATCAGGGAAGACGCGTAAACCACGCATGGCCAATGTACGAAGCAACTTTTTTGGGGTTACTCCGGAAAAAAGACATGAAAACAACATTTTTGAACCCCACAAACCCCATCCACGATTCGCATTTTTGCAGCGGCTCCCATTCAGGGAGTGTTTTCAATAAGGTAGATGTTCTCTGGGGTGGAGCCCTCCACTCCAGAGATTTTTTTAAGCATACACAATGAAGAGCCTATTAATCATTGTACTCCTGGCCGGAGCACTTTTTATCACTTCCTGCCAATCGGCCGGCTACGACCCCGAACCGGCTGGCAACGCCAATGCAGCAATCACCTCCCGCTACGATATCGTAACCCGTTCGGCAACAAATGCGCGGGGCGATACACTGACGATGGCTTTTGACAAAGCCGCTGGTATAGCCATGTTCATCCTGAAAAGCGACACGATATGGCTGGAAGCTGACGCCACGGCATCCGGTGTCCGGTATAGCAACGATCGGTATCGCTATACCGAACACCACGGGGTACTGCGGCTTACGAAAGATGGCCAGCCGCTGTTCGAACACAAAAGGTAACGGCCTTCCCTCTTCGACGACGGCGGAAGACACCGCGAACCGTTACCCTGCTCCGCGGCATCCCGACATTCGCGCAATGCGCAATGATGCCGTTCCAGCAAAAGCAAATCAGAAAAAATGATAGGAATATAGCTGTTTTGAACACCCACAAAACCTATTGTTTTCATGATCTTTACCGTACATAACGCAAGGAAAGTGCTCCATCCGGCACATCCTTGAAATATCGTATCACATGACTGTTGGCGTACCCGAAACTTGCACCATGAAGCTACCAAGCAACGAGCAACGTTTATCTTCAGGCCCGCTATCCGACAATAGTGCTCCACGCAAACAGACCGTGCGGGAAAACCAGAAAGGCCCTATAGCGCAAGTCTTCCTCAATAGCCTAACCGTAGCGGAGATCTGCCGGCGTACAGCTAATGCGACGGACGACCGGTATCGCGAGGCATTCAGGAAAGGGATTCCCATGTTTTACCACGACATGCGCACAACCAGACTCAATGAATTTATCCGGGCTAACCCCGACGGTTCGGAAGATTTGGTATGTTATGACACCGCCACTCGGGGTTACACGTTGATAAAGCACCTCCTGCCCGCCGGCAAAGGACGCTGGGCTTATCTATCGTGCGCAACTAAATAAACAAGGCATATTTGAATTGAAGGCGGGACGAGTCAAGCATGATTAACCTGTCATCGGCTTCTTCGCCCACGCATATTCCCCGAAATCCACTTCATTGAAATCGGGTTCGAATGATTCCGGACAGCTGATTTTCATCAGGAACTCGAACGACGGCGGGTAAGGTTCAGCCAGCAAACTACCTGTGGGAATGTAAGGGTAACTGTCGAGATAGGTTTCCACACGGTTCGGCGATACGCGGCGATGGATATGGACGCGGTGAATATGGTCCGGATGCTGGATACCTGCCGCACCCAGTAGCTCACCGGCAGCTTTCACGGTTTCATTGTGAAAGTTAGCCACGCGTATCTTTTTGTCGGCGACCACCAGCCCCTTCATCAGTTCGGGGTCTTGCGTGGCCACGCCCGCCGGGCAGGTGTTGGCGTTGCACTCCAGCGCCTGTATACAACCCAGCGCCATCATCATTCCCCGGGCGCTGTTGCAGATATCGGCCCCAAGCGCAAAATTCTTTACCAGATCAAACCCGGTAGCCACCTTGCCCGTGGCGATGATCTTGATGTGCCGTTTGAGGTCAAAGCCCGTCAGGCAATCGTACACAAAGGCCAGCGCCTCGCGCAGCGGCATGCCCACCGAGTTGGAAAACTCAAGGGGTGCGGTACCTGTGCCGCCCTCTCCTCCATCCACGCCCACGAAATCCGGATAGATACCGGTCTTCACCATGGCTTTGCAGATGGCTACAAACTCACTCCGATGCCCAATGCACAGCTTGAAGCCGACAGGTTTGCCGCCCGATAGCTCACGCAGTTCCTTCACAAATCCCAGCAAGCCGATCGGCGTGGAAAACGAACGGTGATACGGTGGTGAATCCACATCCTTTCCCGGTTCCACCATCCGTATGCGCGCCACTTCTTCCGTCACCTTCGCCGCGGGGAGCATGCCCCATGGCCCGGCTTGGCACCCGGGGAAAGCTTGATTTCGATCATCTTAACCTGCGGATGCCGTGCTTTCTGGCTGAATGCCTCCGGGTTGAAACGCCCGTCGGGATGCCGGCATCCGAAATATGCGGTGCCGATCTGCCACACGACATCGCCGCCGCCACGCAGGTGGTAATCCGTCAGTCCTCCTTCGCCGGTATTGTGGTAAAACCCACCGATTTTGGCTCCTTCATTGAGCGCGACAATTGCGTTTCGGCTCAAAGAACCGTAGCTCATCGCCGAGATGTTGAAGACGCTGCTGGAGTACGGCTGTCGGCATTGCGGCCCGCCTACCGTTACCCGCGGCTTTTCATTCACCTTAAAATAGTCAAGTGCATTAATGCTGTGGCTCAACCATTCGTAGTTATTGGCATACACATCCAATTGCGTACCGAAGGCGGTGGTGTCGCGTTCACGTTTGGACCGCTGATAGATCACACTGCGATGAAGCCGGTTAAATGGACGTCCGTCTGTATCGCTCTCCACAAAATACTGCTGGATTTCAGGGCGGATACTTTCAAATAAATAACGCAACCTCCCGAGCAACGGAAAGTTCCGCCGAATGGCACGCCTGGTCTGGACAATATCCATGATGCCCAATCCAATCAGGGGGCCTAAGACCACCAGACTCCATAATATCGGCGGCCACAGGAAGCTCACGGCCAACACCGTGGAAACAATAATTACAGCGCCGTATATAAATTTCTTTCGCATGGGTTATATCCGTTTTATTCAACGTGTGTCCACTGAAATGCTATCGAAAAGTGTGGTTTGCACGAACCGCAAAACTACCCGCCGCCCATTAAACGAAACTTAAACAACCATTAGAACTTGATTAAAAATCGCCAGCGACATTAAAACGACATTAACGCGGCAGTGTACCGGCCAGATAAAAGAACATTTATTTCATACTGCCCGTTTCCCTAAACCGGGTGTGCCAGCTGAATGCTTCTTCAAGGATATGCGGCGTATGGCCTCCCCGTAATGCCTGGGCCCGGTCAAAGTAAGACTGCAAAGCCTCCCGGTAATCCGGATGCACACAATTGTCGATAATCGTTTGTGCACGTTCGCGGGGAGCCAAGCCGCGCAGGTCAGCGAGCCCGATGTCTGTGACCAGGATATCGACGTCATGCTCGGTATGATCGACATGTGATACCATAGGCAACACATGTGAAATATTGTCATCCTTGGAAGCAGCCTGGGTCACGAAAATGCTGAGGTAGGCATTTCTTGCAAAGTCACCCGAACCGCCTATGCCATTCATGATGTTTGTACCGCCGATGTGTGTCGAATTGACGTTCCCGTAGATATCAAACTCGATGGCTGTATTAATCGCGATAACCCCCAGACGGCGGATTAAACCGGGTGTGTTGCTGATGTTCTGCGGTCTCAGCACAATCCGATCTTTATACCTCTGCAAATTACTGAAAACCCGGTCATAGCATTCGGACGAAACGGTGATTGAAGATGCTGAAGCAAAACTCATCTTTCCGCTATCCAGCAAATCGAACGTACTGTCTTGCAAAACTTCCGAAAACATCCGCAGGTCGTAAAAATTGCTGTCCTTGAAACCGGATAGCACCGCATTGGCTACTTTGCCAATACCGGCCTGCAAGGGCAGTAACCTATCCGTAAGATGGCCCTTTTTGACTTCATCTTCAAAAAACCGGAGCAAATGCTGGGCGATGGCCGTGGTCTTGGCATCCGGTGGGGCAATATCAGCCGGACTATCCTGGATATCGGTAAATACGATGGCGGCGATCTTGTTGATATCAACCGGGATGGAACGCCTGCCAATACGATTCTCCGGCGCCACAATTGGAATCACATTGCGGTGTGGATAATTCTCCGGCTGGAAAATATCGTGCAGGCCGTAAATGGATTCGGGCACTTTGGTATTGATCTCGATGATTATTTTTTTGGCTAAACTGAGAAACGTCACCGAGTTGCCCACCGAAGTCGTTGGCACGACGCTCCCATCACGTTCAATGAAGGCTGCTTCTATCACGGCAATGTCCACCGGGGGAAGACATTGGTTATGCAGCAGTTCGGCACTTTCGCTGAGGTGCTGGTCGATAAACAACACCTCTCCTTTATTGATTGCTTCCCGGAGCATCCGGTCTACCTGAAACGGCATTCGCTTGGCCAGTGCGCCCGCACGGGTAAGCTTGGCGTCGGTGTCATGCCCCAATGAGGCGCCGGTCATCAACGTCACTTTCAACTCCTCCTTTTCCGCACGTTTGGCCAATGCGTCGAGCACCACTTTGCTATCACCGGCTTTCGTAAACCCGCTTGCTCCCACCACCATACCGTGCTGGAACAGCTGGGCGGCCTGCTCGGCGTTGACGACCTTATCAAACAATTCTTCGGCTTTGATTCTTTCGTATGACATGGCATTTATTTTTATCTCCTTGCAATAATAAGGGTTATCTGTCCGCTACAGTTATCGTTTGACGTCATATTTTTATCCGTTTTAGACAAACAGTCGTATTTTCTGCTTATTTTAGCCCACAAAAAGCGATTATAGCAGCGGATGGGACATTACGTAAGCAGGTATTATATTACGGAAGTGGATCGTTTTCCGGATACGATTTATTGCCATCACGCCGTGATGGGCGAAAAATTCATTCCCGAGCACGAGCACAAAAAAGGCCAGTTCCTCTACACGGAGGGTGGCGTGGTATACCTCAACACCCCCCAACAGTCTTATTTTTTACCTGCAAGGCACTACATCTGGATTCCGGCCGGTGTACGGCATAGTATTCATCCCAGCACACCCAAGGTCATCATGCGCAACCTGTATTTTCCGGTATCTGCATGCGATGACGTTTTTTTTTCCAAAACGGCTATCTATCCGGTCGACAATTTATTGATGGAGTTGATGATGTTTACCAACCGCTGGAACGGCAACATCCGCCCGGAAGAGGAAAGCAGGTACAGTATCGCCAAGGCATTCAAAATGTTGCTTCCTGAGCTTGGCAGGGGCGCTTTACCGCTGGCACTGCCCTACCCGGGCGATAGCCGGCTGGTAAAAATCGTGGAGTACCTCGACGAGCATGTTGCCGACAACATCGGGTTTAAACATGTTGCCGATCATTTCGGCGTAAGCGAACGGTCATTAGCGCGTTTATTCCAAAAGGACCTCAACATGTCTTTTATCCAGTATTTTACCATTTTACGGATGCTGAAAGGCTTGAAATTGTTACTTGATGACAAGCTCAGCATCAATGAAGTGGCCTCAAAAGTGGGATATAGCAGCCTGCCCACCTTCAGCAATACCTTTACTAAAATCATCGGCGTAAGGCCGAGTGAATATGTCAAGCACCGTGGGCTATGGTACAAATAACACAAATCAATTGACACTAACCTCAATGGCGATTACATGAAAGCACCCTTTATGAAAGCACCCCTTATCCTTGCTGCAGCACTTGCTTCAGCAGTAACAGCCTGCACAGGCGCCAATGATCATGACGAGTTGAAATGGATCCAGCTCTTTAACGGCAAAGACCTCAGCGACTGGACCGTAAAAATTGCTAAACACGAAGTCGGCGAAAACTACGCCAATACATTCCGTGTGGAAGACGGCATGCTGAAAGTACGGTATGATGGCTATACGGACTTCGACTTCCAGTATGGCCACATTCACTACAACACGCCTTACTCGGCGTATCTCCTTCGCGTAGAATACCGCTTTACCGGCGAGCAGGCTCCCGGCGGCGAAGGTTGGGCTTGGCGCAACAGCGGCGCCATGCTGCATGGACAGGATCCGCAGACGATGCTCAAAAACCAGGACTTCCCGATTTCCATCGAAGGTCAGCTGCTTGGCGGTGATGGCACAAACGAACGGACTACCAGCAACCTATGCACACCCGGCACCAATGTACTGATGAAAGTTGATGGTGAGCTGTTTACCCCGCATTGTACCAATTCGTCATCAAAGACTTATCATGGTGACCAATGGGTAACTGCTGAATTTCTCGTGTTGGCAGATTCCGTGGTGCATCACATACTCGAAGGCGATACGGTGCTGACGTATTATAAGCCTCAGATAGGCGGCGGAAGCGTATCCAACTATGACCCGGCCGTGAAGGAGGATGGCAAATTGCTGAGCAGTGGATACATCTCACTACAGAGTGAAAGCCATCCTATTGATTTCCGGAAAGTGGAGTTGCTCGACTTGGAACCGTACATGCAGGACAAGGCAAAACTCCAGCAGGTGCTGCAACGGTTGCGGGAAGGCGCCCGGTGACCGGCCAGCGCCAGCGAAGCACAAAAAAAAGCCGCTCTGCTATCCAGGGCGGCTTCTCGCTTATGATATCTGTAGTATTATGACAAGCTATTCACATGTTTGGTCAGCTTCGACTTATTATTGGAAGCCTTATTTTTATGGATGACGTTTTTCTTTGCCAAACGGTCGAGCATAGAAATCACCCGGGGCAACAGTGCTTTCGCCTCTTCGGCATTGGTTGTCGTCCTCAATTTCTTGATTGCATTACGCGTTGTCTTCGCTTGGTAACGGTTCCGTAAACGCTTCGCAGCGTTGGACCGAATTCTTTTAAGTGCTGATTTATGATTTGCCATCTATTTAGCTTAATAGTTCTATTTCAATTTTCAGACCGCAAAGTTACCACCTTCTTTTTAATATTCAAAACAAATCCTGAAAATTTCACCATCACCGGGCTTCGGGGTGCACGGCACGTTCAACCCTTGGCCGATCAACGTTGTTTCTTGAGCAATCAACGTTGTTTCCGGCGGTGGGCTTTTTTGGCCTAGGAGCGTGAACGGAGTGAGCGTTCCAGTCAAAAAGCCCACCGCTGGAAACAAACGAAAGCTGTCGTCCCCCCTACGCTACCGGGCTCCCAAACTTTCTCTATCTTTGCCGCATGCAGAAATTATCCATGGATCAATTGCAGCGGCCATCAGTCGCGGCATTCAAGGAACAGGAAAAACTGCCTGTCGCGCTAGTGCTGGACAATGTGCGCAGCATGCACAATGTGGGCTCGGCTTTCCGTACATCAGACGCCTTCGCACTCGAACGGATATTATTATGTGGCATTACGGGCACGCCGCCCCACCGGGAAATCGAAAAGACTGCACTTGGTGCTACCCAATCCGTGGCGTGGAGCTACGCAGAAAATACGGCGCAGGCTATCCAGTTGCTTCGTGAAGAAGGCTACCGGATTCTGGCTGTGGAACAGGCCAAAGGCAGCATCCCGCTCCAGCAATTCCCCCCGTTAACCACCCAAAAATATGCGTTGGTATTCGGCAATGAAGTACACGGCGTGGCCGACGAGGTGATGTCCCTCGTAGATGCATGCATCGAAATTCCCCAATCCGGCACCAAGCACTCACTCAACATCGCCGTATCTATCGGTATCGTGTTGTGGAGCTTTTATAGCAAGCTTTATCTGTCCGCAACGGATTCGGGGTAAAGACAAACTTGCATATCAAAGCAATTTTATCTAAGTTTGCGGTACAAAAAACCAGAGCAATGAGTGTATTAGTAAATAAGGATTCGAAAGTAATCGTACAGGGCTTCACGGGCAACGAAGGCACCTACCACGCTTCGCAAATGATTGAATACGGCACCAATGTGGTGGGTGGCGTGACACCCGGCAAAGGCGGGCAGACACATTTGGAACGTCCGGTGTTTAACACTGTACAGGAAGCTGTAGATCAAACCGGCGCTAATGTGTCCATTATCTTTGTTCCACCGGCCTTTGCTGCAGACGCTATCATGGAAGCTGCTGCCGCCGGCATCGAAGTCATTGTATGCATTACCGAGGGTATCCCTACTAAGGATATGATTCAGGTAAAATCTTATCTGGGCGACAAAAAATCAAGGCTCATTGGGCCGAACTGCCCCGGCATCATCACTGCTGACGAAGCAAAAATCGGCATCATGCCCGGATTTATCTTCAAAAAAGGCTCGGTAGGTGTAGTATCCAAATCGGGTACACTCACCTATGAGGCTGTTGATCAAACGGTCAAGGCCGGATTGGGCATCACCACGGCCATTGGTATCGGCGGCGACCCCATCATCGGCACCACGACCAAAGAAGCCGTGGAATTGCTGATGAACGACCCAGAGACCGAAGGCATCATTGTCATCGGTGAGATCGGCGGTGGCATGGAAGCTGAAGCCGCGCGCTGGATTAAAGAACATGGCACCAAACCGGTGGTTGGCTTTATCGCCGGCCAAACAGCGCCTCCGGGGCGTCGTATGGGCCATGCCGGAGCTATCGTGGGCGGAGCAGAGGACACGGCCGCTGCAAAAATGAAAATTATGCGCGAATGCGGCATTCGCGTGGTAGAATCGCCAGCAGAAATCGGGAAAGCCATAGCAGAAGAATTGGGCGTTGGTGTATAAACCGACACCGCCAACTATATAACGAGGCGTTGGGCAATCATCCCAACGCCTTTTTTATGATGGTGCCATATTCCTGACAATTTACCTACCTTTGCAAGTATGCTATCCGATACCGAGGAAAATTACTTGAAGGCGTTGCTCCGTCTCACCGGCGAACACGACGGTGCAGGTGAAACGGGCACCAACCAATTGGCCGGCAAGCTCAACGTACGACCGGCTACGGCTACCGATATGCTCAAGAAATTAAAGGAAAAACAGCTTGTCAATTACGAAAAGTACGGCAAAATATCACTTACCGACACAGGGCGCGATCTGGCGGTAGCCATAATCCGGAAACACCGGCTCTGGGAAACGTTCCTGTTTGATAAACTGGGCTTCAGCTGGGATGAGGTACATGATGTCGCCGAGCAGTTGGAACATATCAAATCCGAAAAGTTGGTGGAACGGCTTGACAAATTTCTTGGATTTCCGCAATTTGACCCGCATGGCGATGCCATCCCCACGGCCGATGGCGATTATGCCAGCGAGGCCCGGTTTATGCTCGCCGAGGCCAGCGTAGGCAAGCAATACACGATTGTCGCGGTAAAAGACAACAGTCCGCCGTTTCTGCAATACGTAAGCCAAATCGGCATCGGCATTCACAGCCAGGTGGCGGTCCTGCACCGATATGAATTTGACCACTCCATGACGTTGGCCATTAACGGCACAAGCATCAATATCTCGGACAAGGTCGCTCAAAACATTTATTGTAAACCGGTTTAAGCTTTTTTAAGCGGTAAGCCGTACGCAATGAATACGCTATACACTATATAAATACGCTATGGCACTATCATCAGATATCAATATCAAAAATAAGAAGGCTTTTTTTGAGTACCATATATTGGATACCTACGTAGCCGGCGTCCGTCTTCTTGGTACGGAGATCAAGTCCATACGGGAGGGCAAAGCCAACATCAATGATTCCTTCTGTTCATTTTTTGACGATGGCCTGTATATCCGCAACATGCACATCGCCGAATATTCACACGGCTCCTTCTACAACCACGAGGCCAAGCGCGACCGCCAGCTGCTGCTCACAAAAAAAGAACTTAAAAAATTAAAAACGAAAAGCGAAGAGCGTGGGTTCACCATCATTCCCCTGCGCATGTTCATCAGCAAACGGGGATTTGCCAAAGTGGAAATCGCATTGGCCCAAGGTAAAAAAGACTTCGATAAACGGGAAACCATCAAGGAGCGGGATACCAAACGCGAACTGGCCCGGGTGATGAAAGGATAAACAACCGGCCATACCCGGATTTATTTGGTCAGCAATAGACGATAAGCCCCCGGGGTTATCCCCTCATGCTTCTTGAATATCCGGATAAAATAGTTCAGGTTATTGAAGCCCGACCCAAAACAGGCTTCTTTTATTGTACTGCCGGCCGCCAGCAGCTGCTTGGCTTGGTTTATCCGCTCCAGAATAACAAATTCCATGGGACTGATACCCATTTCATGCTTAAATGCACGGTAGAAATGTGGTTTGCTAATATGGGCGACCTGGCTCAGCTCGTCTACACGCAGGGAATGGGCTATGTGCTGCCTGATATAAGCAACCACCTGCCCTATCCGGCTGTCCGGCTGGGTGGCGTCCGTTGCCGTATACCGGTTTTGCAACTGGATGATCCGGATGAGCAGCTCCTTCAGGGTAAGGTCTGCGAGCACATCTTTATGGACATCCCCGCTCGTGCTGATGGCAATCAATTTATTGATCAGCACGGCCAGCTCCGTATGGTTATAGAAATGATATTTATCAAACGTCAACTGCCAGTTTAACGCTCCCAAACTACGCGGGTGGTATTCATTGAGGTAGTTGATGGTATCGGCAATTTGCTTCCTTCCAATAGCCAAAGCCGTACATTGGGTTGGTTCGTTATCAGACGCAAGGGGAAAATCGATCTCCATCCGCACCGATGGCGGTACGATGACCGTTTCGCCGGGTAAGTAATCAAACCCCGGCTTCCCGAACAGGTGCATCACCTTCTTACCGCGCAGCATGCTCGTAATCACCAGGTCATCGAACTGGAGGGGCACCAGCTCACTCCGCTTATACGTCTCAAAGACATTCAGCTCACAGCTGTTGAGCGTGTATGCACGCCGGTTTTCCACGAGCGTACGCAACTCGCGCTGACTGCTCAATGGCAATGGTCGTAATGTATTTTTACGGTTCATCGCTTGGTTTTTACCAAAGATAACCCACATGCCCTTGCTTTTGTGTCACGAAAATGCAATACCTTCTGCCTGTATGCGATACGATAGCTTTGTGCTATCACATGATAGGATAGTGCTCAGTAAAACGCGGCCTTCTTGTTACCTTCGAAAAAACATGTTCACCAATTATTAAATTAATATTAAATCGTTATGGCACTAATCGAAAGACCATCGTTCAAAGAACGATACGACAATTACATCAACGGCACGTGGACACCCCCTGTCAACGGCAAGTATTTTGACAATATTTCTCCTATCGACGGGAAAGCATTTACCCAAGTGGCCCACTCCACCGCTGCAGACCTGGATCTGGCTGTCGATGCCGCAGCTGAAGCGTTCAAGACGTGGAGCAAGACATCCGCAACTGAGCGGAGCATCATCCTCAATAAAATCGCGGATCGCATCGAGGCCAACCTCGACTTCCTTGCGGCCGTCGAAACGGTGGAAAACGGCAAGGCTGTCCGCGAAACGCTGAATGCCGACATCCCACTGGCGGCGGATCATTTCCGTTATTTTGCCAGCGTTATCCGTGCTGAAGAGGGTTCGCTCTCCGAGCTTGATGCCCACACCGTGTCACTGATCGTACACGAACCCATCGGCGTCGTGGCGCAGATTATCCCCTGGAATTTCCCCTTGCTGATGGCGGTGTGGAAACTTGCGCCGGCATTGGCGGCAGGGACCACCGTCGTGCTCAAGCCCGCTGAAAGCACACCAGCATCCATCCTGGTGCTCTTCGAACTTATCGGGGATCTACTGCCCGCAGGCGTGGTCAACATTGTCAATGGATTTGGGGCGGAGTTGGGCCGGCATCTTGTGACCCACCCTAAGGTAGCCAAGGCGGCCTTCACCGGATCGACCGCTACCGGACGGCTGGTGGCCCAATATGCTACCGAAAACATTATCCCGGTTACGCTGGAACTGGGAGGCAAATCACCGAATATCTTCTTTAACTCGGTGCTCGACCATGATGATGAGTTCTTGGATAAGGCCGTCGAAGGCGCGGTCCTCTTTGCCTTCAATCAAGGGGAAGTATGCACCTGCCCGTCGCGCCTGCTCATCCAGGAGGACATCTACGACCGGTTCATCGAACGCGTTATCCAACGCACCGAAGCCATCAAGACCGGCAACCCCCTGGATACAACGGTGCAAATCGGTGCCCAAGCGTCCAAAATACAATTTGACAAAATCAACGCCTACCTTAAGCTGGGCAAGGAAGAAGGTGCCGAAGTACTTACCGGAGGTGAAATAAACCACCTTGGCGGCGATCTGGAGCAGGGCTATTACATCAAGCCCACCATTTTCAAAGGACACAACAAGCAACGCATCTTCCAGGAAGAGATTTTCGGCCCCGTTTTGGCCGTGACGACGTTCAAAACGGAAGAAGAAGCCATCGAAATCGCTAATGACACGCTTTACGGCTTAGGAGCCGGCGTCTGGACGCGGGATGCCCATCAGCTCTACCAAGTGCCGAGGGCCATACAGGCGGGCCGCGTATGGGTAAACCACTACCACAGCTATCCGGCGGGTGCACCATTCGGGGGTTACAAGCAATCTGGCTATGGACGGGAAAATCACAAGCTAATGCTCAACCATTACCGGCAAGCGAAAAATATCCTGATCTCGTACAGTAAAAACAAACTTGGGTTCTTCTGACCCTCCAACCGTGGGACGCCCCAATGGCTCCCGCTCAACCGGCAGGCAATTGCCTACCGGTTGAGCCATACGGCACTCCAAATCCTTGAATCATCCGTTCTGACCAACAGCAAAGGTATAGCCCATGAAAACAACAATGCAGCGCCTCGACGCCACAGACAACGCAAAGGCCCTCGTCAGACAGCTCGCCGAAACGCATGGCGACCTCATGTTTTACCAAGCCGGCGGCTGCTGTGAAGGTACACAGCCCCAATGTTTTGAAAAAGGCGGATTCTTTCCCCGCACCAACGATGTATGCATCGGCACCGTGGAAGGTTACGAATTTTGGGTAGACAAAGACCTTTTCGAATATTGGAAACATGCCCATTTCACGCTGGATGTGACCGATGGTTTTGGCGCAGGCGGGTTTTCGCTGGAAACGCCGTTGGGAAAAACGTTTCAGGTACACTACCGGGTTTTCGCCGAAGAAGAACTGGAAAAACTACCGCCCGTAAAACGGAATATCCCGTAGCCAGGGTCACCCCAGCACCGGGACCGGATTTTTATGCTCATCAATCGCCACAAAAGTAAAGGTGCCTTTTATCGCTAGTTCACGGTGATCTTCATACATCTGCTCCACGAAAATCTCCACTTCGATTTTGAGGCTGGTGCGCCTCACGTGTACTACCTTCCCTATCAGTTCCACAATCGTTCCGGCCGGTATCGGCTTGGTGAAATCTATGCGATCGGACGAAACGGTCACCAATCGCTTCCGGCAAAACCGGGTCCCGGCGATAAAGGCCACTTCATCCATCAATGCCATGGCCGTACCGCCGTACAGCGTATCGTAATGATTAGTGGTATTTGGGAAAACCGCCTTAAAGATGTGGGTTTCGGATTGTTTAATGCGTTCGGCTAAGGACAGGTTTGCGGCATCGCTCATGATCATGACAGTTAACTAATTAATATTTATCCCTATCCCTTTTAATAACAGGGATGCATTGAAAATCGTACACTCGCCGGATTTCAGCTTATAGTCAAAAAGCATCTCGTCTCCTTTTACCTGGATATCGAAATGGTAGTTGGCGAGCACACCGGGATAGTCATCGGCCAGTTTGGCGAGCTGCAAATCGTGCGTGGCCACCATGCCCACGCCTCCATCTGCAATCAATTGCTTGATAATCGCTTTTGACCCCAGGTATTTATCCATGGAATTGGTACCACGCAACATTTCATCGACGAGGAAAAACGTATCGGCTTGGTTTTTTACAGTCTGCAACACCAGCTTTATCCGGTTGAGCTCGGCCTTGAACGTAGAGGTGCTCTCGTTCAGTGAATCGGCGATACGCATGTAGGTGACTAAATGGAACGTCGATAGTCGCATCTCCCGGGCGCAGACGGGTGCCCCGCAAAATGCCAATACGGCATTTATCCCCACGGTGCGCAGAAACGTACTTTTCCCGGCCATATTCGAGCCCGTGATAAGGGCCACGCGATGATTTTCCTGCCGGTAGTCATTCGTTACGGCGGCATGGCCGGGAATCAGGGGATGCGCCAGTGCGGTGGCTTGCACGATGGGCTTTGGCGCTTCACATACCTGCGGGAAAGCCCATTGCGGATGGTTACGGCTCAAGGTCGCCAAGCTTACCAACCCTTCCATTTCGGCAACGGTATCAAATGCGTTGAGCATATCCGTACCGTATTGCTTGCGCCATTCGAGGATGGCAAAAGCCTGCCGTAAATCCCAAAGGGCGACCATGTTGAGCACGGCCCCTACCAGCATATTCAACCGGTAATCCAGCCGGTCAATCAATCGCCCAAGCTCGCGGAAAGCAGCGGAAACTGGCTTGTCCTTTCCATTGGCATGGAGTGATGACGCCAGCTTCTCACCCAACTGGCTTTGCCACGCACGGCTTTCGATCAGTTCAAACGATGCGGCAAAAGCTCCGAGCAGCCGGCCGGCCTTGTTGACTTCCCCCGCAATACGATTGATGGTTCTTCCATAGCCAATCGCGATAAGAAAATGTGCCAGTGCAAGAACAATTGCGATGCGTGAAAAGGCAGGTACAAAAATGGCCAATCCGACAGCCAGAGCCATCAACCATGGAACAGCGCTAACATAGCGGCGCAGCACGAAGTTGCCCAATTTGACCTGTTCATTAGTTAAGAAGCGCTCAAACTGTGTTTTAAAATCGATCCCATGCCGAAGGTTAAACCACAACTTGGTCTGAAACCTTTGGCTCCAGCCGGTATCACCGGCCAATTCCTTTACGGCATGTTGCCGCATGGCTATCGTTGCCGCACCGGCTGGCGAAGACAACCATCCGGCCAACAAGCGGTTGGCCTGCGCCGTGGCGCAACGGTTGATCCTGGCGAATAACGACGACGATCCGAATACATCCAGGTCGCCTGTATAAGGGTGGCCGCGGTCCATGAAACGCTCGCCGTGGGGATACCGGTTGGGGTTGCCGTCTGCAATGGCGATTTCGTTTAGATTGACAGCCAAAAAGTCGTCCAATGCAGCCTTGCGTGCTTCCAGCTTACTCTGCCGCCACACCAAGCCCATAAACAGCACAATAACGAGAAAAAAAAGCGCCAGAACAAGCCACAGTTGCTCGGATTGTACCGCCGTGAACAGTGCGGCCCCTCCGCAGATGATGGCCACCAGGCGAAGCAGCGAATTGTTGTTTATCGCCCTGCGCAGCGCTGTCAATTGAACTTCGGTATTGGCTATATGCTGACGATAGTGCTGGTAAATGTTTTCTGACATGTCGTTTTTTTCATTATGCTGACGGGGTATTCACGCTCACCATGCCTGGTCGCCTACCAAAGGAACAAACCGGAAGGTATCCAGCTCTATCCGTTCGTACTCCTGCTCACCAACGCGAAGGATGGTGACCATCTTTTGCTCTTTTTCACTCCCTACCGGAATGACCATGACACCACCGATACGGAGTTGCTTAAGCATCACCTCGGGCACGAACGGTGCTCCGGCAGTCACCAAAATTTTATCGTAAGGCGCATGGTCCGGAATCCCTTTGGACCCATCCCCCAGAAAAAAATGGGGTTTATACCCCATGTATGGCAGCACCTGAATGGTTCGATTATAAAGGTTGGCCTGCCGCTCAATGGTATATACATCTGCCCCAAGCTCCAGCAGGATACACGTTTGGTACCCCGATCCGGTGCCGATTTCAAGCACCTTGTCTCCGGGCTGGATGTGAAGCAATTCTGTTTGGTAAGCCACGGTATAAGGCTGTGAGATCGTTTGGCCATCGCCGATGGGAAAGGCGATGTCTTTATACGCCTGGTTCCAAAATGTCTCATCAAAAAAATAGTGCCGCGGCACCTTGCCAATGGCTTCCAAAACCTGTTTGTCTTCAATTCCCCGCCGCTTCAGCAGTGCTACCAACTGCTTGCGGGCACCGCGTTCACGATAGTTGTCAATAAATTTATATGCCATTACGGCCCAAAAATAAGGATATTAAACGAGATTAATGCCGATCGGCTGTATAGCCCAGGCTTAATTTAGGGAAGCTGCTATCGTTCCATTAATATATCATTTTATTTACTATTTTCGCACGGTATAAACTTTTTGCGCATGAGGTATGTTCTTTTAGTTGCTATCCTTTGTATTACAGCCGATCAATTGGCTGCTCAAGTAACGCGAATTGATACGGTCAGCTACCCCAATCCGATTATTCCCAAAAGAAAGCAATATAATTTTAATACCGATTTCTGGTACACCATAGCCCTGCGGACGTACGCCTACGAGCAGTTCCCGCAATTGCTCAACCAGCCAACGGGGCAGTCGCCCACGTTGCGTTCGTCGTTTAATGGTGTCCTTTTCAAAATCAACGACAACCAGGTGGCTTACCGCCTGCAAGCTACTCATTTCAACAACGATATCACGTTTGATCACGAATGCGATGGATGTGCCGAAGTAGCGGGTAAATTCCGCAATACAGCTATCAAAGTGGGAGCCGAAAAAAGCGTCAACTACTCACGTTTTCAACCGTATTTCGGGGGCGACTTGGGCTTCATGATCCAGAAGTTCAACACCAAAGATCAGGATCCGGTGGTGTTTGCCGAAGACAACAAAAATGCGGTGCTCTTTTCGCCCTTCATCGGGACCAAGCTCTACGTGGTTCCGCGGGTCGCTGTCGGTATCGAGGCAAACTTCAACATCGCGTATTCGTACCAAAAGGTCAACACCTATGCCGACAACTCGTTTACCGGCGATCCGGAGCAAACCAAACGCTACCGCTGGGAGTATTTCTTCGCGCCGGTGGCCGCCGTGACCCTCCAGTATAACTTCGGCTTAATCAATCAGTAGGGATCGACATCAATTTGTACGCGTATCCCTTTATTGAGTTTGTCTGCCTCGAATCGCAATAAGGTTGCTTTAACCAATTCTTTGACCTTGACCATGCTGGTACCTGTGCGCTCCACCTTAAGCAGGATGCTGTAAATGTAGTAATTGCGTACCCGCGCCACCAACGGTGCCTCGGGCCCATATACACGCGGCCCCAGCCCCTCGCGCAAAACCGCGGCCAACCGATGTGCCGCATCATGCACGGCCTGCTGCTCCTTATGTTTGACATCGATCTTAAACAACCGGTAAAATGGCGGGTAGGCGTAGTTTTTCCGCTCAGCCACCTCCGTCATGAACATCTCCGCATAGTCATTATGGATGACCTGTTGGATAATGCGGTGATTAGGCGCGTACGATTGGATGATAACCTTCCCGCTGTCATTGCGCCGCCCGGCCCGGCCACTCACCTGCGCAAGCAACGAAAAGGCTCTTTCGTAGGCCCTGAAATCCGGATAGTTGATCAGTCCGTCGGCATTGATAATGCCGATGAGGCTTACTTTACCAAAATCCAGTCCTTTGGCGACCATTTGCGTACCCACCAAGATATCATAGCGGTGTTCGTCAAAAGCGTTCAGGACCCGATCAAACCCATGTTTGCCGCGCGTCGAATCCAAGTCGAGGCGGCCTATCCGCGCATTGGGCAGTAGGGTCTGCAGTTCTTCCTCCACCCGCTCGGTACCAAAGCCCTTGCTCTCAATATGGGTAGAACCGCAAGCCGGACATACCTGTATGGGGTCTTCAGAGAACCCGCAGTAATGACAGTGCAATTTGCCGCTGCTTTTATGGTACGTCAGGCTCACATCACAATGGATGCACTTGGCAATATAGCCGCAGGTCTTACACTGCAGAAGGGGGGTGTGCCCCCGCCTGTTCTGGAAAAGTATAATTTGTTGCTGCCGGCCTAACGCATCTTCCATGGCCTGCAATAGGGTGGTACTGAAATAGGAAAACATGTTTCCCTTGCGGCTTTCTTCACTGATGTTAACGGTGATAATCTCCGGCAGCTTGGCATTCCCGAAGCGTTCCTTGAGTGCTACCAGCCCATATTTGCCCGCCCGGGCATTGTAAAAACTCTCAATAGCCGGTGTCGCGGAGCCCAATAGCACATTAGCGCCGTGAATATGCCCCAGGTAAATGGCCGTATCCCGGGCATGGTAGCGCGGCGATGGGTCAAATTGTTTATAAGAGACTTCATGTTCTTCGTCGACGATGACGAGCCCCAATGCTTGAAAAGGCAGAAAGACGGCCGAACGCGCACCTACCACAACCTGATATTCGTTGTTGCGTATTTTATGCCACACTTCGGCACGCTCATTATCACTGAAGCGGGAATGGTAGACGCCCAATTTGTTGCCAAAATGCATCCGCAACCGCTCGGTAATCTGCGCCGTCAGGGCAATTTCCGGCAAGAGGTACAGCACGCAATTTCCTTGAGCGACCGCCTCCTCCATTAAGCGGATATACACCTGCGTCTTACCCGAGGCGGTGACGCCGTGCAGTAAGACGACGTCCTTGGTACTGAACTGATCCTTGATACGCTCAAAAGCATCCGACTGCGCAGCACTAAACGTAAAATCACCGCCGATTTCGACATCTTCGCCATCCAACCGACTGACTGCTTTTTCCTCCTGCACAAATATTCCTTTCTCTACCAACGCTGAGATGGTCGCCGCACTGCAGCCGCTGGCCTCCATCAAGTCGGCCTTGGCTACCTTGGCTTGCTGGCGGCGCAACTGGATGTAAACCAATACTGCGTCCTGTTGTTTTGGCGCGTTATTGAGCGAATCCAGCAACAGCCGGAGGCCCAGCTCGTCGGCGTAGTCCTCGTGAAGGTGAACAAATAATTTGACCTTGGGCTTATATTTCGGCATTACTTCTTCCGAAATCAGAATCAACCCTTTATCAAACAGCTTCTTCAGGATGGGAAATACGGTTTTTTGGCCCAGGAGTTTAACGATATCGCTTACTTTCAGTTCAGGCGAGATATCCAAGGCGTCCAGAATAAGAAATTCCTTATCCGACAATTCGCTGCGATCCACCGGTTCGCGATGGGCCGCGATGACCTTGGTCTCACTGGCCAGCTTCAGGGCCGCAGGTAAAGCCGCCTGCATCACCTCGCCCAACGTACATAAGTAGTAGGACGCTATCCAATCCCACAATCGGAGTTGTACCGGATCAACAATGGGCCGCTCATCCAATACATCAAGGATATACTTCGCCTCATACCGTTCCGGGGCCTGATCGGTCACCCGGTAGACGACGGCAGAATAGACCTTGTTCTTCCCGAATTGGACGATGACGCGTTTGCCCACCCCTACCCTGGCATTCCACTCATGGGGAACCCGATAGGTATAGGTCTTGGAAATCGCTAACGGCAATACCACATCGACAAACAATGTGGTACGCATATTGACATCGCCTTCCGTAAATTCAAGCATATCAGACAAAATCGGGAACGTGTTATCCCTTGTTCTTTATCGTGGCCACAAATAAGCCAAGCCAGCCCAGGATAAAACACACCCCACCCAACGGCGTGATCGGGCCAAGAATAGCCGGATTTCCAACAGCTGTAATTGCTCGCGTACTTAACAGATACAATGAGCCGGAAAACAAGAGGATTCCCAGCGTAAAGGTAACAAAGGAAAACCGGATGTATGTATTTTTTGCCCGTGAGAATGTCGCCAAAAACAGCAATGCGATGGTATGATAAAATTGATACTCCACTGCCGTCTCCCAGGTCTCAAGACCGTCTTCACTGATCTTCCCTTCCAAACCGTGCGCCCCGAAAGCGCCTAATACGACTGCAGCAAGACCAAAAAAGGAAGCCGTGAGTATAATACGTTTATTCATCAGTACGTCAATGAGTTAATTAAGGCCAATATCTGATCGCAATATTTGCCAAACATAGGCATAATTGGAGTTATTTGCAAGACAGTTAATAAAGTCCGGCAACGATATAACAACGTTTCCAAGAGCAACAAAATTGCGAAAAATTTTCGCTTTCGGCACTTTTTATGTTAGGTTTGCAGGAGATGAGGAATACCATTATCGTCACATCGATTGCATTTATAGCCGTGGTGGTCGCCTCTGTTTTTTATTTTTCCAGCCTCAATAAGGGCGATCAAACCAAGCGGAAGCCTTTTTTACACATCCCCGAAGATGCGGTCATGATGGCGACTTTCAAAAATGATGAGGCAGTGGACGGCGTTTTCTCCGATTTTGAACTATTTCGGGCGATACTCGGCGATGATCATAGCCAGCGCCTCCGCGGTCTCCAATACACCTTATTGCGCGACGAACAGCTTGCACCTTATACCCTCGGACAGGAAATCCTGATCTCCTTCCACCTCGGCGAAGACCAACTCAACTATTTAATGGCGGTCCCGCTTACTGAATCCCTGCCTGTACAAGTATTATTTGACGCGGTACGCCGCATCGACAGGCGCTATGAGCCACGGTGGCTGGATTCATTGTCGCAGCAATCCTTCATGCTGCGACTCCCCGATAGTACAGCGCTTTATGTGGCAGAATCGGGAGATGTATTGTTGGCGAGTTTCAGCGAAGCCCTGCTGAACGATGCATTGAATCAAGATGTTCCCCGGCTCGCTGCGGGGGCCATTGACTATTTCTTGCGGATAGACAACAAAAACGCACCGCTGACCTGGTATATCAACCACGGCCAGTTGTTTGGTTTGGCTACCGGTGCTATGCATACCGCGCCTCAGCATACCGTGCAGCTTTTGGATGGGCTGTCTGGGTATTCTGCGTTACATATGAATTTCAAAAGTGATGCCCTGATGTTCAGCGGCAATAGTACACTCGATAGGGATACCGCCGCTTACTTATCGCTGTACCGCGAGCAACGCCCTATTGAACAGACCTTGGCAAGCGTATTTCCGGCCAATACCGCTTCGTATCTGACCTTTGGCATCAGCGACTTCACGGCATTGCATAGTGGCATCACCCGGCTGCTTACCGACCGGGGAGAGCTCAACCAGATGCTCGAACAACATCGGCTAATCCAACGCGCATCGGCACTGTCTGTGCAGGACGAATTGCTACCGGAATGGGGCGACGAGTTTGCGGTGATCGAATTAGCCAATCAAGCAGAACTCGCTATCATAAAAGTCAGCGATTCCCTGTCTTTTGCCAATACCATTCGACGGATCAGCACCGCTTACCCTGAAGGGCTGTACCGGCTAAACCATTCCAATTTGCTCTATTATAGTTTGGGGGATCCATTAAAAACGTTCGCCCGCCCTTATTTCCAGCTTGTCGGCCAATATTTCGTTTGCGCCAACCAGCCCGTTACCCTCAGGCAATTTGCAGCGGATTATGCCGCACGGAAAACATTGGCCACCACCCTTGACTATATTGATTTTGAATCCCTGCTGGCTAACCAAAGTAATGTCACCTGGTTTGTAAACAATCAACTTGCCGCGAACACCATTGCAAGGCGGCTGAATCCCCCATTTGCAGCGGCTTATCGCGACACCACTAATTTTGGCTACCACCGGTTTTACGGATGGTCGTTCCAGCTCTCCGGCGCTGCCGGAAATTTATTCACCAGTTTCTATGCCAAATACGCCCGCAAAGCGGCATCCGCCGCCGCACAGGAATGGGCATTTGACTTAAACGGCAACCTCATCACTAATCCCGACGTGTTCCATTACAACGATACGAGCGAATTTATCCTGGCACAGGACGCCAGTCACATCCTCCATGCAATCAATAGCAATGGCCAGAAGCTGTGGAATGCGCAACTACCGGGCCCAATATTGGGCAAGATCCGGCAACTGACAGACAGCACCATCGTATTGACCACGGCAAAAAGGCTATACCGGATAGACACCGACGGCAATCCACTGCCTGGATTCTCGTTACTGCTTCCACGTGATGCGACCCACGGTGCCACCGTTTACGAAGATGACCAGCAGGTCCGCATTTTTATACCCGCCAAAAACCGCATACTGGCCTATGATGGCCGTGGATCGCGCTTAGGGGGCTGGGACAATAAAACGGTTACCGGTGATATCCTATTTGATATAAAAACCGCCCATGTAAACGATATACACTACATCATCGCAGCCACGGATGCCGGCCGGGTGTATTTCTTCAACGGCAACGGCCAGCCAATAAGCGTCGAAGACGGTGGACGCGGTGCGATATCCCGGAATCCGATCGGTCTGTACCTGCCGGCCGACGACCCGGATAGGTCATGGGTGGCTACCACAGACACCTCCGGCACCGTACATACCTTTACTTTCGGGCGGCAGCATGCTGAGCAGCACATCGGACCACGGACTTCGACGCATACCGTTGACTTCGTCAACATCTCGGATAACCCAATCCCAGACTGGGTTTTTACAGACCATGGGCAGCTATCCGTTTATCAAAATACGAGCTTGGTCTACCATTACGAATTCGGGCAACGCCTGGCGGCACGACCGCTGTTTTTCAGGCTTGCCCATGGCGCACACCAGATCGGCATAGCGACCGAAGGCAACCGGTTGATTTATGTATTCAACCCTGATGGAACCATTGTCGATGGTTTTCCGTTGGAAGGACATTCCCATTTTTATTTCGGCCCATTGCGAAAGGACGGCCGACGTTATTTGCTGTACAGCACCGGCGACCGTAAACTGTACGCCGCTCGCTTCGATTAGGATTCACGCTTATTCAAGCGGGCACGCCAACGCAAAAACGGATGTTCAACCAAACAATTGAGCAACAAAGCACCTAATACCGAGACCACCGCGCAGATCAACACACGCGTATTGCCGGCCTTCTCCAATCCAATGACATCCAGTGGCTGCTGCATCAGATGGTTCAGAAACTTGTGGCAAAGGTAGATGCCGTAGGACAACGCCGCAATGACAGCGCTCGCGCTCCAGCGGACACGGTACAAAATACAGGATGGGGAAAGCGCAGCGAAGACCAGCATCCCATAGGCAACGGACAATATGGGATAGCCAACCACCGTCGGCCAAAACGTCAGCCGATCGCCCCGGAAAATGAAGTACGCTACCGCGACCAACAATAATCCGCCTATCAGCAACAAGTTACCGTGTCTGGCCTGCCAAGCACACCAACGCGGGCGATAGTTCGTTATCGATGCTATGGCTACGCCCACCACGAGGCCATCCAGCCGGTTATACGTTGGGTAATAGATCCATTTATTATAAGCCACGAATCTATTCTCCGTAATAGCGGCATCGTAAAAAGGCTGCATGACCTGGAGCCATAGGAACCCCCGAATCAACAGTCCAAAAACCATAATACCCAGAAAAATCCAGGGGCCATGACGCCAAATCCGTGATCCGGCAAGTGACCACAGCGTGAGTGGCAACAGCAGGTAAAATTGCTCTTCTATCGCCAGCGACCAAGCATGCGAAAACGTACCCTCATTGCCAAAATCCAAGTCAAAGTTTTGTGTGAATGTCAAGAATTGCCATAGCGGCGCGATGCCATCGCGCTCCCGGATGAACGGAAAGGCAAAGTAGAGGAATACGACGAGAAAATACGCCGGAAAAATACGCAACGCGCGGTTCAGGTAAAACTCGCCGAAGCGGATCGCGCCTGCATCGAGCTGGCGCATTAGCTGGTTGCCAATCAAATAACCACTCAACACAAAAAACAGGTCAACGCCGGTCCAGCCAAACAAGCCGACTTCATCGACCCACCCCGGACGCTCGTAAGCACGGTAATGACAGAGAAACACCAAGATAATAGCCAACGCACGGAGGTGGTCCAAACCCGCCAGGTGTTTGCCATCGGCATCCGAAATACGCCGCCAATACCCGATCATTGCTCATCCGTCAATTGCAATGCCATCAGTCCGTTTTGGGCTTCATGGTCAAATTGACGGTTTTCGATCCCGACAATGGCCGGACGCCCATACCTGGATTGTTGGTATATTGGGCGGTAATCCGCAGTACCGTTTGCTCGTCATCACCACCAGCAGGCGGGCGGGCTACGATGGTGCCCTTGACCGGAAGCGATTTCCGCTTAGCCGTTTGGTCATCCGCCAATGACATGATCCACTGCACAATCTGGCGAGCCTCGGATTCTTTCATATCGGGGTGTGCAGGCATAGCCACTTCGCCCCACACACCGCTGCTGCCTTGCAGGATTTTTTCAACCAGGTAACTGGTAGCCTCGCGCTGGCCTTTGTACTTGGACGCCACAAGGGCGTACGAAGGACCTACACTCGGTTCATTGACTTTATGGCATGACTGGCAATCCGAAGCCATCATCAAGCTTCTACCCAGTACAATCTCCGATACCTGTTGATGGCCCATGGAAGCCCCGGCCAAATCGGTCCCTTTGATATAATCGACGGCGATTACGAGGTTAGCCGTGTCTATCGTGCGGCCACGATCATCCACCTTCACCTCGTACCCGATAGTTTCTCCCGGCGTGTATACCCCCGATGTATTGGTCAATATAATATCGACCACCGGGTTGTCGTTGCCCGCATAAACGGTCACCGGATTGCTCTCGGACTGGCCCTTGCCGTCCGCCACCGTGACACTGATGGAATATTCGCCCATCTTATCCAGCGTGTAGGTCAACTCAGGACCAGCCGTCTGTTGAGTCGCGTCGCCGATCTTCCAGGTATACGTAAGCTTGTCGTTCTCGTTGTCTTTCGCCTCCACGGTCGCCTTTACCGTGAAAGGCACACTGCCATTGCTTTTCTCCACGGTGATTTCACCGACCTGCGGCGGCAGGTTGCCGGCAATGTAGTCGATGCGGACGATACCCGCATCCGGGTTCTTGGCAAACCAACCCCTGCCATATTCCAATATATATAATCGGCCGTCCTTGCCCACTTCCATGTCAATCGGGTTGGCAAACGACTCGCCTTCCATAAAGGGTTCCATCTTATCGAAATCACCATTGGGCAACATCGTTACCGCTTTTATCCATCCCCTTATCCAATCGTAGATAATCAATTTTCCATCATAATAACCGGGATACCGGGTGGCCTTCGGAAACATGTCCGTATAATAGACTGGGCCGGCCATGGCATTGCGTCCCCCGGTGCCTACTTGCGGGAAATCGGGCGAAGCAGCATACGGATACCAGATGTATGCCGGTTGCGCCGGCGGCAGTACCTGCAGCCCCGTATTGTTCGGCGAATTGTTTTCCGGCTTTTCCGGATCAAACGGCTCCCCCGAACGGCCGGTGTCATAGTCAAACGGCCGATAAGCATAGTTATCCCCCACAAATAGCGGCCACCCAAAGAACCCGGCCTGCCGTGCTTGGTTTACTTCGTCATATCCGCGGGGGCCCCGGGTGTCGAGGCTGTCATTGTTTGCATCAGGCCCTACTTCGCCCCAATAGAGGTAGCCCGTTTTTTGGTCTACCGCAATGCGGTAGGGATTCCGGTTGCCCATCACGTAGATCTCAGGCCGGGTCTTGGCTGTGCCCTTAGCGAAAAGGTTGCCATCAGGCACTTCATAGCTTCCGTCCGCCAACACTTTGATGCGCAGGATTTTGCCTCGCAAATCATTGGTGTTGCCTGATGAACGGCGGGCATCGTATTGCTCATACCCCGGACGGCCATCTAAAGGTGCGAAACCATGATTCTTGAAACGAGAGGGATCCGGCTGGTCAAAAGGCGTTGAGTTGTCACCTGTGGAGAGGTATAGCAATCCATCGCCGCCGAATGCAATGGATCCACCGGTGTGGCAGCAAATATCGCGCTGCGAATAGAATTGCAGCACAATCTTTTCCGAACTGGTGTCCAACGTGTCGTTGTCGTACACAAACCGCGATAGCCGGTTTACCGACGTATCAGCCGGACTATAAAATGCATATACGTACTTATTTTTCTCAAAATCAGGATCCAGTGCCAATCCCATGAACCCTTCCTCGGCATTCACGTTGGGCACTTCGGTACGGTGGTATACGTTAAGGTATCCCACCTGCTTGACCGTTTTCGCTTCCTGGCTGTATCGCATCAATTCTCCCCGCCGTTGAGCGACAAGAATATCAAAATTGGGCAGTATGGCCATCTCCGTAGGCTCGAACAGTTCGCCCTGGAGCAACTGTGTTTTTACAAAACGTTGCCTTTCCGGTACCGGCTGCGTTTTCGCCTTGGAGTAGTTCAGCTTCAAGTTATCACCTATTGCATAGTTGATTCCACCCAACAATATCTTTAATTGCAAGGAATCACTGAAGGAAGCATCCGAATGTCCAAAGGCCGTGAAGAAAGACCGCCCCCCATCATAGTCATGATACCATACTATGGGATGGTTTTCGCCGTTTTCACCACCTTCATAGCTTTTTTCGTCAATGCTGACCAATACCTTCACGTCGGGGTTGAGCTTCTTGAAATTATACCATTCGTCATGGTAAGTGAAAGTAGCAGGTAATCCTTCCGTAGCCGGATGCTGAGTGTCCACCACGTGGAAGGTTGCTTCCTGCGGCTTGGGGTGGTTGTGGAAATACCCGCCGACCAGCCGACCGTACCAACCCCAGTCGTATTCTGCATCCGATGCAGCGTGGATGCCCACAAAACCACCACCGGCTTGGATATACCGCTCAAAAGCCACCTCTTGATAATGATTAAGCACGTCGCCCGATGTATTTAGGAATACGACCGCCGAGTAATTTTTCAAGCTGTCTTCGTTGAACCACTCGGCATTGGTCGTCGTATCGATATCATAGCCGTTTTCCGCAGCAAGCTTGATCAAGGCCTCATTACCTGCCGGTATGGATTCGTGGTAAAACGCGGCGGTTTTGCTGAACACCAAAATTCTCGGCTTGCCACTACGTTTGTTACAAGCGTTTAAAACAAAAAGAGCGGCCAAGGGTAAAATCAATAAAAACGATTTAGTGGAGGCCAACAAAGAAAGTCTTTTCATGCTACGGTTTATCATCTATATCTGGATTGCAAAAATGATAATTTTCATAATAATTCCGTGATAAAATTAAAATATACTTTGGTAAGTTTTCTGGTACAATCGGTTATTCCCTGTACATCCGCCCAAATTCCCAATTCTTTACAGATTTGGACGGTTATTTCACCGCCGATGACAACAACTCGTGGGAAGAAGGATCAGATGGAAACCTACCAAGACCTGGCAATGGTCATCGCCTGGCCGGATAAAACAGCACGCGGTGACGAACGTTGGATGGCCCTGCTCAAGCAACTCCGCATTGTGAAAAACTTGAATTTCAAGGTCGGTCATGCGGCTATTATCCTGATTAATCATCAAACCGGTTCGCTGGCTTACTATGATTTCGGCCGTTACATTACGCCCCGTGGTTATGGGCGGGCCCGGGATGCCGAGTCCGATCCCAGGCTTAAGCTATTCACAAAAGCGCAGTTGAGCAGCCAAGGGACCATCACCAATTTGAAGGCGATTTTAAGCGAACTTCAACAAATGGAATACGCTACGCATGGCGGGGGGCGGCTTCTTTTCTCGCTCATCACGGGAATCTCCTTTTCAGCATCAACGCGATTTGCGCAGCGCATGGTCGCTCATGGTCCAATACAATACGGGGCTATTGCCAAAGGCAACAACAGTTGTTCGCGTTTCGTGGCCCAGGTCCTGCTGGCAGGCCTGCCAAGCCGGCATCCTGCCCGGAAACGGATTGCGCTGCCGGAAAGCTTCAAAGCAAGTCCGGTCAGCAACGTGGTAAATGCCGCGCCCAATGGCGTTGTCTATTGCGACCAAGCGGGCGTATTGACGATGCTTCGGATGACGCGTTGGCAATCGCTACGTTTTCAAGTCGATCTCCTGTGCCACAACCTCTCGTCGGTCAAAGCCAAGGAATTGCCGTGCGACAAGAAGCCCGGCAGTATGGACGAACCGGTCAAGCCAGTACAAGTCCCCAAATCCGCCCAATGGTTGGGTGGCATTGGGGAGGGTGCTTGGTACGCGCTGGAAAACGGCGGTGTACAGGACGGGTTAGTCCTGACCAAGTATGCCGCTGACGGCAGCGAAGATTACCGCGTCGACTGTGTGGCAGGCCACCCTGTAAACCTCAATCTGCCCTTTCAGTTTACATACCATTGCCATTATCAACGGCACATTATTATACAAAACGGAACGCAAATTGTACTGGAAACATTTAGCCTTCCCATTAAGCGTACAGGCGTCGCTTAATGCCAGCATAACAAACAAACACTATGGAGTTAACTATTTTAAAATCAAAAATCCACACCGTAAAAGTCACCGAAGCAAACGTCGCATATAATGGGTCAATTACCGTAGATGCCGATCTACTGGATGCCGCCCAAATCAAGAAATACGAACAGGTTTATGTCAACAACGCGGTAAACGGCAGCAGGATCATGACCTATGTGCTCCCGGGGAAACGCGGAAGCGGTGAAGTGTGCATGAATGGTGGGGCTGCGTTACATGCTAAGGTCGGCGATACCGTACATATTCTGAGCTTTTGTACCGTAAGCGAAGAGGAAGCGGACAGCTACCAGCCGGTATTGGTATTCACCAAAGATGGCAACCAAATTGCATCCGTGGAGCGATACAACTATTGACGGGTACGGGTTCTGCACACACCACTTTTTTGTCCGCAAACCGGCGTAAGGCAGCGATGGCAACAAGTCATACTATTTTATTTAGTATCTTTGTCAAAAAGAAGATAGCGTATGAGACGATCTGGCATCGCCAATCTGCCGCTGCACCGCGGCTACGTACCTGGATGGCTCGCCGAACGGATGGCGAGGCTCGGGCTGGCCATTACGGAATGTATCCTGCAAGATTTCGGAAAGCAGGAATACCTGAAAAGGCTGAGCGATCCCTTTTGGTTTCAAAGCCTGGGGTGCGTGATGGGCATGGATTGGCATTCGTCAGGCATCACCACTTCCGTACTCGGCGCCCTGAAAAAGGCAGTCAACCCACTGTCGAAAGAGCTGGGCATCTATATCTGCGGCGGCAAAGGCAAACATTCGAAAAACACGCCTCAGGAGCTATATCGCTATAGCGATAAGCACGGGCTGGACGGAGCCGGGTTGGCGCGGGCCTCGAAGTTGGTCGCGAAGGTGGATAATTCTGCCATCCAGGATGGCTACCAACTCTATTTACATGCGTTTATCGTCAACGACGAAGGGGGATGGACCGTCGTACAGCAGGGAATGAAGGATGCAGACGCCACGGCCCGGCGTTACCACTGGCATAGTGAGGGGTTTGCGTCCTACACCGAACAGCCCCACAGCGGCATTTGTGGCGCAAACCAAGGGAAAATCATCGACATGACGGCGCTGGAAGCGAGACCTACGAAAGCAGCCATCCTCAGTTTGTGTACGGAAAAGCCGGCAACTGTCCTGGCTGAGCTGTCCACGCTATCGATGCCCAACCGCCACCATGTCACGGCAAACGACATCAATCTCAAACGGCTGGGCGCCATGCTTTGGCTTACGCACGAAAGACAACCTGCCGACTTCGATGAGCTGCTGCTGTTGCAAGGTGTGGGAGCCCGCACCTTACAGTCGTTGGCGTTAGTCAGCGAAGTGATTTACGGAACACCGACCCGGTTTGACGACCCCGCGCGGTTTTCGTTTGCCCATGGCGGTAAAGACGGACATCCTTTTCCCGTACCGACAAAAATCTACGACGAAACCATCGATGTACTCAACCGAGCGGTTCGACAAGCGAAGCTCGGACTGCATGACAAAAAACAGGCAATACAAGCGCTGAGCAGCCTCGCATACCGAGCTGAAAAAGACTTCGTAGCACGTGACAACCTCAATGAACTGCTCGAAAGAGAGCGGAACAATGCATGGCGATATGGAGGAAAAACCGTCTTTGGCGATTCCATGCCTCCCGTAAATAACCAATTAAGGTTGTTTGATTGAAACAACGCGGCGCATCGTGCTGGCCTAATACGGCGGAGGGCTTACCGATGTCCATCCTCCGTCGACGATAAGTGTCTGTCCGGTAATGTGCCGCGCTTCTTCGCTGACCAGAAACAGCGCAGCCGCAGCGATATCGGCTGTGGTTGCTGGCCGCCCCATTGGCGTTAAACGTGACCAGACCGCTTCATATTCCCTATCCGTCACCGTCCGCTCTGTCAACGTCGCACCGGGGGCCACGGTGTTTACATTGATCCCGAACGGTCCCAACTCCACCACCAAGTGCTTTGCAAGCATCTCCAACGCTGCTTTGGACATGCCGTAGGCTGCCAGGTTTTTGTGTGCCTGATGGCCCGTCGCCGAGGAAGTAAAGAGTATTGTCCCCCCTTTTCCCTGCGCAATGAATTGTTTGGCTACCGCTTGCGCGAGGAAAAATGTACCGCCCAGGTTTACATCCATCACTTTGCGGAAGGATTCCGGCGAATACCCCAGGAAGTCACCAAACAAGGTGATTCCTGCATTGGCTATCGCAATATCGATACGCCCGGTTTCGGAAACAGCTGTCTCAACAAGCTGTGTAATGACCCTCAAGTCGCTTGAATCTCCCGGGCAAGCGATGCATTTCCCCACATCCTGTAGTTGCCGGGTAGCATCGGCCGTCAATGATTCGTCGATGTCGTTGAGTAACACGGTTGCTCCTTCGAGGGCCAACCGCTTGCATAGTTCAAAGCCGATGCCTTGGCCAGCACCGGTAACAATGGCCGTCTTGCCAATAAATCTTGTTGATGCCATCAAATTCGGTAATTACGTATGCGTATCGTTAATCAGTGTGAGTCGCGTGAAACCGTGCTCCCCGAACCGCCCTTCAGGAAGTCAAAATCGGTACCCAGATGAGCTTGCTCCACATGGTCTACATACAGCTTGGCATACCCCCGTGTAAACGCGTTGGTGGCGTGTATGTGCGATGCCCTCCGTTTCTCCAGCTCAACGGCATCCACCAGCAGGTCAAGCCGCCGGCCAGCAACATCCAGCCTGATGAGATCGCCATCCTGTACAAGTGCAATCGTGCCTCCGTCGGCAGCCTCTGGCGATACGTGCAACACAACGGTCCCAAACCCGGTTCCACTCATCCGGCCATCCGATATCCTTACCATATCCGTAATCCCCTTGGCAAGCAATTTCCTTGGCAACCCCATGTTCCCTACTTCCGGCATCCCCGGATAGCCTTTAGGCCCTACGTGCTTCAGCACTAAAACACTGTTTTCATCCACGTCGAGGTCAGGATCATCGATCTTACGCTTATAATCCTCAATATCTTCAAATACCACTGCTTTTCCTGTATGCTGCATCAGCCGCACGCTGGCGGCTGAAGGCTTAAGCACTCCACCGGCTTCACAGAGGTTGCCTTTCAGCACTACCACACCCGAAATCTCATTAAAAGGCTGGTCCAGATCTGAGATGACGCTTCGGTTTAAACTTACTTTTCCGGCGATATTATCCCCTACGGTACGGCCATTTACCGTGATGCAGTCCTTATGGAGATGTTTGTCGATGGCGTTCATCACTGCGGGCAGTCCACCAGCATAATACAGGTCTTCCATAAAATAGTTGCCGGAGGGCTGCAAATTTGCCACCAGTGGAATATCCCTGGATAACACGTCGAAGTCATCTACCGTCAGCGGCACGCCAATCCTTCCGGCTATGGCGAGCAAGTGGATAACGAAATTGGTCGATCCGCCGATTGCCGCGTTTACCTTAATGGAATTTTCAAAAGCTTGGCGGGTGAGTACGCTGGACAACGTTAAGCCATCGTTTACCATCTCGACGATACGCCTGCCGGACAACTGGGCAAGCACTTTCCTGTTGGCGTCCGCTGCGGGTATCGCCGCATTTCCAGGCAACGTAAGCCCCAGCGACTCAACCATGCATGCCATGGAAGAAGCCGTTCCCATTACCGCACAATGCCCCTGGCTCCTGCACAAACCGGCTTCCGCTAAATTCAACTCTTCCTCGGTCATGATACCCGTGCGCACGTCTTCCGAAAACCGCCATACATCGCTGGTGCCGATATCCCGTCCATTATACTTTCCTGTGAGCATGGGGCCACCCGACACGACGAGCGTGGGAAGGTCAACGCTGCATGCACCCATCACCAATGACGGTGTCGTTTTGTCGCAGCCGCATAGCAAGACCACACCGTCAATGGGATTCGCCCGGATGGACTCTTCCACATCCATGCTGGCCAGGTTGCGGAATAGCATCGCCGTCGGCTTCATGAGGGTCTCACCCAGCGACATCACGGGAAACTCAACCGGATATCCCCCGGCCTCAAGGACACCCCGCTTTACCGATTCGGCCAATTCCCTGAAATGCCCATTGCACGGGGTAAGCTCCGACCACGTGTTGCAGATACCAATGATAGGCTTCCCTTTGAACTCGTAGTCGGGTATCCCCTGGTTCTTCATCCATGCACGGTAAATAAATCCGTCTTTCCCCTTTCTACCGAACCATTCTTGACTCCTTAATGATTTCGCAGACATTGAAAATATGTTTAGTTTATAATTAGCAGGTATAGTTAAAGCTACTTCGCTCAAAGCTATAAAAAATTTCCGAGTTTACCGTGCCTACGATACAACAGCGGTTTGACGGTCCAATCATTTAATTAGAAAATTTTTGTTTTCACCGGCCAAAAATTCCTTAATCGGATTTTTTGTAGTAGGTTTGCACACTTTTAGCAATTGAATGTTTACACCGGAAGCGCTTAAGAAGGAGCTGGCCAAACCGAAGCATATCGTTGTCACCACGCACCATAAACCTGATGGGGATGCATTGGGCTCATCGTTGGCTGTCTACCATTGGCTGAAAGCCAAGGGCCACGCCGTACACGTCATCGTCCCATCCGACTTTGCCGCTTTTCTTGATTGGATGCCCGGCAGGCAGGATGTAAAGATATATTTGGACGATAAAGCGGCCCATGACGCATTGATTGCCGAAGCCGACTTCATCTACTGCCTTGACTTCAACGGATTGGCTCGCATCCACGCGATGGAGGAAGCGGTAAGGCAAGCCCCGGGTGCCAAAATCATGATTGACCATCATCTCGAGCCGGAAAATTTCGATGACTATCGGCATTGGGATAGCCAGGCCGCCGCTTCTGCACAGCTGGTGTACGACTTCATTGCCAATGTCATGGACGAACATCAGTCCATCACGCCAGACATCGCCACATGCCTGTATACGGGCATCATGACGGATACTGGTTCTTTCCGGTTTCAGACGACCACGCCGGCTACACACCTCATTGCGGCAGACCTCATCACGCTGGGCGCACAAAATTGGAAAATACACGAGGCAGTATATAACAGCTACACCGAAAACCGCCTTAAGTTTCTCGGGTTCTGCTTGTTGAACAGGCTTGAAGTACTCCACGAGTATCGTACCGCACTATTCAGCATCTCCCGTGAAGACCTCAATCGGTTCCAAATCACGACCGGCGATACGGAGGGGCTGGTAAATTATGCCCTTGCCATCAGCGGCATGAAGCTTGCGGCATTAATTATCGATCGCACCGAACAGGTAAAGCTCTCGCTGCGTTCCGTGGGGGACTTCCCCTGCAATGAGGTATGCAAAACGCATTTCAACGGCGGCGGGCATCGCAATGCAGCCGGAGGAAATTCAAATGAACCACTGACGAACGTGGTACTGAAATTCAAATCGATATTGCCGGAATATAAAGCACTTTTAATACCATAATTTTAATTACACACAAAAAATGAAGAAATCAATTTTTAGTTTAGGGCTTGCAATCGTTGTGCTGGCCGGTGCCTGCCAGCAATTCAAGACGGGTGAAGGGGGTTTGAAATACAAAATCGTGAAGGATAACGGCCAGCCAAAAGCACAGACGGGAGATTTGCTATCCGTAAACCTGACCGTCACAACCGACAGGGACTCCCTGCTTTCCAGCACCTACAAAATCGGATTGCCGCAGATCGTGACAATTGCGGCCGACTCACTGCCGGGCCTGTATCCCGGCGATTACAATTCCATGTTTAAGATGCTGGGCGAAGGCGACAGCGCCGTATTCCAACTTGATCTGGACACCATGGCGGCCAAAACTATGCAGCCTAAGCCGGATTTTGCCAATAAATACGTAACCTTCAATGTGAAGGTAAACAAGCATTTCAAAAAGGGCGAATTAACAGACAGCGCATTATACGCCGAAGTAAACACCTATTTCGATGCTGAAATCGAAAAATTGAAAGCGTCAGAAGAAAGCAAAATCAACAATTACATCGAGAAGAACAATTTAGAGCCATTGAAAACGGCATCCGGACTGCAATACATCATTACCGAAGAAGGTACCGGTGAAAAGCCTGTTGCCGGAGATACCGTGAAGGTCAACTACACAGGTGCATTGGTAGCTTCCGGAGATGTATTCGACACCTCCATCAAGGAAGTGGCCGAAAAGAATAAGATATTTAATCCGATGCGCCCGTATGAGCCTGCCAAATTTGCCATTGGCGTACGCCAGGTCATCCCCGGTTGGGACGAAGGCTTATTGCTGTTGCCTAAGGGAACGAAGGCTAAGCTCATCATCCCTTCGCAGTTGGGCTACGGCGAACGCGGCGATGGACGTGGTGTCATCCCGCCTTTCGCACCGTTGGTTTTCGACGTCGAGCTTATCGACATCCTTAAGCCTGCAGCACAGGATACCACCGCACAGCAATAAAAAACAGAACGCCTTCCACCCGGAAGGCGTTCTTGCTTTGGACACATTGCCGGCTCCGGCAACGAAATGCCCGCCGGCATGTTGCATATAAAAGGAATTTATCTAAGTTTGCGTCATGGCAAGCATTTCACTGACCGATACCCATACGCACATCTATTATCTATATGGCACGCCGGAGTTAGATCATCAGATGCAACGCTGTTTGGCCAATGGCGTACAGCAACTGCTACTTCCCAATGTGGATAGCGGTTCAATCTCCCAGGTATTGGATACCGCCGCCGCTTATCCGGACAACTGCTATCCCATGATGGGGTTGCATCCCTGCGATGTAAAAACGGATTACCTCACCCAATTGGCCACCATCGAAAAAACAATAGCCAACCATAGCGTCTACGGCATTGGCGAGATCGGCATTGACCTCCACTGGGACAAAACGACCTTACCGCTACAACAGGAGGCTTTCCGCATACAAACCGGATGGGCCAAAGCCTTAGGATTGCCGGTATCCATACACTGCCGGAATGCTTTTGACGAGCTCTTCCAGTTACTCGACGAGGTGCAGGACGGGCGACTCACCGGTGTACTACATTGCTTCACGGGAAATAAGGAACAAGCCCAACGCACGATCGCCCTGGGGTTACATTTGGGTATCGGCGGGGTGGTTACCTATAAAAATGCCGGACTTGATACGGTCGTCGCCGCACTAGGTCTCGAACACCTCGTCCTGGAGACCGACTCACCCTATCTCACACCGGTGCCGTATCGCGGCAAAAAGAATGAAAGCAGTTATCTATTGTATATTGCACAAAAAGTTGCAGATTTGCACGGCGTACCATTAGAAGCCGTGGCCGCTGCCACCACGGCAAACGCTAAGCGGGTTTTTGGAATTTAGCCCGCACCAGTCAAGATAACCATAACACTAACCGGATGAATAATATATTCGTAATTTACACGGGAGGGACTATTGGAATGGTCAAAGACGAACAGAACGGCACGTTTATGCCATTCGACTTCGACTTGATCGCCAAGAATATTCCCGAACTTGCACGGCTCAATTACAACCTCAGTGTACATTCGTTTACCCCCATTATCGATTCATCCAATATGCAGCCCGCCATTTGGCTGGAAATGGCCAGTATCATTAAGGACAACTACGATGAATATGATGGCTTCGTTATTCTCCACGGCTCAGACACCATGGCATTTTCAGCATCGGCACTGAGTTTCATGCTTGAAGGGCTCCAAAAACCCGTGATTCTGTCGGGCTCACAGCTGCCCATCGGTGAGATCCGCACGGATGCCCGCGAAAATCTCATCACCGCCCTGGAGCTTGCATCAGCCAAGAAAAAAGGGCGATCCCTCATCCATGAGGTATGCATATTCTTCGATAACAAGCTCTTCCGGGGCAATCGTTCGTTCAAATACAATTCGGCCAAATTCGAGGCATTCCGATCACCCAATTACCCGGTGTTGGTCGAAGCGGGGGTACACCTGAAGTATAACCAAGAAGCACTGCTCGACAACAGTGACAAGGAATTTATTCTACACACCAAGTTGGATAATGCCGTATCGGTGCTTAAGTTATATCCCGGTATCAGTCCGCAGGTGGTACGCGCTGTACTCGAATCCGAGGCCAGGTCCGTCATTATGGAAACCTTTGGCTCAGGAAACACAACTACCGCACAATGGTTCCTTGATCTGATCGGCGAGGCTATCCGCAACGGTAAGAATATCCTCAACATTTCCCAATGCAAAGTCGGCAGCGTCGAACTGGGGCGCTATGAAACCAGCAAGTACCTTAAGGAAATGGGTGTGCTCAGCGGCTATGACATGACGTTTGAGGCTGCCGTAACCAAGCTCATGTACCTGCAGGGCGAGTTTGAAAGCCAAAGCGACGTAGCCTACTGGGCTGAACAGAACATCCGGGGAGAACTTACGGCATAAACGGTACGGCTACCTGTCCGTTTTCACCGCCTGCCTGGCAAGCAGCTTCCATTGCCCCCCGGCATGTTGCCAAACCGTCAATACATGCAAGCGGATTGTGGCACGCGGCTTACCGGCATCCTCCGTTTCGGCATCCAATTGATGGCGTACAATCGCTATATCCCCTGAAGTGGTGACCTGCTGATCCGAAAGCCGGATGTCCAGGAAGTTGGAGGTACCGTCGACCAACGCCGATATAAATTCCTCCTTGTTTTCTATTAAGCCGCTGGAATGCCCATAGGTGAGCGACGCAGCGGTCAACTGGTCCAGTGCCTCTGCATCGGCTTCGACCAACGCCTTTTTGAAAGCTTCGATTGTACCCGCTATGGATGGTTCCTGGCCCGAGTCCGGATTGTCTGGATTACAGGCAATCAATCCCACGACGGCCAATACAATCATTAATTTATACCTTTTCATCATTCAGTTGTTTATACCATGTTATCATATCCTGATATCCCTTCCGCAATATAGCCAAATCCGAATCCACGGCCATGCAACGGTATCCCATGGACACGAAGTTAGCAAAATCATCCCTATTGCGCAAAAGGATCCCAGCTTGCTTACCGTGCACTTCGGCCGCGCGGGCCACCTGCTCCAACGCCTCCTCAAAGCCCAGCTTATCTCCCGCAGGCTGATGAGCCAGTGCCAGCTTCAGATCCCCCGGTCCTACAAATAAGATATCCACGCCATCTACGGCCGCTATCTCGTGTGCATGGCGTACCCCCGCTACATCCTCTATCTGAGCAAGAAATAGGGGTTTGACATCGCGCGGGTCTACCGGAGGCTCCAAGCCATACCGATAGGTACGCACCGTAGTCGAATAACCCCGGTGCCCCATAGGCGGATACCGCATCGCCGCCACACATTCAGCCGCCTGCCGCGCAGACGTGACGTGTGGCAGCATAATGCCGTCAGCACCCCAGTCCAGCACCCGGGCTATTGTAGCGGCCTGCAGGTCGGGCACCCGGACAATCGCACAGGGCTCCCTGCCGCCGATGGTTCGCAAGAGCTCGGGAAGCTGCGCTTCGGGTGCGCTTCCATGTTCGAGATCGAGCAAAAGCCAGTCAAAAGGAAACTGCGCGGCGAGGTCCACGACGACCGGAGATCCGATGCTCAGCCAAGTCCCCAGGGTGACCGAGCCATCCAGAAATCGGTCATATTTTCTAACGTCGTATTTGTTCATAATGTGTCAATTGATTTATCTCCCCGTAGGCCTTCGCAAGCACTGTCTATACGATCAAGCGTGAATTGTTTAAGGCCTTTATGTTTCGGATTGTTCAAGAAAAACTTGTCCGACTTTTCAAAATAATTTCCTTTCACCCGGATGACGGACTTGAAGATGATATTGCGCAGCAGGTGCAACCAGAACCGCTGCTCGAAATCAGGAGGCAGGGCTTTCACGCGCTGATAGCCAGCTATGGCCGATAGCACCACGTCGCCGGAATGGAAGCACCCCAATAAAGAAAGGTCATCAGTCGGATCGCCAGACACGGCATCGTCCCAGTCAATAACGGCGGTAATCTGATTATCATTTCCGAGAATATTCCACAGCGCGAGGTCCTTATGCACCAGACATCCGGTGTCCAACTGGAGCAAGGGTCTGAAGCCGTTTACCAACTCCTTTAATTCGGCAACCTTATATGCGCTGATGAATCCACTGGCACGAAGATACTCCAGATGCACATCCCAATTCAGGAAAAAGTACTGCTCATAAGCATCATGATACCCTTCCAATCTACCCACCGAATGCAGCACATCAGGATTGAAAAGCCCGTATTTTCCCGGTTGTATGGATTGCCAAAGCGCCACATACCTCCCAATTGTGCCCGCCACAGCCAGTAGGTCCAGCTCACCCCGCTTGTCTACCACATTCAAGTCGCTACTGTCTACGCAGTCCATCACCTGAATGGCAAAAGGAACCACCGTGCGCGATACATCGGTGAGATAGATCAACGGGCAGGGAATGCCATGCTGCCTTACCATCTCCATGACCTTCGACTCTACAGCCATGTAGTTGTCACCCTCAGGGCCGTTTTCCAGCCGAACGAAATAGTCACCGTCCGGATAATGTGCCGTGAAGGTAATGTGATTGCCCTGCCCGTTTGCAGGTTCGATGTTGATAAGCCCATTCCTGAAATGACGGTTGAGGTAGTCACGCACCTGAATGGTGATTTCCGGTAGCGACGAACCGGCAGTACTGCGGGTATTCTCGGAAGCAAAAGCGCGGTCCGATTTCCAATAGTAAATATTCTTGCGCCCAGCCATTAATCTTTAGGAGTTTTGCGGTGCCACCATGAAGCTAAAATAGATCCCGTTACGTTCATCAACGGTCCAAAAATAGCTGCCGCCAGTCCGAGGGTTGCAATACGTCCCATCTCCTTGGACAGCCCAGACGCCAAGCCGCCGTTTTGCATCCCCACCTCGATTGCGATGGTCCGGCAATCCCGCTCTTTGAGCCGGAATAGCCGGGCCGTCCAATACCCCAGGGTGTATCCCAGGACATTATGAGTGAGGACCAGCATCACAAGCAGGGGCCCCACTGTCAGTAGGTTGTCGCGCCCCGCAGCCGCGATGACAACGATCGAAAATGCGATACCGAACATGGACACATAGGGCATGACGGCAGCAAGCCATGGCGTTTTACCGTGGAACAACTGATTGAACAGCAAACCGATACCTACGGGTAAAATAACCATCTTCAGAATGTCCCACATCATTTTTAGGGTATTGATTTCGATGAATTCACCGGCAAGGGTCTTCATGAGCAACGGCGTGAACAGTGGCCCCAGCATGGTGGCTATCGACGTAATTGTGACGGACAGTGCCACATTCGCCTTGGCGAGATAAGCGATCACGTTTGACGCCATGCCGCTGGGTACGCAGCCAATCAGCACGATACCTGCAGCTATTTCATTGGGCAACCCGCTCAGCTGAGCAATGGTATAACCCAAAACCGGCATAATGGCGAACTGACAGGTTACCCCGATCAGTACCGGGGTTGGCATTTTAAGCAAGCCGGCAAAATCTTTCAAACTCATCGTTGTACCCATGCCGAACATGATAAGCTGTATGGACGGCGTGATCAGCGTAGACAGGTCAAAATTGCCCCACCGCGTAAAATACTGCGGGTAGCTGACTGCAGCTGCGAAGCATGCCAGGATAACCATCGTGTAGCTGAAGCCTTTGAGCGCTGGGTAGCCTTGGAAGGCTATGGAAAGGAAAATAAAAAAAAGAATCAACAGCGGTGGTATAAACGGAAGATTGCCCGTTAGTGCGGCTCCACCGCAAGCCACAACCGCCACAAGAGCTGAATAAAGAAAAAATTTACTAATATGCATATTTACCTTTCGTATCAATTATCCCATCATATTCCGGTCCGCCCGCTCCTACGTAACCGTGGCTTGCTCCACTTTCGTCGGGGCTCACCCAAAAGGCGTAAAGCTTGCCGTTGGTCAAGTGAAAGCGGAATTTCACGGGTGTTCCAGCCAAAGATGACAAATCATTACCGCCTTTCCATTCCACCTTGTACAACGTGCTGTCTGTTCGGATAGGCTCGCATGCCTTTGCAGCAAACTGCTTCACCACCCGATTACTTTCGTCGAGCACTTCTACCCGCAGCTCGCCTTCCGGGCAATCGACGTTGACAAACAGGTGTCTACCCTTGAAGACAACCGGGCGGGTTACCAACGTTCCGCCCCGCCTATCCGCATCCATGGATGCAAAGCCATCCCGGCGCAGGGTAGCCATGCCGATACTGGCGCCGGTATACATCCCTGTCCTTCCTTTGGGATCCACACCCGAGTACCCACAATAGGGAAACCATAATTTGTCGCCCATTACCAGGCAGACCCCCATTGTGCCATGCAGGTAGCCGCGATCCCAATCCCCTTCCTTGCGTGTCGCCTCAATAAACGGCCGGCGGTCCGGCCTGTGCCAATGAAAACCGTCGCGGCTGAATCCCAATTTCAACTCCGTGATTTTCGGAAACCTACCTTCTTCACACACCCTATTATATGGCCCCAAATGGATATAAAATTCACCGAGCAAGATACTCTCATACGCCACGGCATTGAGGCTGTAAAGCTGAGCCGGGTTGTCTATCGCCGGATCGGGCGCATCCAGCGTATCGGCATTTACCCAATATACGGCATTGTCAAAGGTCGCGCCCTTAATAAATTCCTCGCTTTCGGAATAATATCGGGCCCGCCCCCTTTTTGTGCTCTTTTTAATGCTGAATGTCCATACATTACGGAAGGGATTATGGAAAAATGAGGTATAGTCTTCGGCATCGGCCGTATACACGCCTGTTGACCAAACCTTGCCATCAGCAGCGGTATGCAACGTATGCCTGGGACCGTCAGCCCGCTTTTCGAAGTACGTTTTCCAATCGCCATCGACCCAGCGCTCGATGATTGCCTTGTACCGCTGCATGCTATCCTGTGCGTTCACATCCAGCCATATTGCATTGTCCCCTCCAGCCATCAACGAACCTGGAGGCAGAATCAGGTTCCCGCCCGCAAGCCCCAGATCGGGTCGCTCCCATGAAACCAGATCCGTACTCGTAGCCATCGCCAGGGCACCGCGCCATCCCGCCGTATAGAACATCTTAAAGCGCTTGTCGGCCGGGTCGTAGAACACCCCTCCGTGTCCCAGGTATGTCACCGCACTGTTGTCATGGTATGTTGCCAGCTCCTGCTCCGTCTGGGGGAAGAATACCGGGTTGCCCTCGTATTTTTCCGGCCGATGGAAAACCCGGTCCAGGTCGGTCCGCTCAATCAGGAAATCATCTACAAACAGCTGCCTTCCCACATCAATAGGAATGACCTCAGGCGGGTTTTCAAGATAAGGCACACGCATCGGCCCCAAATCAGCGGGGTCCTGATCGCGTGGGGGCCACACTTCAGGCAACCGGATTCCATTGTACAACAAACGCGAGGTGTCGCCGTGCGCTATCGCCAAGGTATCGCGCCGTGCTGCCAAATGGCCCGTTTGAGCCATTGCGTCATCCGCAACCGACGACATAGCTAGTCCAAAAACACCATAACAAACCGCCTTCCGGACCCTGCACACGGCCAATGGCCCAGCCCATCTACTCAAAGTCAAAAAAAACGTAAATCTCATTCCTTGCTCTTAATTATTTCATTTATTCGATATGTCGCTTGCAACGGACCCCGAAGGCGGAGGCAATTTATCCAGCCCCCGAGGTCGGCTGATCAGTATCCTCGAACCGGACTCCGGACTTTGGAAGCGTCCTTCCAGTATGTCGGCCTCCGTGAAACGTGCCATCAGTATTTCGCCGTCCAGCTCACGGTTCCGGTCGTAGGCTATATATATGGTACCATCAGAAGCCTGGAAGCCATCCGGGTAGGATACTCCCCGCCGCTCGTCGATCATTAAGCCTCCCTTCCAGCTTTTACCATCGTCTTCTGAAAGATAAGCGATCAGTTTAGAACGGAACGCCGTGCGCTCATCCAGCGCGCCGTGCCGTACCATTAGCAGACGGCCCGATTGAAGCCGCCGGATGAAATGGCGGGAGCTGATATGTGGCATGTATCGCTGCGGTGCAGACCAGGTCCTACCCTTATCGGACGAGACGCTCTGCCAGATACCGTCACCTGTCCTGGCGGTCATCCACAGCGTGCCGTCTCGGCGCTCGATGACCTGATGTTCATCGAACTTTGGTTTGGGAAAACGTACGCCTCCCCTGCGCTGCCATGTCTGGCCCCGATCGTTTGAAACGAAGACGTTGGCCATTCGGAAAGTGTCCAGCTCGGGGAACGCTCTCTTATAAACCTCATCCTTTATTTTGCCGCGGTCCCATAGCGACACCGGAAGCATCCATGTGCCATCGGAGAGGACTACCGGTTTGTTGAGCGCGCAGCCGTGCCAGAGCCGTTTTGGCGCTGACCACCGTGGCTCATCGCTGTCAGGGTTTTCGCACACTGTGTACCACAACCCGGCCCGGCCATCGAAGTACGTCATGGACTGATCGAAAAACAACCACAGATTCCCTTGAGGATCCGTCCACAGGTTTCCCACTATCGTCCGTCTGGCATCACTGAGGCTTGGGTCGTGCGGATCGATCACCACCCTTGGCTCAGACCATGTCTGTCCATTATCGTCACTGGTATTCAATACAAAAAAGGCATCTTCATTGTCACCCCCGCCCACCCAACAGGCCCAAATACGCCCATTTGGCGTGCGTTCGATGCCGATGGTCATGCCGTAGTCTAGTCGGTCATAACCATATGTAGGAAGCGGGTTTGTATTGACGATGGGCGTTTCCATGGCTGGCTCTGCACGCTCTTCTACGTTGATCTGATTTCCCTGTGCGCGACTAGCTACATTGAAATATACGATAAACGACAATATCGCCACCGCAGTGCCTATGCACTTAACTAAAACCGACTTGCAATTCATATATCCGCTAATTTTGCTCAATATCTAGCGGCACTAATCCGCCTTTGTAATCTTGACATGACCCAGAAAAAACCGACCTACCTGTGTTGGATCAGACTTAATTTCTATCTGTGTCTCCTTAGTGGCATTCAATACCCGGAATTCCCTTGTTGTCCAACTATCTCTGGTGGTCACCTCCAGCTGGCTGACCGATGATATACCGCCATTAGCAACGCTGACGTACAATGTCTGCGAAGAACCACCCCAAATGGCCAAATCAACCGACACATTAATATTTACGCTTCCTTCGCCAATCATGTCCAGCGGTGGCGTTCGGATGTATGCATCCCTGGATGACTCTGTACCAATTTTCAGATAGCCGGGGCGTTCATACACTTTCGAGCCTTCCCACCCACTGATGCCGCGCAACTCCTTATAAGCCTCGGATACAAGCGCAAAAAAATCCGGGCAACCGTCCGTGTTGATACCGCATTCAGCAACCGGTTTGCTTTCGTCAATAATGTACCTATTGTCGTCATCCCGAGTAAATTCGCCCTTAACACCCGGCTGTTGGTTAATATAATCACCTCCCCAAATCATTTTCTCGAAGTCCTCCTCAAAATAAACGGATCCGATGGTATCATCTTCATCGTCGTCTTTATGCTCCTCATCTTTGGCACAGCTCCATAATGAAGTCACAAAAAGGATAAGCGCAAAAGACCTCAACATCGTCCTCCAATTTCCCGTGCCATATTGTTTTGCAGTTAGCAGATTCGCTGTTGTAACGCGGTTTTTATTTATTCCGTTATTCATGATTCTATCGTCTAAATAAGTTAAATTATTCGAGTTCGAGTGCGCTCAATGGCACACGGGTAATCCCCATATCTTCTTTGCCAATGGAATACATGGTGTATAACCAGCCATCGCGCACGATGGAGCTGGAGTAGGCATATCCAGGGTTCCGTCCGCCTATACCGGAAAATCGATGTCCTGTAGGAGATCCTGTCCGAAAGGCATATACCCGGTCGAAGGTATAGCCGTCTTTGCTGATGGATATGGTCATGGGGTCGCGATCCAAATACAGGGCTTGATCATATCGGTTGACGTTTTGGTTACCAATGAGCAATACGGTTCCGTCTTCCAAGGTTAATGCTTGTGCACGGCTAGGCGAGTCCGGGATATCGGTTGGATAGGGTGCCGCCCATCCACCGGTTCCATCGTTAAAACTCACATACATCCTATTGGTGTGCACGGGGTTATTGGCATGCCCCCAGTCCCTCAGCATGAGCACCAAACCGCCATCCTTGGCCCGGTAGATAAAACTTTCGATCAAACTTTGGCCGTCAACCGCTGTTCGCTGTACACCCCAGCTTGCATTGGCCCACCAACTGATTTGGTCGTTTTCACGATACCATCGATATAGGCGCTCGCCGATAGGCGAGGGAGCAGTTGGCGCATCGTCGCCTTCCATGAATACGGGAAGCGATCCGTTATTGGGCAGGCTTTGGACCAAGAATGGCTCGCCCAACGTTCCTTCCTCGCTCACTGCCCGAGCGATGGGATATACCCCCACACCGTGCACATACGTGATTGCATAAAGGACATCATCGATGATCGCCCAACGATCAGGCTTGAGATGTATGCCGTTTTCCGAACGCGGCAACACCGGGCCCGGAGCAGGAAACAACTCTTCGGCATCCGTCCAATTTCCCCATTCATCAGCGTGGGCATAGAGCACCCGCTGCCCGGGTGCATCTTCGCCAAATTCATGATTGCCCCACATGGCATAAAACCGACCGTTGTGGTGAATCAGACAGGCATAGTGATTGTATGCACCATCTTCACGTACCGAAGGCTGCCACACCACATCATGCTCCGCGTCTGAAAGTATCGGAAACCCTGCCCCATTTCGGATGTCAACCGTGGCCATGGGTGCCTTCCACATCGGAACCACCGGCGTGCCCTTGCTGGTAAACTGATCGGTTTCAACATCCCGCGTGCCCACTTGGATTTTAGTGGTTCGGTCGTCTTCTTCCTTAGGTGCATCAGCTTGGCCGGCTTTACCACATCCACAGGACTGTAACAGAATGAAAAGCCCTACAGTCCAAAAGATATGGTGTTGTTTTGTTATCCGTGTCATTTTGTGTTTGCTTTATTGTTTTATACGATCTATAATACCCACCATCGCTCAGTAGCCCGGATTCTGTTCAAGCCTTCTGCCGATATTGGCATCTATGGCCGATTGCGGAATGGGCCACCATTGGTGATGATCCTGGATTGAATTTCTGGTGAGCTCCCTTATGCTATATTGCCTTACCCGGTCTACCAACCGGCCCATACGCACCAATGTCCGCCGCCGGGGTTCTTCTGTAATCAGTTCCCGCGCACGTTCGTCGAGGATGAAGTCTTCCGTCACATCAGCGGCGTCGATCAACGTTGCGTTCGCACGTGCCCTCACCTTATTGATGTCGATTGCCGCATTTTCGCGGTTACCCATCCTGAAGTAAGCCTCAGCCCGCAACAAATACGTTTCGGCAAGGCGGTATACGATAAAATCCTGATAAGTGCGGCCGGACCAGGAAGTGCTGGTATGGGTCAGCGTACCCACATCGCCTTCGATCTTGCGCGGATAGGGATAAATATTCTGCATGGTATCGATTTCTGATGTCTTCGGTTCTACAACCTGCCCGAAGTAAGCCGATGACGGGTTCGTGTACCGGAGCTCCCTCCGCATGTTATGCACGGAATTGCGCATGTCGTTGTTCCAATCGTTGGCCCATACGTCGTAGAGGAAATAAGGCGTGGGCCGGACTTGTCCGGTACCTCTGCCCAAGCTATCGACGACTACCATGCCCGACCGACCATCGGGATCAGTAAGCCGCTCATACCAAGGTCCCCAGTTCCGCAGCCGATTATTTCCGTTGCTTCCTCCCTGGCCGCCTATAGTCATGTCTTCAAATTGCCAAACGTAAATAGATTCCAAGTTACCTGAACTTCTGTTTTGATTACCGTCCTTGAACAAATCCGAAAACGGGTCACCGGGTTCATTCAGCTTAGTACCAAACCGTTCAGTCATCAGTTGGTAATGACCCGAATTGATGACCCGATCAGCACTTGCCACCGCATTTTCGTATTGGCCCAGACTGATATAGACTTCCGTCAGCAGGTGGTCCGCAGCAGCCTTAACGATCCGGCCTTCCTTTTCGACAGCGACCGGCAGCCACTGGGAAGCAAATTCGAGGTCTTCCCGTGCAAAGTCCAGTACTTCCTCGCGTGAATTGCGCACAAAGTCCGTTTTTGGGCTGGTATAGATGGTGTCGACAATCGGTACACCACCATAAAGATTAGCCAGCATATTATGTGTGTACGCCCTGAAAAATTTAGCTTCTGCGATAATGGCATTTTTGCGCTCCTCACTGCTCCATATATCAGCCAGTTCGGGATTTTCGGCATATACAATAATCGTATTGGCCTGGAGCAGCATATCCTGATAAGCCCAGTTCCACACCCATTCGATGTGGTTTTCGGTGGGCGTTTGCAAGGTATTGTAGTTGTTGCTGCTGACCGAACTGTTTCCAAACGAGGCGACGTCAGTGGAAGTCTGCATGATGTAAAAGTAACGCGACGCATCGCGAGCCGCCATTTCATCGCGCGCCGCCTTATGCAGCGCAGTCATATAGGCTTCAAAGCCCCTTTCAGACGTCAAGATGCCCACGGTGCTGTAATCCGATAATGGCACCTCTTCGAGGAAATCCGAAGTGCATGAGTGATGGGCCATTAGCAATACCGCTAAAACCATCACATTACCTATCTTCTTAAGCGTTTTCATTGTATCGTCTTTATGTAGTTAGTTTAGTAATCGTTTAAAAGCCCAGTCTTAAACCCAGTGTATATGATCTGGCAATCGGATACCGATCGGTAGAGACCGATTCCGGATTTGTGCCCAACCAATCGGTAAAGGTCAACAGGTTTTTGCCGCTCAAAAACACACCGAGCTGGGTCAACCGATGTTTCGACAGGAATTCCGATGGAAACCGGTAAGCCAATGATACATCCTGTACGCGGATGAAATTGCGGCTCAAATACCAGCTATGCCCGAGGACGCTTCGCCGGTATTCGAGCGAAGGCCTCGTATTGGAGCGGTTTTCCGGGGTCCACCAACCTCCATCGAACATATTACCGGGCCGTATCGGATCCAAGCTGTTACTATAGAAGTCCAAATCGTTGAACGTCGCAATCCAACCCTGCATCGCATTGATAAAGATCGACAGATCAAAGTTGCCGTACCTAAAATTGTTGGTTATGCCCCAACGGAATTTAGGTTGGCCTCCCTGTCCGATAATGGTTCGGTCATTATCGGCTTCGACGCGGCCATCTCCATTAAGGTCCCGGAACCGAGCGAAGCCCGGTTCGTATCCCGCAGGAAGCTCATCGCCCTCCTGGTAGATACCATCAAACACGTAGTCGTAATATACGTTGATCGGCTGGCCAATAAACCACCGATTCCCCAGATCATCATCTTCCCGGCCGTCGCCGTCGGCATCCACGCCGTAGAGGCTCACAATTTTATTTTTATTACGAGAAAGAACAAAATTGGAGGTCCATTCAAACTTTTCCTTTTTGATATTTACCGTGTTCAAGGTCAATTCGATCCCTCGGTTATTTACCTTGCCCAGATTGGTCCAGATGGAGGAATATCCAGTCATTATCGGTATTGACCGCTCGACCAGTAGGTCACGGGTATCCATGTTGTACAGTTCGACAGTGCCACCGATCCGACTATTGAAGAGCTCAAAATCAACCGCCAAATTAGACGTGTAAGTCGTCTCCCACTTGAGGTTTTCATTGGATATATTTGATGGGTATATACCCAACGCCGATTCTGGCCCATAAACGTAACGGGTGATGTTGGCCAAGCTCAACGATTGATAAGGCGAAATCGCTTGGTTGCCCACAGCACCATAGGAAACTCTCAGCTTGAGCAAATCCACATAGCTGCTGTTTTGCAGAAATGACTCGTCGGATGCGATCCACGCGAATGCTGCAGACGGGAATGTTGCATATTTATTGTTAGCCGCGAATACGGAGCTACCGTCCCGCCTTGCCGTCAAGGTAACGAGGTACCGGTCTTTCAGCCGGTAATTGATCCTTGCCATCGACGAGATGCCTGACACCTTTTGAGCAGAAGAAGATACCGTTTGAAGTTCGCCGACATTAAGCCGATTCCATCCAAATGCATCAAACTCCAGCTGATCTGCACTCGCTGTCGTGGTCTCCTGGTTTTCGCGGTTTGCGCCGTACATCAACGTGACGTCAAACGCATGGTTGTCTCCCAATTTGAACTTGTAATCCAAGATATTTTCCAGCACCCAGTCCTGAGCTTTCCAGTTCCGCTTAGAGGCAGATGTCGTATTGGCTTCGGGCAGATGGATGTCCTGAGCGGTAGCTTGGTAATCGCGAATCCAACGATAATTCGCCGAATAGTTGACCCGAAAGCTCAACCCATCAATCCAAGGAACGTCAACCAATGTAAAGAAATTGGCAAAGAGATTATTCCTGTAATTGTCGTTTTCCGAAAGGTAATTGTTTCGCATGGGATTTGCAGATACGCCTTGGTCCTCCGGTACCGTAAATTGCGTGGGGGATCCGTCCTCGCGATACCACGTTCCATAGGGACTTTGTCTCGAAGCCAATGAAATCGATGCAGGTACACCGGATTGGTCATTTTCTGAAAACATCGTATTGGTACCGATGGTCAACCAATCTGTAATCTTATTTTCAAGATTCACGCGGAAAGCCATTCTACGGAGGTTGTCATCGTGTACCAACCCATTTTCGCGCGACATGGAAGCGGAGAGGTAATAGTTCGTGTGGTTGGTATTGCCGGCAAGGCTCACATCTGTTGAAAAGATCCTACCCTGTTGAGCGATCATGTCATATGGATCTACAATACGGCCATTCCGGTAGTTTTCGGCTTCTGTCAGCGTCAAATATGTGGCGACATTGTCTGGATCAAAAGGTACGCCCCTGAGCCTGCGGATTTCCATTGACTTTTCGAGATAGCGTTCCGGCGTCAGTAGCTGCATCCTAGCCGCCCAGTCGGACAGGCCGTAAAACGTATTCAGGTTAATGTTTGGCTTTTCTGTTTTGCCCCGCTTAGACGTGATCAGGATCACGCCATTCGCGGCTCGTGAGCCGTAGATAGCCGCCGCACTGGCGTCTTTCAGGATCTCCATGGACTCAATATCATTGGGATTGATATCGATCATACTTCCGTTAAAAAAAATACCGTCAAGAATGATCAATGGATTGTTCCCGGCACTCAAGGACCTGGGGCCACGTACTAGAATGGTTCCATTCTGTCCAGGCCGGCCATTGTCTGTAAACTGCACGCCGGCTACCCGGCCCCGCAGTGCCTGCGTCACGTTGGTATTAGGCAGGTTCTCAGTTTCCGCCATATCCACCTTGCTCACCGACCCGGTAACGTTGCGGCGCGATTGGGTGCCATAGCCCACGACCACCACTTCGTCTAAGGATGAAGTGCTGGCCATAAGCAGCACATTAATTGTTTCATTCTGCCCTACAGCCACTTCTTGTGTGGTGTAACCCACATTCCTGAATACCAAAGTGTCGCCGCTGTTGGCTTGGATGCGGTATTGGCCGGTTGCGTCGGTGACTGTACGTGCAACACCTTGCTTCACTTCCACGGATACCCCCTCCAAAGGCCCGTCGCTATCGCTCACCACGCCCGACACCGTTTGTTGTCCCTGTGCGAAAGTGGCAGCTATTGGCAAGGTCAAGGCCAGACAGAGGCAAAATACCTGTTGGCTTCTTAATAGCAATAAAAATTTACTCATCATCATTATAATTGATTAGGTTTGAAAATTGGTTAACGCGTTTCCCGTTTATCAACTTCGGCAAATATCCGGCAAAGGCCGGTAAATGCTGTTCAATCATTTATCAACTCTGTATACTCGTTTACCATTTCGCCAAACGCTGGGATATAGCTGATGCACGAATCAAAAACAACGTCCTATAGACCAATATGTTGCATACCACCAAAGCTAGCGCCAAGGTCAGTCATCCGCTTTACTGATCAACTGCTTTTGTTTGGCTTGTTTACCGACAAACCGTCCCTGCTTGATATCTTCCTCGGTAAATGCAGCCATCAAAATCTCTTTCTCTCCCCCACGGGATCTATCGTAGCACACATAGATCAGGCCGTCATCATCCTGTACCACATCCGGATACGAAACGTTGTTACGCTCGTCCAGCAACAACTCATATGGCCATGTCTGCCCATCGTCCAAGGAAAGGCGAGCCGTCATATTCTTCCTTGCCTTACGCGTAGGATCGTTGTTATACACAAGAAGAAGGTTGCCGGACTGCAGCCGTCCGATATATAGCCGTGAATTAGCTGAGGTCAATTCTTCAACTTCCTGCAGGGAAGTCCAGCTTTTTCCTTGATCATCGGAAATACTTTCCTGCACATTTCGTTGCAGCATCCAGATATTTCCGTTAGTCAACTGCACGCACATGTGTTCATAAAAATTGCTGATAGGCTTGTTCAGCGGCCCGCCCTGCAATGTCCAGTGCTCACCTTCATCATCGGAAATGTAAACTGCACTTTGGTGGTTAATCCAATCATAGGACGGCAATAACCACTTTCCCGAAGCCAACACAATGGGTTTGTTCCGGGTCAGCCCATCGCATAAACGCCTTGGAGACGTCCAGGTAGGTTTGTCTGAGGTTGGATTATCAATACGGACAGCCCACGTCCCCCATATGCCGTCAAAACCCTTTGGCCCGGTATTCTGCACCCAAAAAATCCATAATCGCCCTTGGGGATCTTTCCAAAGCTGTGGGTCCATAACCCGCACCGCACTATTGGGATGAGTGATTACCATGGCGGGATCTACCCACTCTTTGCCGTCATCGCTGTACGATATGATGCCGTAATTGCCTGCATCCGGCTCACGAGTGCCGCCCGAAAACCATGCAGCCCACAGCCGCGTTCCTGTTTTTGTGATAGATGGACATCCCTGCCATTTCCGTGTGCTTCTGCCGTATTCAATACCCGGTAACCAGCTGACCTGAGCCGGTTCAGTGATAGATGGCAACGGTCGCGCATCAAAGAATGCTACCGCCCAGCCTTCGTATCGGACATCTTTCAGGCGGAAATTATCGTACACTATGTCCTTCTTGAATATACCAATTTGAACCTCTTGGCCGCTAAAAAGCGTAAACGACGGATGATCCAGTTTAATAAAACCCTGTTCATGTAGAACCGGCTCCTGTGATCCCGGCTCTCCCGCAAGCGGAGTAACGACGAAGAGGCTACCTGTAGTAACCGGAACAATACGGTTTCTCCCTGCCATTGAGCCAATAATGTAGCCTGACCCCCGCAGGAAACGGGGCAATTGCTTAAATACATAACGCTCATCGGCAAATATGGGAGCTCCTTTTCGTGCTATACCCACTTTATCCGCTTTTTCAGGAACAACGGCTGCAAGGACCTTGGTACTGTCGGGAAATTGTGCACGGACATCGGTCCCGAAGCAAATTATCAACGCGATAGTAATGATAGATTTATAAAACATAGGTTTCTCAATTCGTCCAAATATCCCTTGATCAATCCTAAATTCTGTTCAACCATTTAGCTATTATGTATACTAATTTATCATACCAATAATCCCGAATTGCCCGTCAAACGATCAAAAAAACAACACACATCATTAAAAATCAATTATTTACACAAAAACAAAACTCAACTACCTCCTACAGGGTGATTTGTATTTGTATACACTTTTCCTTAAACTTGTCCCTATAACCAATTATTAGCAAGTCATGAAGCCCCATTTTCATTTGGTACCAAGGACCACAGCATACCCCTATCTTTCGCGACAGCACACCCTACCTAACTTTGGTACAGTATGGCATTATCATCCTGAATTGGAGTTACATTACATCGTCCGGGGCGAAGGGGTTCGTTTTGTCGGCGACAACATCAGCAATTTCGATGCGGGGGAGTTATTACTGTTAGGCGAAAACCTTCCCCATATGTGGCGATGTAACAAGCGGTATTTCCAGGGAAACCCCAATATTACGGCGGAGGCCGTCGTCGTGCAGTTCCTCGCCGATTTCATGGGAAGAGATTTCCTGCGGAAGCCAGAAGCAGCGGCCATCCACGCCCTGTATGAACGCGCCCGGTACGGGCTGGTCATCCACGGCAGGACCAAAAAACAGGTGGTAACCCTAATGCGGGAGTCCGTTCAAGCTGAAGGCCTGTCCCGGCTGATGCTGATATTCAACATGCTGCACGTATTGGCCGACAGTAAAGAGGTAACGCAAATCGCGACAGGCTGGACGACACACCAGGCGAATAAGGACGAGACCGATCGGATTAATAAGGTATACCATTATATCCTGTCCAATTACCGCAACGAAATCACGTTAGACGAGATTGCTACAGTGGCCCATTTGAGTGTCACATCATTTTGCCGTTACTTCAAGATGATGACCAAAAAGACGTTTCGCGATTTCCTCATCGAAGTGCGCATTAGCCACGCTAAGCGTATGCTTATTGAAGACAGCATATCTACCACGGAAGCCATCTGCTTTGAGTGCGGATTCAACAACCGTTCTAACTTTTTCCGGCATTTCAAACGCATCACCGGCTGCACACCGGTTGAATACCGGCATCGGTATTTGTACGAAAACGTATTTGTGTAGGAGTGCCTCAATAAATCGCCAGCAATTCGCCAACCACGAATGTGCTCCCGCCGACGAAAATCAGATCATCCGCCCCTGCGTGCTGCCTCGCCGCCTGCAACGCTTCGCGCACGCTGGTAAATGCGCTGCCCTCCAGGCCATAGTTTATGGCTGCGGCATGCAGCTCTTGCGCAGGGAGTGCCCTGGGCATCGCCACCTGGCAAAAATAATAGCGGGCCTCCCGGGGCAGCATGGGAAGCATGTTGTTCAAGTCCTTATCGCGCATCACACCGATGACCATATGCAACGCATGATGAGGCGTGGCGCTGATATTCGCCAGCACTTCGCGCCACCCATCGGCATTATGGCCGGTGTCGCAAATAACCAATGGGTCAACCGACAGCGTCTGCCAGCGGCCCATCAAGCCGGTAAGGTGCTGCACTTGCATCAGGGCTTGCCCGACATGCGTATCAGTAATGGAAAATCCCATCCGCCGCAGCTCATCCACCGCACAAAGTACGGTAGCAAGGTTTTTCGTCTGGTAGCTACCCGTCAAATCCAATGCATACACCGCTTCGTTCCTTGCAGACCGATGGTTGACGTTTACGTGCAAGAATCCCGAGTGCTTGTTCATGGACGTCACCTGCCACAGCTGCGATGCGTACATCAGGCGGCTTGCATGGACGGCAGCGGCACGTTCGAAAACACCGGCCACTTCCATCTGCCATTCGCCGATTATCACTGGCACACCCGGTTTGATGATTCCGGCTTTTTCACTGGCGATCTCCTGCAACGTATTGCCCAATAGCTGTATATGGTCATAACCAATGTTGGTAATAATGGAGAGCAAGGGGGTGATAATATTGGTCGAATCAAGCCTGCCTCCCAACCCCGTTTCGACGATAGCGATATCTACCTGTTCGTCAGCAAAACACTTAAATGCCATTGCAACCGTCACTTCAAAGAATGAAGGTTCGACGGCCGCTATCAACGGTTGGTATTCGCCTACGAAGTCAACGACTGCCTGCTTGGCAATCATAACCCCGTTGATGCGTATCCGCTCGCGGAAATCCAGCAAATGCGGTGAGGTGTAGAGTCCGGTTTTGTAACCAGCAGCCTGCAGGATGGCCGCCAGCATATGCGACGTAGAGCCTTTGCCGTTCGTGCCGGCAATATGCACCGCCTTAAAGCGCTCCTGCGGGTTGCCGAGCGCTTCGCAAAGCCGGTAAGTGTTAGTCAGATCTTTTTTTAACGCCGATGCACCATCGCGCGTAAACATCGGCAAACGCGCGTACAGGTAGTCGACCGCTTCTTCGTATTGCATGCGCTTATTTCAACCGAAATCGAACCGGAACAATGGCCTTCTGAACAGTTGGTGCCCGTTCCAGCTCATTAAGCCGCGCTCCGCGCAAAGCACGCTCGCATTTTTCCCAAAGGCTTCTGTCGGGCAAGGTCGTGCCTTTCACGCCCGCCCGGGCATAAGTAATCGTTCCGTTTGGCGCTACATGCACCTCCACCGCCACGACCCCAGCCTGCTGGCCGTTGTCTTCAATTTGCGGCGGCACAACCCAGCGCCTATTTGCGATGGTGAGCCCCTCGGTACCAAAGCCCGACCCGCCTTCGCCATAGTTTGCTGCCAGCGGATCACCCTGGGCGCTTCCCTGATTGCCTCCTTCGGCTCCCGTACCATCGCCCCTTCCTGCGGCATTATTGCGCTTGCCGGTGTACAGGGCATTGGGATTGACTGCCGGTTTACTTTCCTTTTTTTCTACGGTAGCCTCCTCGGCGTTGGCCTTTTTTGTTTCGTTGGCCACCACAGCCGGTGCATCATCCATATCTTGGGTAGCGACTGTCCGCTCGGTTACCTGCTGGGACGGCGTCGGTTGTGTCTCCTGCTGTGGGTCTATCCTATCCGGCCGTACATGATTAGCATTTGGATCCATGGACGCCTCGTCGACGGTCATGTAGTCATCCCCCATGCCCACTTCCGCAGTGCCGTAATTGACAATAATGCCTCCTGTCCCAATTTCAGGGAAAGCAGAACCGATCATGATAAAAAAACTAAGCAGTAACAGCCCGCCCATCACGCCGCCCGAAATCCACAACGCCTTCGGGTAGTTGTTGTCTTCCTGTAAGTGATAATAGCCCATGGTGTTTAAAACGTCCTCTTTTAATTAGATGCGTGCCCAATACGCATTCCATAAATCAACCTATTATTCCCGCAGTGGTTCGGTTGCCAATACCAATCGTATCTTGAGCTTATTGGCAATATCCATCACCGAGATAATATTTTGTATCGGCACCGTGCTATCTGCATACAGCATAATGGTCAGCTCCTCTCCCGGCTGGACATAGGCCTGGATAGCGTTCGATAGATTAGCGTAAGGCACCTCCTGCTTATCAAGATAATATTTCAAATCCTGGGTCACAGACACCGTCACCGTCTTCTTCGCGACTGATTGCTCACCCGCACTCGAACGGGGCAACAGTAATTTCACGACCTGCGGGTTTGCCACAGCAGAGGCCAACAGGAAAAACAACATCAGGAAAAACATGATGTCGTTCAACGAATCCGTAAATACCCTAACTTCTGATTTATTTCGTCTTGCTCGTAAATTCATCGCATTAGCCTATTTAAGCCCCCGGCTCATCCAACAAGTCAACAAACTCTATGGCATCTGTTTCTATCCGGAGAATCAATCGCTCGAGCATGGTATTCAACACATGGTATCCGGAGAACGCCAAAATGCCGATGGTCAACCCCGCAGCCGAGGCTATCATCTTTACATATAATCCTCCTGAGACACTGGCGATATCGATTCCACCTGCAGCCTCTACATCCCTGAAGATGATGATAACACCGAAAATGGTACCGACGAACCCCAGCATCGGCGCTACCGCGGCAATGATACTTAATAGATTAAGGTTTTTCTCTAATCTCGCGACCTCCAGTTTGCCGATGTTCTCAATGGCACCCTCGATATCTTTGATGGGCCTACCAATGCGCAGCAGCCCTTTCTCAAGCATTCGTCCAAGCGCGCTGTTACTTGCCCGGCATACGGATAGCGCGGAGTCCAATCTTCCTGATAGCACACTCTGCTTTACGTGCGACATCAAACTGGGATCATATTTTGATGCCTTCTTGATGGTCAGGTATCGTTCAATAAAAACGACCAATGTGGCAAAAAGTAAGAGCGCCAATGGAACCATGATCCATCCTGCTTTTACCAAAAGTCCAATCAAGCTTACTTGTTCGTTTGCAAGTTCTACGGTTTGCTGTGCAGCCCCCGCTAAGCTATCAAGCGGGTATACGGTGTCTTGTTGTAATAGTGACATAAATTGTTGGTGGTTTCCTGAGCTTGTTTTATAATCTGCTTATTAAATTTTTATTACTTATCTCCTTATTATTTTTCCTCGCCGTGTTCTATTTTCGCTATCCAAGCACCCGGTTCGAACGTCTTTTGTACCCTCGCCAACTCACGGTACGCTTCTTCTTCGGTCGCGAAAGATCCCCAGCTTATCTTTTTCCGGTTGCCCGGCATCCGGCTCTCGATGGCGTAAAGATCATAGCCTTTGGCTTTCATCTGCGCGACATATTTATTAGCTTGCGCCATTGTGGCAAACGAGCCGACAATAATTTCATAAGTGACCGATGGTTTTGCAACCATGCCGTTCCCCGGATGTGCCACACTATCTGCTAGGATACTATCCGCAGACATGGCGGCCAATGCCGTGTCTAACTCGGACGTATCGGCGGTAACAACATGCAGTTGAGTAGGCTGGTCTGACGGATCGCTATCCTCCTTATGGGCAGCATCGCTTCCCCGTTGCCCAAAAATCGCGGCCAACTTTGCCCGCTCAAACCAAGCTGGCTTGAAATACCACGCCAACCCGACAGCTGTGGACAACAGCACAGCGGTAAGCACCGCTGCAACCAGCCAGCGCGAGCGCCGCTTTCCGCTTATTGACACCTCATCGGTTGCTTCCTCTCGCTCGGTGACCGCCCCGTTGGTTTCAGCAACCGGCGCTGGCACCACCTTTTGTTCATTCGGCTCCGCCGTAGCGACTGCAACGGACGGCTGTTTCTGTACAAGGGCGGGCTCCTTGATGGGCTTCAGACCGAAGCCCTCCATGTCGTAAGGCTTGAATAGCAAGGAAGCACCATCAGCAAATAAATAGCCCAGCCCCGTCAATAGCGCCTGGCCATGGCGACTGATGGATTCCATAACCTGCGCAACTGCCTTATCCAGTATACGCTTGGCTGTCTGCTCATCCACATGACGTTGCCTTTGCAGGTAAGCGATGATTGGAAACGCTTCCGCATCGCTTTCTATCAACTCAATATAGCTCGTAGGCGGAAGGTAGGCCGACTGCTTTTCATCGTACGACGCAGCTACATGCGTTACCTTAAACACACCGATCTCCGGCACATCCACTGCTGGGTATCGCCTTAACAAATTCACTATACACAGACCCAAATTCATACGATATGATTCCCTTTACTTACCACGTCATAACTGCCGACGCTCGACCCGCAAACTTAGCTAACTTGCCGTTTATATGCAAGTTACAAAAACAGCCTCTAACGCTAAGTGCTAGCCATTAAAACGAAAAGTTTACACCACCGATGACATTCAATCCCAACCTCGGGTAAAACAGATACCGTTCATAATGGGTACCCAGCATATTGTTCATCCGCAGATAAACGCCTATCTGGTCGGTCACCCGGTATTCCGCGCCAGCACTTAGATCGGCAAACGACGGGATGGTGGTTTTACGGGCACCTGTACCACCCAACTCGGTGATGGAATACTCCGATAAATCAATATTCGCATCTCGTACCAAGCCATACGTTTGCCCTTGGAACAGCAACTCGCCGTCGATATATAGCTTATCGCTGATATTGAACCGGGCGTTAGCCGCCAAGCGCATTTTGGGCATATACCAGGCCTCTTCCTCGCGTTGCAGGTCGAACTCATTGAAATTCAATCTGCCCCCGATCGTTACGACCTCCGACACACGTACATTGAGCTCGCCTTCCAGTCCGATAATGGTGCTGGCATTTTCGCCATCCTCATAGAGCAGGCCAAATTCGTAAGGTCTATCCGGAGCGACCGCATAAAATGGCATGCCTTCTATACGGCGGTAGAACGCTTTTACTTTATAGCCGAAGGTCGCGCCTGCATTCCCCTTAATACCGCCGAATATTTGCATGCGATCCACCGAATTGCGTATATAGTTTGTCCCCCCCAATGCGCCCAGCCAAGGGTTTTCCTTGGTCAGTTCTTTGACCGATGTCTTATTCACGTCACCGTTGATCCCACCAAAAAGGTGCGCATATTGCGGGATTAGTGCAAAATCGATTTCTGCTGAAGGAAAGATGTTGGTCCGCGAAGAATCGCCAAATTCAGACACAAAGTTAGCGCCCAACGTAATGTTGTAGTTCGAACCCTGAAAACGTATGTAAGGATTTATCCGGGCGATATGGTTGCCCAAGTCATACGAAGCGTCTTTTACCGAGGTAAAATCTCCGGAAATGTTTGCTCCGACATTGAATACATTAAGCTGTTTATTCACATAACCTGACAAGGCAAAAGCACTTTCTTTGGTTTCATAGGCATTGCTGTAACTGTATGCATCTGCCTTGAGCGAATAAGAAAGTGCGTCCGTTGCTTGCTCATCGTAATTGCTGGTCAATTCACCGGTAAAATAAATATCATTGAACGCCTGCTTGGCTGGGTTGAGGTTCAAATTCGTGCCATCGGTATCGCCGACCAGACCGTAAAACCGCGTTCCGTACCGATTGTAGCCAATTTCACCGTCCAGGGTGATAGGACCAAGTATCGTCCGGCCAAACACGCCCACTTGTTGTGACGAAAACTTTTGCTCTTCGTAGCTTCCTTGTTGGCTTAAGTGCTTTACATAGCCGCCCAACCGCGTATCTACATAATAGTCTGAACTCAAATAGACTTCTCCCAATATCGAACCCAGATTACCGGCGCCGACCTTCACGTAATTGTTGGTCAGCGCTTGTGTCCTCGTAAAAGGCATCTCCTGGATGGTAAGCTGTTTGGTACCTGTGTTGATATCCAGCTTTCTATCCAGGATGTGATAAGTCAGCTTTGGCTGGTATTGCCGTTTATTGGTCATATCAGGGCTGCGCCGTATTTTCACGGCGTCCGCCAATATCGGACGGTAATCGCGTACGACATCAATCGAATCAATAGTAGCAGGTCTTTCGTCCTTCTGCTCTTCCTGGGCGTACCCCATCATGATCATGCCCGAAAAAATCCCTGTAAGCAAATACCTGTAGCGCATTGATGTATGAAAGATCATAAGTTATTAAATTCCCGTTACTTATTATTCAATTTTTGTAGACGCTCTTTTGCAGAAGGTATCACGTCATCCTCACCTTCATAATTTTCAATCACACTCTCCAACGTGCTCTTTGCCTGAAAATCATCACCTTTCCCCGCATACGCGTCAGCCAGTAGAATAAAGCTCTTGGCTACCCAATAATCATGTGATGCCATATTGTTAATCACCTCGAAAGCAGATTCGATAGCTTTGTCATAGTCCTTGGCCTCGTATTGCAGCTGGCCAACCCGATAGCGCGCCTCGGCGCCCACCACAGTCTGGCTTTTTAGGGCTGCAAGGTTCAATTCTTTCATCGAATTTTGGGTATCTCCTTGGCGCAGGAGGGCCCTGGCCGTATACAGGTGCGCTTTCGCAATATCTTCTTCAGACGAGCGATCATAATCCTTGATCAGCTTGGCATACTTGATGACCTGTTCCATATCGCCGATCTCATAGTAGCAAACCAAGAGGTTATTTACGGCATACCCGTAGTTGGCCTTGTATTCAGACGTAAGTTCCAATTTCTTAAGGTGCACAATTGCTTCGTTGTACTGCCCCAAACCAAGGTAAAGCTCCGATACCGTAAGCAAGGTATTCTCAGTATACTGGCTGGTCCAATCGTTGAGGATGATGTTCAGATCGTGCAATGCTTCCTTAGGGTGACCGGTCCGGTAAAGGCTCACACCTCGGATATAGCGGGCATGTTTTTCCTGTATCGGCTTGGGGAATTTATCAAAATACGCATTGATAGCCTCCACCGCGGCCTGGTATTCTCCGCGTGCAAACAAGGTATGGGCCGCTTGGAATGCCAGGTTATCCTGCTCGGCGGTAGACAGGTCGCCAATATTCGTGCTCGTGGCGTAGTTGATATACCCCGAAGCATCGCCCCTGTCCAGGTAAATGTTTTCAATAGACCGCAGCGCCTGCCGGGCCTCGTCGGTTGTGGAATGTTCCTCCACGACCCTTCTAAATGTCGCCATCGCCGCCTCAGTGTCATCCTTATTATACTGGACAAGGCCGATCGTCATCAATGCCCGCGGAGCGTAACTGCTGCGCGGATATTTCTCAATCATTTGCTGCAGCCCGTCAATAGCGGTATCGTAATCACCCATGGTGAAATAAGTGTAGGGGATTTCAAACGCTACGTCGTCTGCATAGTTCGAGTTGGGGAACCGCTCCACGACCGATCGCAGCGTACTGAGCTTCGCATCGTTATTGCCTTGCAGGCCTTGAATGATGCCCCGTTGAAACAACGCATAATCCTGGCTGGACGCTTTGCTATTGATCAGCCGATCGTAGTATTGCATGGCCCTGCCGTAATTGCGCATCGAGAAGTACGAGTCGCCCAGCCGTGCAATGGCGTCGTTACGTACGTTGGGCTCTATGGCGTTGCCCCCAGTAGACAGAAAACGCTCAAAATAATTGGCGGCGGTATTAAAGCTGTTGTTCCGGAACGCGGCATAAGCCAGCGCATAGTTTGCGTAGGCATAAACGTCGGTATTGCGCGCGGCAGGCATGCGCAGGAAACGTGAAAAATTCTGTACAGCTTCGCCATATTTACGCACTTCGTACATCGCCTCGGCTTTCCAGTACGTCGCTAACGCAGCGATTTCCGGATCGATAGAATATTGCTCCGATCGCATAAACAACGAGATACTGTTTTCGAATGCCCGCTCGTTGTAAAACTCCAATCCCCGGTAGTAAGTAACTTTCTGATAGGCGGCATCGGCTTCTCGACCACGGTTTTTGATCGATTCCAGGATATCCACCGCTGCCCGGTAGTTGTTGGTGCCCAACAGTGTCTCCGCATAAAGCGTTTTGGCTTCCTCCAGCCGCTTGCTGTTTGGATAGGTGTCCAAATATTCCTTTGCGGCCTCCAATGCCACTTGGTGAAACTCGAGTTCGTACGATAGCTTCGCATAGTTAAAGAGCCCTTCTTCCTTCAGCGCCGGGTCAAAGTCCAGCTTGGAGGCCTTGAAAAATGCATTACGGGCACTCTGTTTGTTGCCCACCTTCAGGAAGGCATCGCCGAGCGCAATCATTGCACTTTGGTAATACGCATCAGGTTCCTCCATTTTCTCCAATTCGGCAATGGCTTTTTCATAGTCGCCATTTTTGTAAGCGATATAACCAATCTGGTAGCTATCCTGGTTATTCTGGGTCTTGCCCTGATCGGCCAATTGGAACCTGTCATAGTATTCCTTGGCCCGCTCAAAATCGTTCTTTGCAAAGTAGGTCGCGGCTATGATACGAAACATATCCGTTTCATGCGCTTGCTTGGTGGTCTCCAATATCGGCAGCGCATAGTCCAACACATCATCATACCGGTGATCAAGATAGTACAGGGCCGTGATGTAATAAGGATAGGTCGCCTCATAGGTCTTCGAACCTTTCAACTTCTCAAATTCAGCCAGGGCAACTTTAAACTCCCTGTCCAGGTAGCACAGGTAGGCGTAATAGTAAATGGATGCTTCCTGGTAAACTCCTCCCTCATCTTTAAGCTGCTGGAAAATCGGCTTTGCCGAGGCATAATCATCTGTCATGAAAAAGGAGTAGGCCTGTTTATACCGGAATTCCTTATTTTCGCGCCCCGCTAAATTGCGGCTATCCAGCCTGTTAAACCATTCCAGCGTTTTTTTGTAATCTTTCTTCGCGAAATAGGATCGACCCACCTGGAAGTACGCAGCCTTAGCATTTGCACTGGCTGGGTAATCCTTGATATAACGAAGGAAGCGGCTCTCGGCGTCAGACTCTTCCAGTTCAAGCGCGCAGATAGCCTGATAAAAACGGACATTTTCTTTCAGCAGGGTCAGCTCGGCATGTTCATCTTCCTGCAAGGTCGAATTTATCCGGATCGCTTCCACTTTATCGAAGTGCTTTGCAGCTGCGGCGTACTTCCCTTTTTCGTACAACTCCATACCGGTTTTGTATGCCTGGTTGACTTCCTGCCATGCGCTTTGCTGCGCTAATGCAGGTGATGCTGCTAAACTTAATAGTAAACCTAACTGATAAATCCGATTACACATGCTTCAAATTAATCTATTTTCGTTTTCCTCGATTTCCACACAAAGTTGGGGCCATAAAATACACTCAACGCCAATCCAACCCCCTAAATTACGGGGAAACCATGACGTTTTCCTCAAAAGTTGTCCACAAATGTTAATAACATTGCCCCGCTAAAGCACCTTATCCGCGTGTACCCGCAAGCAAATACAATACGGCCATCCGTACAGCCACACCATTTTCCACCTGGTCCAGGATAATCGAATGATGGCTGTCGGCCACATCACTGGTGATCTCCACGCCACGGTTTATCGGTCCGGGGTGCATGATCGTTATCTCTTTGTCGAGTGAATCGAGCAATTGCTTATTCAACCCGTAAAGCATGGCATATTCCCGTAGGGACGGGAAATAGGCAATATCCTGCCTTTCCAATTGGATACGCAGCATATTAGCTACATCGCACCAGTTGAGTGCATTGACTAAGTTATACTCAACCTTTACCCCGAGCGAACTGATATATTTGGGTATTAAGGTCGTGGGGCCGCACACCATTACCTCCGCACCCAGTTGGCGGAGGCATAGGATATTCGACAACGCGACCCTAGAATGCAAGATATCGCCAATAATAGCGACTTTCTTCCCGGCTACATCCCCATAACGTTCGCGGATAGAGAACGCATCCAATAAAGCTTGGGTAGGATGCTCATGCGCGCCGTCACCCGCATTGACGATCTGTGCCTTTACATGTTTACTCAAAAAAATCCCCGCCCCGGGGTACGGATGCCGCATGACAATCATATCCACCTTCATGGCCAAGATGTTGTTTACGGTATCGATGAGCGTCTCTCCTTTGCTCACCGAGGACGAAGAAGCCGCAAAGTTGATGGTGTCCGCAGATAGCCGCTTTTCCGCCAACTCAAACGAAAGCCGCGTACGGGTAGAGTTTTCAAAAAAGACATTGGCTATCGTGATATCACGCAACGAAGGGACCTTTTTTATCGGACGGTTCAGCACGTCCTTGAAATTGTCAGCTGTCTCGAAAATAAGCTGAATATCGTCCTCGTTAAGGTCTTTAATACCTAAAAGGTGACGCGTGCTGAGTTGCCTTGATGTTGTCATTGATTGCAAAAAACGATGGTCTTAACTTTCTTCTTCTGTCAGTAATGTAATCCTATCGTGCGTATCCACTTCTTTCCACCCCACGGTTACCCGTTGTGAATCTATGGAATCCACCTGAATGCCGATGTAATCGGGCTCGATGGGCAATTGCCGTGAAAAACGACGATCCACCAGGACTAACAATTCTATCTTGGCAGGACGTCCGAACGCTTGCAGTGCATCCATCGCCGCGCGGATGGTCCTTCCGGTCCACAGCACGTCATCCATAAGGATGACCTTCTTGCCCTCTACAATGAAATCAATATGTGTGCTGCTCGGCACCAGCGGCCCACTGTCTTTTCTTCGGAAATCGTCGCGAAAAAAGGTGATATCCAACTCACCGTAAGCAATGGCCGATACGCCTTCTATCTCTTTCAGTTCCTCTACAATCCGCCTTCCAAGATAGATACCCCGGGGCTGAATACCAATAATCACCGAATTGGAGAAGTCGGTATGATTCTCTATCAGTTGATGACACAGTCGCTGAATAGTAATCTGGAATTTCTGACCTTCCAATAATATAGATTGTTTCATCAAAAACAATTATTGATTGATTGTATGTTCTTCAGTGGCATCAATGAGATCGCTACGCTGAGTTTTCCTTTGGCCAGATGGAACCTGCATTTCATCGCCTTTTCCGTCGGGCACTGACCTATCAGGCCTCAGTCGAAACTGACTTTCAAATCGGCACGGAATACGGCACAAACCTACTACATTTTTTTGACTTACCATGTCCCCGTACAATATTTTTCCGCCTTCACAGCCTATCCAACAGCCTCGAATCCATCGTAAAAACTTCAGGTTTGGAAAATCTCAGGGCATTGAAATTCACGGCCTGTGTATTGATAATGACATTGCGCTCAGATGGAACAATTACCGACGGCACGGAGAAGGCCACAATGGAAGGTTCGTTGAGGATCTGTGCGCCTAACCACTGCGAATAACCAACGTTATCCGGCCAATCATCCACCAAGCGCGAACTATCGGCATGGTAAATCCGGCCCGCAGCTTCCGGTATTTCAATTTGCAAAAGCATCAATTCCGTCATATTTTCCCTCCCCCGGGCATGTACAAATTTCTCCAACAAAGCGAGCGAAATATGTTCGCTGGTATACAGACAGGCCAGGCCTTTTGGATTCCAGCGACCGCCGTACAATCGGGCTCCCACACCTGCCATGTCCATGATGTAATTTCGGGCAGCCAACCGGTACACCTTCATGCTCAACTGTAAACACCATAAATCATCCGGCCCAGCTCATCGGCAATAAGCTGAACCCCACCAAAAGACTGTAGCGCCTCGAATCCAATATCCTTGCCAAGGATGGACTTCGGCATACGAAGCCAGGCTTCAAAAGCCTTTACATTGTCAAAAACCGACAAGCCTGTATTGGCCAACGCAGCCAGCTGATGAAGATGCTCGGCATGTAACCCTTCGAATGGTTTCTGATCCTTAAGGTAGCGCTGCAACGTACGCTCGCTAATGTGGAGAATGCCCGCCCATTCCTGCTGCGTGAAAGGCAACTTCTCGCTAAGGGATTCAAATTGGGATATCGGAAACAAACCGAGCTCCACAGAAGACAAATACATAGCCGCCGGCTCCGTAGCTAGTCGAGCGCTTATGGCCGACGATTGCGGCTTGTCGTATTGGATAGCTTTCATGATTACGCCTTTTGTCATGCAAACATACGACAATTGTTTGACTCCTAAAAATTCATCTGTAAGGAGGCTATCCGCCCATTTGCCCCAGCCAGGACCACCCAGGTACCGGCTTTGGCTTGCCGCACCACATGGAAACTCTCCTTTGAAACGGCATTCCACGTCATCCCGCCATCCGACGAAATATCCACACCCGATGTACCAACGGCCACTAAATCACGCGCACCTACATACTCGGCTGCCGAACGGAAACCATGGGTACCCACCGTCGGCTGTTGCCATGTAGCACCACCGTCGGCAGTCACGAATACGACACTGTCCGTGCTCCGATCTGCCTGATAGTCACCGCCAACCACGACACCGTGCCTTTCATCCCGGAAGGCCACGGAGAATATTCCGGTGGAAGCGCTGCCCTGGATAATCGGGCAACCATAGGCCCGCCACGTATTCCCATGGTCTGCTGAATGCAAAAGCCGGGCGTGGCTGCCCCCTGTGCCGATAAACGCATGCCCTGCCGACAAGGTACGGATGCCGGTCCCGCTGGCAGCAAACCCGGCTTCACCATCGCCCAGACGGACGTCGGCCTGTTCACTGATGTCTTGCCATGTCTTTCCCCGGTCTTCGGTTGCCAGCAGTTGCATAACGCCGTCAATCGGATCACCGTAGGCCAGCCCCCTCCCGTTGTCCCAGAAATCCATGCCGTCAAAAAAAATTTCGTGCCGCTCATCCCGGTAGGTTTCCTGCCAGGTCGTGCCCCCATCAGTAGTGCGGAGTATCACTAAGGGCGATCCAGCGCTGATAATAATTGCCTCAAGGCCCGAAAACACCTCAATATCACGGAAGTCTGTCGCTTCATGGCCGGCTACCTGTTGCCAGCGCCATGTTCGTCCGCCATCCGTCGTACGGCTTACCCAACCAGCGCTCCCGCTTACCCAAGCTACCGAATCGTCGAGTACTGAAAGCCCGCGGATACTGGTTGGCTTACCCCCTTCCAACATCGCGATTTGTGCCCCTTGTCCGTATGCAGATAGCACCACGGCACAGCTACTGATGATGCCTAATAACCACTTCATCGTATTCCTTTCGTTAACCGCCCCTAACCCTTGTCAAAAAACACTTGCCGATACCGGTCAAACACAGCCATAGCCGCCTGACGCTGCTTTTGCTGTCCGCGCGCCGCTGCCACAAATGCAAATTGTTGCAATGCAACCAGGCTATCGCGTATGGCCATGCCCTCGATATTGGGCTTGGTCGCTGCGATGGCCGCGTAATAAGCCAGCTGCTCATCCAAAAAAGCCACATTCCGATCTAGCAATTCATTGGCTTTAGCCGTTTCTCCCACCTCATACAGCTGATCTGTCAATACGGGGTAACGCGCGGCGAGCTCCACCAGATGGATCCGCTCGGGCAGCACCTCCACCGCACGGTTTACTACATCATGTGCGGCATCTTTCTTTCCTTCCGCTATCAGCATCTCGGCTGTATCTGAAAACACCTTCATCGATTGGCCCACGAGCGCATAGGAAGTGGGATCAAGGTGTGGCGTTTCTTTCATGTTGCCCCAGGCATATTGCTGCATAATGTTTTCATAAGTGGCCTCCGTATTGACCAACCGCTTACCGTCTTTACCTTCCGCTCGTGCGTTTACCGGCATCAGCCTTAAGGCAAACCCTTCGGACACCAGGTAGTCGTCAAGTCCGAGCCGTTGACGTTCAGGCACCGAAAACGCAAAGTATATGGGGCGTTTCCACTCATTATGCACGAGGACGTCCATCATTGCCAGCTCTGCACGGGTCACGATATCCTGGTTATAATTCCAGATCATGGTATCTACGATATCCCCGTACCACTTCGCAGGCACTACCTGGTTTTCAATTACCTGATCTTTATCCACCGTCAGCTTAAACCGTTTGGTCGGGAGAAAATTACGTCGTGTACCGTTTGAATATTCCAGTTGGTCTGACGGGTTATCGGATAGCAGCAGGGCCAGCAGTGTTTCCAGCTCCACCGAATCCTGGATACCATAATCGTGATAATAAAGCACATCGCGTTGCCCTTTTACAAACTGGCGGTCCTCCATGGAAATGGGCAGTGCCCCGGCGTCATTAATCGGCTTCTTCATCTGCCGCACCTGCCAGTCCATCCCCAACAAGCTTAAATTTACGACACGGACATCCGGCCTTATGCCCTCCACCTCCTGCAAGTACCAAAGGGGGTACGAATCGTTATCGATATAAGTAAACAGAATGGCGTTCGGCGCGCAGGATTCCAGGTAATTGCGTGCCATATCCCGGGCCATAAACTTTTGCGAGCGGTCGTGATCATCCCAACCTTCGGCAGCCATCAATATAGGCGCCGCGAACAATGCGATCCCGACGGCGACCGGTACGGCGGTGTGCCGATTCAATCGTCTGTTCAGCAGGTCTGCCACCGCTGCCGCCCCCATGCCTATCCATATAGCAAACGCATAAAACGAACCTGCATAAGCATAATCCCGTTCACGGGGCTGCAGCGGGCTCTGATTGAGGTAGAGCACAATAGCAAGGCCTGTAAAAAAGAACAGCAACCCCACGACTGCCATGTCTTTCCGATGCCGCCGCAAATGCCAAACCAACCCCATAATGCCGAGCAACAACGGAAGGAAATAAAACGTATTGCGCGAAGGATCCATCCGCATCGCTTCGGGCAGATCATTTTGGCCGCCAAGCCGCCACTGATCAAGGAAGCTGATGCCGCTAATCCAGTTGCCTTCCGTATAGTTTTCGAAAAGCGGCTGCCTGTCGTTCTGCCGCCCGGCAAAATTCCACATAAAATACCGCCAATACATGTGACCGAGCTGGTAAGTGGTTAGAAACCTAAGGTTATCCGCAAATGCCGGCCGTTCCTGGTCGCCCAGGCCCAGCCAAGCGCGGTACGCCTGCGGATGGAAATCGCGATCGCTGTAAACGCGGGGAAACACCGTCGTGCGATCATATACGTATGTCAATGCTTTCCCGGCCACTTCGTACTTGGTCTCACCCTTACGGTAGGTGTTGGATCCCTGTTTGACATCGACGATATTGGCATCAAAGTACGGTCCGCTCAGCAACGGCTCGCTGCCAAACTGCCCCCGATTCAGGTACCATAAAAACGAAAAAGCATCATCGGGTTGACTGTTGTTCAAGGACGGATTGGCTTTCGCCCTGATAAGCACCATAGCAAATGAGCTATACCCAAAAATGATGAAGCTAAAACAGACAAACGCCATGTTCAGCATAGGTTTTGCACGGCGCATGGTATGCCACAGGCCATAGGCAATACCACCTACCAACGACAGCGCAAACACAGCGGCGCCGGTTCCGAATCCTGCTCCCAACGTATTTACAAAGAAGAGGTCGGTATACGCAGCGAATTTGACGAGGTATTGAACCACTCCCCAAAGAATGAAGGCCAGCAGGGCACAACCAATCAATAACGCACGCGTCACGCCTCGGGCGGTCACTTTGGAAGTCCTGCGGAAATACACCACCAGCGCCAGTGCGGGAATGGTCAATAAATTGAGCAAGTGCACACCAATGGAGAGTCCCATGATGTATGCAATGAACACCAGCCACCGGTCGCCCCCCGGCTCATCGGCCCTCGCCTCCCATTTCAGGATGGCCCAAAAGACGACCGCCGTACATAGGGAAGACATGGCATAGACCTCTGATTCCACTGCGGAAAACCAAAACGTGTCCGAAAACGTGTACGCCATCGCGCCGACCACACCCGCCCCCATGATCTGAAGCAGCCCCATTGGGGTGAGCGGTTCACCGTTCTTCCAGCAAATTTTCCGCACCAGCGCCGTGATGGTCCAGAACAAGAACACAATGGTCAACCCGCTGGATAAGGCCGACCCGAAATTCATCCAATAGGCTATGCGTTGCGGATCGCCGAATGCAAGGTTTGAAAACACATTTTGAAGCATCAAGAACAACGGCGCCCCCGGTTGGTGCACAATCTGCATACGGTACGCGGCAGCAATGAATTCGCCCGGATCCCACCAACTGGTTGTCGGTTCCATGGTCAATATATAGGTGATTGTGGCTGTCGCCGCACATAACCAGCCGACGAGATTGTTGATCTTTTGGTAATTCATGCTTATCCGGTTAGTCGGTATGCAATACGTTTATTAATTGCATAAAATTAAGGGATAAGCAGATACGTTATCCTCACCACGGCCCGATTTAACATTTTTTAACATCGACATGGCCGGTGTCAGTAATCCACAGGCAACTGCTTCATGAATTCCCTGACAGACGGGTGATCGGTCTTCTGAAAAGGCAGGCCCGTGCTACGCAAGCTTATGATTCGTGAGACCCTGAAGTCACGGTAGTCCTTGCGCAAGTGGCACCAGCCGATAACATGCCAGTTCAGCGCATAAAATATCAAGCCGACGGGCTCTATCCGCCTGCCGCTTTCTTCGCCATCCGCCTTGCAATAGCGGATGTCCAGTATGGTCTTGGAGACGACCGCCTCCTGCAAGGCGGACAGGTGCTCATAGTCATGCCCTTTCAGGTCCCTGGGAAGTTGAAACCCCGTATTGCTGGTCAGGTATTCCAGCTTTTCTTTTTGGGAGTCGCGCATCACCGCTTTTACTTTATTCAGCGCGCTGGAATAATGCTTGCGGATGGATTTATCGGCAAACCCGGTCAGCAGATTTTCCATCAGTAACAGGGCATTGGCCTCCTCCAAGCTGAACGATACCGGCCGGAGGAAATATCCCTCTACGACGAAATAGCCCTTGTTTGGCTCGAAGCCTACGGGTATCCCCTGCTCATTCAGCGCTTTGATATCGCGATACACGGTACGGATGCTAATATCAAACCGATCGGCCAATTGATCGCCCATCACGTACCGGCGCGACTGCAAAAGGGTTAGGATGCCAAACAAACGGTCTATCCTGTTCATGGCAGTCTCCTAATTCGAGGGCACGCCACCTCCGAAGAACCTCGCTTCATACTGCCCGAAAATTTTGGAAACACGCGCAGCCAGATCGTCCTGCCCATGTTCTTTGGCAGATTCAGCAAACCTATTCAACGTAAACATGCTATACTGAATGTTTTGCATTTCCAGGTTGGGCTTCGTTTCTGCAATGGCGGCGAAGTAGCGAAGTTGTTCCTCCAAATACTTCACATTGCGCTCGGTCAGTGCATTAGCCTTTTCCGTCTCCCCCACCGCATATAAGTTGTCTACAATAAAGGAATAGCTGTAAGCATCCATGATCCGGTAAATTCGTTCGGGCAAGGTCTCCAGCGCATTGTTCAGCAATTTTTTAGCTTCATCTATCCGGCCTTCCGCGATAAGCGCCTCGGCGGGTGCCGCGTAGATATTGTTCAATATCAAGCTAATCATCCGATACGATTCCGGGTCGATGTACGGTGAATTCTTCATGTTACCCCATACATATTTATTCATGGCATGGTCATATACAGCGTCTGCATTGACCAACCCCTGTGAGGAGTTCTGTACCATATTAATGGGCATCAGCCGGAGCGCAAACCCCTCGGAAACCAAGTATTTGTCCAACCCCATGAAATTTTCGCTCGGCACTGTGGTCGCAAAATAAATAGGCCGTTCCCAATTGTTGTTTACCAGGATATCCATGATGGCCAATTCTGCACGGGATACATAATTACGGTTGTAAGTCCACTGGAGGACGTCAACGATGCTATCCTGCCAGCGTTCGGGGACAACGTTGTGTTTGATGACGTCGTCTTTGTTGATGGTAAGCTGCAAGTTCTTGGTCGGCAGGAAATTCTCAGGCGCCTCGCCCTGTATCTGCCGTTTATCATTCGGATTGTCGGACAACATCAGGGCAACGATATTCTTCAGTTCGACCGCACCGGGAATTTTCGCGTCCTGATAGTAGATAACGTCGCGCACTCCCTTTACATATTTTTCATCCGGAATGGTGATGGGTAGCGGCTCCGCTTCATTCACCTCGTCTTTCATCTGCCGCACGTACCAATCCGCGCTCAATAAGCTGAGGTTGACCACGCGTACATCCGGCCGCACGTTCTCCACCTCCTGAGCATACCACAACGGATACGTATCGTTATCCCCGTATGTAAAAAGAATGGCATTCGGTGCGCAGGATTCCAAGTAATCCTTGGCAATATCGCGCGCCAGGAACTTCTGGGAGCGATCGTGGTCATCCCACCCGTCCTTAGCCAAAATCACCGGGCCAGCCAGCAGGCCGATGACGGTAGCCACCAGCCCAGCCGTACGGGCATTGAGCTTCCGCACCAACCAATCACTGATCCCCACGACACCCAAGCCAATCCAGATGGCAAATGCATAGAACGACCCTGCATACGCATAATCACGTTCGCGCGGTTGCAGGGGCGTTTGGTTGAGGTACAGGACGATGGCCAATCCGGTCATAAAAAACAACAGCCCCACCACGCCTGCATCCCGCTGGCGGCGTTTGAAGTGCCAGAACGCGCCAATCAATCCCAGAATCAGGGGCAAAAAATAAAATTTATTGTATGAAGGATCCGTCAGCTGCGATTGCGGCAGTGCGTCTTGTCCACCCACATGCAGCTGATCGATAAACTTGATGCCGCTAATCCAATTGCCCGTGGTGAGATCACCATGGCCCTGCTGATCATTCTGCCGGCCCACGAAATTCCAAAGGAAATACCGCCCATACATATGGCCTACCTGGTAGCTGAAGAAAAAGCGCAGGTTATCGCCAAACGTGGGTTGCTCGTTTTCGCCCAAGTTGAGGTAGCTGCGGTAATATTGCTGGTGGGACGGCTCGCGATAGCCATATATCCTCGGGAAGATGGTCTCCCGATCAAAAACGTAATCAAAATTTTGGCCGGCCACCTCATACTTTTCCGCCCCCTGCCGATAGATTTTACTTCCGTAATTGACATCTATCGGCCGAGAGTCAAAGTAAGGCCCCTTAAAAAGCGGATTATCACCGTATTGTTCGCGGTTGAGGTAGCTTAAGAACGCAAACGCGTTGTCGGGGTCGCTGTTATTCAACGTCGGGTTCGCTTTGGCACGGATAAGAATCATGGCAAAAGAACTGTAACCGAATACGATGAAAGCGAACGACAGCAGGATAATGTTAAGCAACGGTTTTGCTCGCTGTATGGAATACCATATTCCGTAAACGGTGCCACCGATGAGCAGCAGGGCAAATACCACCACGCCGGACCCGAAACCCATCCCCAGTGTATTCACAAAAAACAAATCAAAGTAAGCCGCAAACTTGATCAGGTATTGGATAATACCCCACAATACGACGGCTACCACGACAAAGCCGATAAGTAATGCCTTAAGTGCCCCGCCGCTTGTGACCTGTTGCGTACGGCGGAAATAAATGACCAGAGCGATCGCAGGGATTGCCAGCAAATTCAGGAGATGCACACCGATGGATAGCCCCATAATATAAGCGATGAAAAGCAGCCACTTGTCTGACCCCTGCTCATCAGCACGTGCTTCCCATTTCAAAATCGCCCAGAAGACCACCGCTGTACAGAGCGAAGACATCGCATATACCTCGGATTCGACCGCCGAAAACCAAAACGTATCTGAGAAAGTGTAAGCCAACGCACCTACCGCACCGGCTCCCATGATTTGAATTAAACCACTTTCCGTAAGATCTGTCCCTGCCTTCCATACCACCTTGCGGGCCAGTGCCGTAATGCTCCAAAACAAAAAGACGATGGTCAATCCACTGGATACCGCCGAGCCAACGTTCATCCAAAACGCAATGCGCTCGGGGTTGCCAAACGCCAAATTCGAAAAGACATTCTGCAGCATCAGGAACAACGGGGCTCCCGGCTGGTGCACAATCTGCATCTTATAGGCCGAGGCGATAAACTCGCCCGTATCCCAAAAGCTCGCGGTGCGCTCCGCCGTCAAAACGTATACAGTGGTCGCGATCAACCCGCATAACCAACCGATAATATTATTGATCTTATTGTAGTTCATAAAATATCGTGCGAATGGTCCATTACAAAATCACGCCCCGAAAATAAAGAATAGTACCGTAACACAAACATAATATTTGGTTTTTTAACACATGACGCATACTATCAAGCCCTTGCAGCAAAAAATAAAATATTTTTGCAATAATTGTTTTGTCGCCCTATATTTGCAGTCCCATTCGCAAGGGTGGTAATATAAGATTCGGATTGCCCGATAGTATAATGGTAGTACGACAGATTTTGGTTCTGTTTGTCTAGGTTCGAATCCTGGTCGGGCAACAAAAAAAAAAATTACGGATTGTCTTGCGGCAATCCGTAATTTTTTAACAGGTATTCTAATACGTGCAATCGAATCTTCATGGCACACTGGCATCTCGTAAACTGTGCAGCGATACACTACATACCGTATGGACTGGCGCAGTATACTTATGAATAAAATGTTTTGAAAAAAACAGGAAAGTTGTGGAAACAATGTTTATCTTAGCCTTACAGTGAAACATCACCATATCCCAATCCATTTGCTAACCCCAAAAACAACAACAGAACCATGCCTTTGCAATTCAATCCGGTAAAGCTTTTTTCCGGTTCCGGCTCCACGGAATTAGCCAAAAAAATCGCTCATGCTTACGGCAAAGATCTCGGTGCGATGACCGTTTCGTGCTTCAGCGACGGCGAAATTCAGCCATTTTACAATGAATCCGTCCGCGGATGTGATATCTTTCTCATCCAGTCGACCAATCAACCTACGGACAATCTATTTGAGTTGTTACTCATGATCGATGCTGCGAAGCGCGCTTCGGCACATTACATCACTGCCGTAGTGCCGTATTTCGGCTTTGCGCGGCAAGACCGCAAAGACAAACCCCGTGTAGCTATCGGCGCGAAAATGATTGCCAATCTAATTACTGCGGCAGGTGCACACCGTATTATGACCATGGATCTCCATGCCGCCCAGATACAGGGCTTCTTCGACATCCCGGTAGACCACCTGGATGCATCGGTTATCTTTGTGCCACACATCAAGTCACTTAACCTGCCGAACCTGACTATCGCCTCCCCCGACATGGGCGGATCATACCGTGCGCGCACATTTGCGAAGTTTTTCAACGCCGAGGTGGTCATTTGCGACAAGCAGCGCAAACGCGCCAATGAAATCGAATCCATGTCCATTATCGGTGACGTCACCGGACAGGACATTGTCCTCATTGATGACATATGCGACACAGCTGGCACATTATCCAAAGCCGCTTCGCTCATTATGGAAAACGGCGCCACGAGCGTGCGTGCAGTGTGTACCCATCCTGTTTTATCCGGCAAGGCCTATGAAACAATCGAAAATTCTGCGCTCACCGAACTCATTGTTACGGACACCATTCCGTTGAAGCAGCCCAGTCCCAAAATCAAGGTGCTTTCCACGGCCAATCTGTTTGCAGAAGCCATTAAGAATGTCAATGAACACGGGTCTATCAGTAATCTTTTTAGAGTAGAATGACATAAAATAGAAATATAGAATATTTTTACATATCTTTGCGGCCTCAAATTTTAAACATAATTTTAGATTCAAAATGAAATCAATTGCTATTAGCGGTTCTTTGAGAAAGAACGTAGGGAAAAGAGATGCGAAGGAGCTGCGCTACGCTGGTAAGGTACCCGCAGTGCTCTACGGTGGTGAAAAACAATACCACTTTGCCGTATCCGCAACTGATTTGAAGCCGGCAATCTATACGCCGGATGTTCACTTCATCGACTTGGAAATTGAGGGCAAAAAGTTCGAAGCTGTCGTTCAGGACGCACAATTCCATCCCTTGACGGACCAGGTGCGCCATGTGGACTTCCTGGAGCTCAACGATAAAAAAGAAGTTGCCCTGGAAATCCCAATCAAGCTTACCGGTACTTCCCCCGGCGTAAAAATGGGTGGTAAATTGGTGCAAAAACTTCGTAAACTACGCGTAAAAGCACTTCCGAAAGACTTACCTCAATACATCGAGGTGAGCTTGGAAAGCCTGGAGGTAGGAAAGTCTGTCCGCGTCGGCGAAATCCAACTGGAAAATGCACGTGTACTCAATAACGCTGACGATACCATTGTATCAGTCATCATGTCGCGCGCATTGCGCCAAGCCGAACAAGAAGCGGCTAAGGCTGACAAGAAAAAATAACTTATCACACCACATCTGTGAATGGGCAACCCTCAGCTGCGCAAGCACTGAGGGTTGCTTGTTTTAGTATGGGCTACCTGCCCCTGCCCGTCTTGAACTTCAAAGCTATCTTGCGTTTTTTTTCGGCTTTGACGACCATTCCTACGTGAGGCCGGAACCCGGAACAGCCACGCAAGTTGCATTGTGCGGCCCAACACAGGAGGTCGGCAGGATGAGCTCGAACAAATCCCTTTTCCTAAGAACGATTTATTGGAGCTAATGGCGGGAGTCTACAGCGAATCACCGAGGCTTCTGGAACAGACAGCGCCTCAAGGTTGGGGCAAAAGTCCCTACAGGAAACTTTATGTTGAAGCGATGGATGACCGATATTCTCTGTACCGGTATAGAAGGGTTGTGGATTTTCTCAGCTTCCGCCTTAAGTACCGAGAGAAGCATATATGCAGGACGAATACCGTGAGCTATCCCTGGGAATAAATTCCCCATATTCCGCCGATACCCCCGAAACAATCGGGGAGTCAATCATTGAAATTCTTGCAACTTACAAAGTTGCCCATGTTGATCCGTTGGACTTCGCGAAGATATTTGAAGAAATCACCAAGCGGAAAACACCTGAAGATGTATTGGCTTATCTCCATGTATACGGTGAATTTCCAGGGGGATACCCAATGAAGCTGGAAGATTACATGTTTTAGCTTTAAGCCTTTATGTATATCTTTGCTGCCATCGATGCGTACAGTGCCGGACGATGTAGCAATCGTGCTGTCCAGCACAATAAATAACAAGCAGCATCATAACAGTTAATGGCAAAAAAAACGTTGATAGTGGGCCTTGGCAACATTGGCCCGGAATATGCGGATACCCGGCACAATATTGGCTTCATGGTAGCCGATGAGCTGGCTAAACAAGCAGGAACTACCTTCTCCACTCTTCGGCATGCTTACTATACCGAATACCGGCAACGCGGCAACAGCGTATACGTCATCAAGCCGACCACCTATATGAACTTAAGTGGCAAAGCCGTCAATTACTGGATGCACGAGTTGAAGATTCCATTGGAAGATATCCTGGTGATTGTAGATGATCTCGCCCTGCCATTTGGCAAGATACGGCTGCGGCCCAAAGGCAGTAGCGCCGGCCACAACGGACTAAAAAACATCGAAGCACTGTGCGGAGGGCAAGGGTACCCCCGGCTGCGCTTTGGCATCGGCGATAACTTTCCGAAAGGTAGGCAGGTAGATTACGTGCTAAGCGGATTTGATGACGATGAATTGTTGGAATTACCCACCCTCATCGAACGTGCGGTACAGATGGTAAACAGCGTTGTCCACGTAGGTGTGGAGCTGACCATGACACAGTTCAACAAATAGCTCCTTTCCAAATTTGCAGGTCCCCAAGGCTACCTAAATCATTGCCGGCGCTTGGTCGTGATTTCAATCACACCATTCCGCCCTTTGTCGCCGTACTTGTCGACCGCCGCCTTGTCCTTCCATACGCGGATCGCCTCAATATCATCGGGAGGAAGCAGCTTGAGCGTCATGTCCTCTTTTTCTTCGCCATCAATGATAACCAAAGCCCCATTGAAGTCTGCATTGCCCGTTGCTACGCCCCTGATAGCCACACGGCCTGCGGCATTGTCCGCATTGTTGTCCGTCACGGCGTTGTCTCCCAGCGTTTGCATGCCGTAGCCCCTGATGCGGATGCTACTTTCCTGAAGCGTATCCGTGGTGCGCATCGGACTTCCCACAACAGCAACCTCTTCGAGTCCATCCAACGTGCGGCGGCCGCCACCCTCCGAGGCATCCCGCTTCGTCGTTATATATACGATACCGTTATCGCCACGGCGGCCATACAGTGCCGTTGCAGCTTCTCCTCCTTTGAGCACATCAATGCGTTCGATATGGTTCGGATTCAGCCCGTTTAAATCCCGCTCGGGATATATTTCTCCATCTACAACAAATAATGGCGGTGATGAAGAAAGGCTATCTGTCCGCCAAGCAGCCTGCTTAGCCAGCGGCACGTTAGGAAACATATCGGCGAAGTTGAGCCGCTCCGCTGCGCGATTGTCCCGAACGGTCCCCTTGGGCACCGTTTCCCCGATAGGGTCCGAGCCGCCGTCAAGCATCATCGGAGCGTCGTCGTCGGATACCGTTGCTACGGAGGGAGTATCCACCGCCGTCGCGACAGCCGGAATAATGCCGGCCGGATGTAGGCCATCCATTTCTGTTCGATGCTGGTATGCTTTTGTCACCGTAAATACCAGCACGAAAACAGCAACTGCGGGGATGGCAACCATGTATTTCCCCAGCTGCAACCGCGACGATCGCCGTTTATTCATCATCGCAATCCGGCGCTTCAGGCTTTTGAAATTAAACCCGTTCCCGATAGCCGGATTGCCGGCCGCATAGGTACCTACCTTCAGCAGGCTGTACTGATAGGCTTTCTTATCCACGCCGCTTTGCAGCACCCTCCTGTCGGTGATGAATTCCAGGTTCTCGTAGATTGCATGGCGGATCAGCCAAGCACCAGGGTTAAACCAGCAAATCACGCCGCATAATTCGGCCAATAAGACGTCCAGCGTATGCAGCCCGTCCACATGGATTTGTTCGTGTTCAAAAATCTCCTCCAGTTCACATTCACTGTGGTTGTGTACATTGACATAGATGTGCTGCCAGAAAGAAAAAGGGAGCACATTACCAAAAACCTGCCGGTAACGGAATAGCCGCCACATTGCCGGCCGCGACCCGCGGTGTATGCGCCACAAGCTGCCCAGCCGCATCAACAACTTCATGGCAAACCATGCCACGCCACCGCCTATCAATGCCGTAATCAGCGGCCACCAATCAAACGTATCCGCAGGTACCTGCTGCCAGTCAGGAATGATATAGACAACCTCGCCTGGCAACGTCTGATCAGCCTTCTCCAACAGGGCACCCACGTCCACCAGGGGATAGCCCATCGAAAAAAACAAGGCAAACAACAGGTAAAACCGGTTGAGGGTGTAGAATGTCAGCTTGCGCAACAGCCATCTGTAGACAACGTAAAACAGGATAACGGCCAGATTGGCCTTCAGCAGGTATATGACAACATCAGGCACGGCTATTCGCTTTTTTCTTCCTTAATCATCCTGATGATGTCGTCCAGTTCATCCGCACTGATTTTTTCTTCCTTAGCGAAAAAACTCACCAGTTCTTTATAGGAATTTTTGAAGTAGTCGCTCACAAAACCGCTCATAAACATTTTTTTGTAATCTTCCTCCGCAACGATTGCCTCGTACCGATAAGCGTTGGCATACTTTACTGCCTTTACATACCCCTTGCGCTGCAAGTTTTTTATGGTGGAAGCCAGCGTAGTGTACGGCACTTTTTCTCCCGGCATGCGCTCAAGCAACTCTTTGACGAATCCACCGTTGTTGCGCCAAATCAATTGCATGGCGTCCTCTTCCTGAATAGTCAGTTTTTCCATTTGCTTATGTTCGTGACGTAAAGTTACGAGAAAAACGTAGAACTCCAATATTTCCGTTAAAAATGATTTGTTTTATGGTGCCACACATTGGCCACCGTCGTTATTATATTAATTTAACATTAAAATGGCATCAAATAATCTGTTTAAACGCTTTTATATTTTCCCAATTTCATTACATTTGCAATTCATCCAATTAGATTATGTCAGAAACAGCTTCAATATCATTAAACGGAAAATCCTATGAACTGCCTGTTATCACAGGCACAGAAAATGAACAAGGTATCGATATATCGAAATTGCGCGATGTGTCGGGAGCAATTACCGTTGACCCAGGGTACAAAAATACGGGGGCCACTAAAAGTGCCATCACATTTTTAGACGGGGAAAAAGGCGTACTCCGCTACCGAGGGTATCCGATTGAGCAATTGGCTGAACATTCGACATTTTTGGAAGTGGCGTACCTGCTGATTTATGGCGAATTGCCTTCTTCAGACACCTTACTTGACTTCAGGAAGAAAATCAGCCGCCATACGCTCATCCATGAAGACATGAAAAAATTTTTTGATGGTTTTCCATCAAAATCGCATCCTATGGGGCAGCTCTCCTGCCTGGTGGGAGCACTGTCAGCTTTCTACCCTGAATCACTTAACCCCAATCCCAGTGAGGAAGAAGAAAACCTGACCATCATCAAGCTATTGGCCAAGATGCCGACCATCGTATCATGGATCTATAAGAAATCCCTCGGCCACCCCGTTATTTATCCCCGCAATGAGCTCAACTATGTGCACAATTTCCTCAATATGACATTCGGCCAAATCACCGAAGACATTGTCATTGATAAATCGGTGGTAAGTGCGATGCATAAACTGCTTATCTTGCACGCCGACCATGAACAAAACTGCTCGACGTCCACAGTGCGTATCGTAGGCTCTTCAAATGCCAATTTATATGCGTCCATATCAGCTGGCATCTCCGCACTTTGGGGGCCGCTGCACGGCGGCGCCAACCAAGCGGTCATTGAGATGCTCGAAAACATCAAAAACGATGGCGGCAACAGTGCAAAATGGTTGGCCAAGGCAAAAGACAAAAACGACCCCTTCCGGTTGATGGGCTTCGGTCACCGTGTATACAAAAATTTCGACCCGCGTGCAAAAATTATAAAAAAGGCCTGTGATGAGGTGCTGGATAAACTGGGCATCAATGATCCGGTACTTGACATTGCCAAAGAGCTTGAGGAGGCTGCACTGAAAGACCAGTACTTTGTGGACCGCAAGCTTTATCCCAATGTTGATTTTTATTCGGGGATTATCTACCGTGCATTGGGCTTCCCGACGGATATGTTTACCGTGTTGTTTGCACTGGGAAGGCTACCCGGATGGATTGCCCAATGGAAGGAAATGAAAGCCAACAAGGAACCCATCGGTCGCCCCAGGCAGATATACACCGGCAGCACGATAAGAGATTATGTGCCGTTGGATCAACGATAATCTTTTGTAAACCCAACGGATTCGAGCATCGGTTGGGTTTACACGCTTAGAATCATTCAAAATAATCTAGCGTCCCGCTGCGTATTATCGGGCCAATTCCTTATGTTTGCACGAATGTTTTAGCGTGTAAAGCAACGTGGTCTTCTATATTACATACATCATTGTCGCCATCGCATTATTTGGGTTCATTGCACTTTTCACCTTATTTGCGGTATACAGCGAGCGCAAGATAGCCGGCTTCGTCCAGGATCGTCTTGGTCCGATGGAAACGGGCAAGTACGGCAGCCTACAAACCTTGGCCGATATCCTCAAGCTTATCCAAAAGGAATTTATCACGCCTTCGGCAGCCGACAGCATATTGTTCAGCGTAGCGCCTGTTGTCATCTTCGCTGCCGTTTTTTTGGGTTTTGTCGTGATGCCTTGGGCACCGGGCATTGCCCCGGCAGCACTTCATTTGGGGCTTTTTTATGGGTTGGCCATCGTTTCGGTTGATGCCATCGGCCTCCTGATGGCCGGATGGGGATCCAACAATAAGTTTTCACTGCTTGGCTCCATGCGGGCTGTGGCGCAGATCATCTCCTATGAGATTCCCGCCGGCATCGCATTGATTGCCGCCGTAATGATCGCGCAGACACTTGATATGCAGGAAATCACACGCCAACAAGGTATTATGGTTGAAGATGAGCGCATCCTGTTTCTCGGGCTCTGGGATGTCAGCCACATCGGCGGTATACTGGCTTGGAACATCTTCCAAGCTCCGCACCTTTTACTTGCATACGTTATTTTTTTCATCGCTTCGCTTGCAGAATGCAACCGCGCGCCGTTTGACATTCCCGAAGCCGAATCCGAATTGGTCGGGGGCTTCCATACCGAATATGGCGGCCTGCGGTTCGCGTTTATTTTTCTGGCGGAGTATGCCATGATGTTTCTGGTAGCCATGATTGGCGTGACGGTCTTTCTTGGCGGATGGAATACACCATTACCCAACATCGGGACGGTGAAGCTGGCAGATTGGACCACGGGGCTGGCTTGGGGGATTTTCTGGACACTCATCAAGACGTTACTTGTCGTGGGCCTCCAAATGTGGATTCGGTGGACTTTACCCCGCCTGCGGGCTGACCAGCTTATGGCGCTTTGCTGGAAGGTGCTTACTCCATTGGCGTTCCTCTGTATGGCCCTTTCGGGGATATGGCGGGTGTGGGTGATCGTTGGTGGGTGATTGGGAACTGGCCCTCCCACCACAAAAAATTTAAAAAAATGTTCAAAACGACCTTACAAGCATTCATTACCGCAGCGAAGGGATTAGCTATCACGCTGGCGCACTTCATCGGCGCGCGCAGGTCTCGCCATGCGCTGGACATACGTAAGGCAGGTTATTTCGACAAACAGGAAGGGGTTACCACGGTACAATTCCCCAAGGAGAAGATGCCTATTCCCGAAGTAGCCCGCTACCAACTTGATGTGGAGATAGACGACTGCATTGTCTGCGACCTATGCGCCAAGGCCTGTCCCGTAGACTGCATCACCATCGAATCTGTCAAAGCCACAGGCGTCATCGGTAAAACTTCCGACGGTAGCGTCAAACGCTTATATGCTGCCAAATTTGATATCGACATGGCCAAATGCATGTATTGCGGACTATGCACGGTGGTATGTCCCACGGAATGCATCACCATGACGGACCTATACGATCGCAGTATGACCAATCTGGCGGAACTGACCTATTCCTTTGCGGAGATGAGCCCCCAGGAGATAGAAGAAAAAAAACGGGAATGGTCCCTATTCCAGGCCGAAAAGGAGGCGGCAAAAAGGAAATAGCTGGCTATGGAAACACTGGTATTTTACGGCTTTGCAGCCATGGCAATCGGTTCGGCCATCTTGTTGGTCAGTATGCGTAATATTGCCCGTGCGCTATTCTTGTTTTTTATCGTTCTTTTCTCGGTAGCGGGTTTATACGTTTTTGCCTTGGCCGACTTCATCGCTATCACACAACTGCTTATTTATGTGGGTGGTGTATTGGTATTACTGCTGTTTGCTTTCATGCTTTCTAATAAGGAGTTGCTCAACCAGCTCCAGCGTGGTGTATCCCACTTCTTCGCGATGCCGGTGTGGCAAGCGCTGTTGATTGCGGTTTCCTTCCTTGCGATATTAATCCATACCGCCATACAGGTTGGTGCGGATGAACCTGCCTGGATAACCGCTTCCAAAACGGCGGGGACGACCATCCAACCGGGGGACAACACTGTGCAACACATCGGTGTACAGGTGATGACCCAATACCTGCTGCCATTTGAAGTGGTCTCCATACTCCTGATGATGGCCTTAATCGGCGCGGCCCACCTGACTCGAAAGGAGGAGACGCCATGATTACACTCACGCACTTCCTGGTCGTCGGTGCCTGCCTGTTTTCAATCGGCCTTTATGCCGTCTTGGCACGCCGCAATGCGATCTTGGTATTGGTAGGCATTGAACTGATGATTAATGCGGCGATTGTGAACCTTGTGGCCTTCAGCCGCTATGATAAAGCGTTCTATGGTGGACAGGTTTTTGCGCTTTTTGCCATCGTACTGGCTGCGGCAGCGGTAGCCGTCGCATTGGCCATCATCCTGAATGTATATAAATTTTACAAATCGGTCAACCCCGAGGACATTAGAAACTTAAAAGATTAACAAAACGACATTGCCTAACCTCACACTGACATATCCGCTGTTGGCTGCCTTATCGGCGGTGTTGTTGCCTTTCGCGGGTTTTCTCCTTTCCATCGCACTGGGCAAAAAAGCCAGACATGGAACCGTGGCCATCGTTGCCATCTCCCTCAGCCTCCTGGCTGCAGGATATGCGTTCGCGCAGGTATGGGGCCATGATCCTATCCACGTACGCTGGCATTGGTTTACGATAGGCCAGCATGCGTTTCATGTAGGTCTACTTTTGGACAATGCCGCTGTGCTGATGCTCCTACTGGTCTGCCTTATCGCGCTGCCGGTCCACGCCTATTCCTTTGCCTATATGAAAGGCGACCCGGGCATCCACCGGTACTGGGCTTACTTAAGCTTATTTTGTTTTGCCATGCTTGGACTGGTGGTGGCCGACAACCTGTTGCTGATGTACATATTTTGGGAACTTGTAGGCTTTGCTTCCTACCTGCTCATTGGCTTCTGGTATACCCGGGATGCGGCGGCCCATGCCAACAAAAAAGCATTCATTATAAACCGTGTCGGTGATATCGGATTTCTCGTAGGCATTGCCATGGTCTATAGCAGTGTTGGCACACTGGACGTCCAGGCGCTTTTTGGCCCGCAAGGGGTGTTTGCTGCGCCTGCCGGGGCTGATATACCGGCTGCCAACGGGAAAGGCACCCTCACAGCCGGCTGGCTCACCGTCGCGGGATTTGCTTTTTTCCTCGGTGCTATGGCCAAGTCGGCACAATTCCCTTTTCATGTATGGCTGCCGGATGCCATGGAGGGGCCTACCTCCGTGTCGTCACTCATCCACGCAGCTACCATGGTGGCCGCCGGCGTCTTCCTGCTCGCCCGGGTGTTTCCGTTGTTCAACGAAGCGATGTTGCTGGTTATCGCCACCACCGGCACCATTACGGCTTTCGTCGCGGCCTATTTTGCGCTGACCCAATACGATATCAAAAAAATTCTGGCGTTTTCAACCATCTCACAACTGGGTTTCATGATGACCGGTATCGGTATCGGCATGTACCACATCGCGCTGTTTCACCTTGTCACCCACGCTTTTTTTAAATGCTTGCTTTTCCTGGCAGCGGGTGCCATCATCCACGAGATGCAGCACATGAAGGAAAAACATGGGCTGGCCATCGACCCACAGGATATCCGGTATATGGGCGGCCTGCGCAAGCGGATGCCTATAACGTTTGCTACCATGCTCATCGCATCACTTGCGTTGGTCGGCTTCCCGCTGACCGCTGGCTATCTTTCCAAGGATGCCCTGCTCGTGCATGCCTTTGAATGGGCCGCCCTGCAACGGGGGCCTGTCAGTGCCATCCCTTATGTGCTTGCCATCGTGAGCATACTGACCAGCTTTTATATTTTCCGTTTATTAGCTAAGGTGTTCTTTGCACGGCCGGCCGCCATATTGGCCAACAAGGGTGTCAGCGCGCATGAAGCCCCCCGGCAGATGCTGGTACCCATGGTGTTCCTCGCGTTTTGCTCGCTTTTTCCTTTATTCACGTTTAATCCGCTGAATGATGGACAGGTTTGGCTGCTGCAAGGCATCGCCGCGGAATTGCCTACATTGCCGCCACTCCGCCTGTTGCACCTGCTTGTGCCCATCTTGGCAACAATAACAACAATAATCGTGGCTGTGGTCGTTTGGCGCTGGTATATCCGCGGGCATTATCCACTCAACACTACAGGAGCGTTGTATCGGCTGTCCGAACGCCAAGGCTATGTAAACGAGCTATACGGTGCTGCCATTGTCCGTCCGCTGCTTAAATTGTCGGCCCTGCTGTGGTGGACGGATCGCCATGTGGTGGATGGCATCATAAACGGTATAGCGGCTGCGGGACGGGCGCTCGCAGGCATAACCACATGGATAGACCGGCACATCGTGGATGGCGCCGTCCGCCTGGTGGGTAAGCTGGCCTGGGGTGCCGGCAATGTGCTGAGACGTTCACAGACCGGCAGGGTACAGCAATACCTTGCCCTGGTATTTTTTATTATTCTGTTGATTTTGCTTTATCTTATATTCGCGCAAGCATGAACCCGCATTTATTGACCATACTGATTTTTTTGCCGCTGGCTGCCGCCATGTTGATGATGCTTGTGCCATCAACCAAAAAGACTGTTTATAAATACATCGCATTAATCACCGGGCTCCTTCAATTGCTATTGAGCGGGGCAATGTATTGGTTGTTTCACCCCAAGGGATCCGGCATTACGGAAGAAAGATTATACCAGTTTGTCGATCATGTGCCTTGGATACGGTTGGACATGGGCAGCCTTGGCCTGTTGGAAATCGACTATTATGTCGGCGTCGATGGCCTCTCCATGCCGTTTCTTTTCCTTACAGCGTTCGTGATGGTTATCGCAATTGGTGCTTCATGGGACATTCAAAAGCGTGTAAAAGGTTATTTCATCCTCCTGATGGTGTTGGATATGGCCGTGATGGGCGTATTCTCCGCCCTCGATTTTTTCCTATTTTACGTCTTTTATGAATTGATGCTGCTTCCCTTGTATTTCCTCATCGGCATTTGGGGCGGCGCGCGGCGCGAATATGCGGCCATCAAATTTTTCCTGTATACCTTATTTGGTTCGGTATTTATGCTTTTGGTCATTGTGGGGCTTTATTTCTCGGTGACCAATCCGGATACCGGCGCCCACACGTTCAACATGTTGCACATGATGAATCCGGCTAATTATGCCCCCGATTCCATCTTTTCGGCCTTTGCCCAGCGGGAATTGTTCGGCATCTCGGCCCGGTTGCTCGGCTTCATCGTTTTGTTCGTCGCCTTTGCCATTAAAGTACCTGTGGTACCACTGCACACCTGGCTGCCCGATGCGCACGTCGAAGCGCCTACGCCGATTTCGATCATCCTTGCGGGGATCTTGCTCAAAATCGGCGGATACGGTATCCTGCGGGTTTGCTTCAGCATTTTCCCTGATGCCGCATTGCAGTCTGCTTGGTGGTTGGGGCTCATCGGCGTGGTATCCATCATCTATGGGGCATTGGTCGCCCTGGGCCAGCGCGACCTGAAGCGCATGATCGCCTACTCGTCTGTGTCGCATATGGGTTTCGTAATGCTCGGTATAGCCTCCTTCACCGTGGAAGGCACTGCTGGGGCAGTATTCCAGCTAATCAGCCATGGCTTCCTATCGGCGGCGCTGTTTTTTCTCGTCGGCATGCTGTACGACCGCGTGCACGATCGCGATATCTACCATTTCCGGGGGCTGGCAAGCCTGATGCCCCGGTTTACGGTATTTGTGGCCATCACATTCTTCGCATCACTGGGGCTACCCGGTTTCTCGGCATTCATTGGGGAGGCATTCGTTATCATCGGGGCATTCAACGCTGAGGGTTTGCATGGTCTGCTGCCACGATGGATGGCCATTGGCGGATCGATTGGCATCCTGCTTAGTGCGGTATATTTCCTTTGGACGCTGCAACGAATGTTTTTTGGGCAGCTCCGTGTCAAGGGTGGCAACGCGTGGGTGGCAGCCCTCTCCGATGCCTCCCCGCGCGAGACATTCGTCATGGTGCCGATGCTTGCCCTGACACTGGCATTGGGTGTATATCCGGCCTTAGCCTTGGATAACATCAACGCATCAGTATTGGCGCTGGTGGAGCTGGTAACAGGAGTAGATCATTGAAACGACTAATAGGTTGTGAGCTTAGGCGCTAAGCCATAAACTTGGACTGTAAGCTGTAAAGACATATAATGACCGAGCTTTTACCCAATATAAGCAACAAACTGGACCATGTCCTCGCAGGGCTGCCGATGCTGCTGCCCGAACTGGTCCTGACAGCAACGTTCCTTACAGGCATAGGTGCCGGGTTGTTTGCCGACCGTTATTGGCGGCACGCCTCGTTTGCTGTCACCACGGTTGGCATTGTGCTTGCCGGGGTGTGCAGCGCCTGGCAACTGGCATTACCCGCTGTCGACAATCTGCTGTTCGGGATGGCGACGATGGATGCCTTTGGCCGTTATGCCCGTCTGCTGACCGCTGCCGTTTGCTTGCTGTTCATACTGTTTGCAAAAGCAAATCCGGGATTCAACGCACATCGGAAGAAGACGTCCGATTTATACAGCATCTTGCTGGCCGTACATATCGGCCTCAATCTCATGGGAGTGGCCACCAATTGGCTGATGGTCTTCGTGGCTATAGAAATGGTGTCCATCGGTTCTTACCTCATGGTGGGATACCTCGCCAAGGAGGCCCGGCAGACCGAAGCCGCCATGAAGTACGTGCTATTTGGTTCGGTATGTTCCGCCGTGATGCTATACGGCCTATCATTTATGTACGGCTTCACGGGCGATCTCAATTTTACGTCAGCCGCCCATATCCAAGGACTGGAAGGTACCGCTCCCCTGCTCGTTGCTACGGCGTTGCTGTTCGTCTTCACAGGCATCGGGTTCAAGCTGTCGTTTGTGCCTTTCCACTTCTGGACCCCCGACGTATACCAGGGGGCGTCTACGCCTGTGACGGCGTTCCTTTCCACCGCGCCGAAAATTGCGGGCGTGGCTTTGCTGGCGCGAATACGCTATGCCTGGCCTGCAGACAGCGATGCTTTCCAGTACTTACATACCCTGATACTGGTATCAGCTATCGTGACTATGCTGCTTGGCAACCTCGCCGCGCTGCGCCAAACCAACGTGAAGCGGATGATGGCTTACTCTTCTATCGGCCATACCGGTTTTCTCATGATGGCGGTACTGGCCTACTCATCCGGGGAATTTGCCATTCTCTTGTTTTACCTTGCTGTATATGCGCTGATGAATATGGGCGTATTCATGCTGGCCGATTACATTGAAGCACGCACGGGTGCAGTCGACGTCGACGAGTACCGCGGATTGGGTAAGGTACTTCCCACGGCCTTCGTCAGCTTCGTCATCCTGCTGATATCGCTTACCGGTCTACCCCCCACCGCAGGGTTCGTCGCCAAACTACTCGTATTCAGTGCGGTATTCAACAATTGGCAGCTGACGGGCAACGCCGGCATGCTGTTGCTGCTCATCGTTGGCGCGCTTACTACCGTCATTTCTCTCTTTTATTACTTCAAGGTGCCATTGCATGCATTTCTACGGCAACCGGAACAGGAAAGGGAAACCCTGCCCGCGCACCCCATTGTCGTTGGCCTGGCCCTACTTATGGCCGCGGCTGTATTGCTGCTGGGCATTTTCCCGGGTTGGTTGATGGCCTAACTTTGCCTGTATGCTTGGCCAACACATCATCGCTTTTTATTCTGACAGCATAAAGCAGCGTGTAAGAGTCCGTTATTCCGGCACTACCGCCCAAATGGTATTGGCGGCATCGTCTGTCACCAACAGGTAGCCTTGTTGCGTGAAGGTCACGCCCACCGGACGGCCATATACCTCGCCTTTTTCCGCATCGGCGATGAACCCGGAGAGAAAATCCTCCGGCATACCGGTCGGCTTGCCATTATCAAAAGGTACGTAGACGACTTTATAGCCCACCAATTCGGAGCGATTCCACGACCCATGCTGGCCAATGTAAGCACCCGACGGGAATCCTTCATGTTTACTGAAAGCCAGTCCCAGCGATGCCGTATGTGATCCCAGGGCATAATCTGGCACAATGCTTTTGGCAACCAAATCCTCATGTTGTCCTTTCCAATTCGGGTCGGGATGCTTGCCCCAATAAGCATAGGGCCATCCGTAAAAACCGCCCTCCTGTACAGCTGTGATATAATCCGGCACCAACGCATCGCCCAGTTCGTCGCGCTCATTGACAGCCGTCCAAAGCACACCGGTTTGCGGTTCCCAATCCATACCTACCGGATTGCGCAGGCCCGATGCGAAGATACGTTCGCCCGTGCCATCCGGGGCGACCTCGATAATGTTTGCCCGCCGGACTTCATGCTCCATGCCGTTTTCACCCACATTGCTGCCGGATCCGACCGAAATATAAATTTTGCTCCCATCGGCATTGGCAACGATATTGCGTGTCCAATGGTTGTTATATCCGCCAGCCGGCAGCGCCAGCAGCTTCTCCCCTTCGGCCACGATACTCGATGCTTCCGGGTCATAGGGGAACCGCCACAGCCCATCGGTATTTGCTACATAGAAATAGTCGCCCAGTACAAGCATACCGAAGGGCTGGTTCAAGCCGTCCAGATAAACGCGCTGCAAGTCGGGTTTGGCATCGCCGTCCGTATCCCTGAGGAGAATGATTTGATGCGAGCTGACCGCCAGGTTTTCGTTTCGGGATTTGGCTTTCCCGCTGACCAAATCTTTGATGCGTTCGGCACCACGTTTCACCGTGCGCGCTTCTGACACAAAAATGTCGCCATTCGGTGCTTGGTAAATCCATCGCGGGCTATTCAGCTTATCGGCAAACTTTACGACCCGATAGCCTTCCGGGGCGGTCGGCTTCTGCCCCTCCGGCCAACCAATAACCTTGGACAACTTGGTTGCCGACGGCGTCGCCATCGGCTGCGGCAGCGTTACATCCGTCCCATACTCGACAACTTCCTGCGTAAATGCACTCGAAATCGGATAAGCAGATACTGCCATACAGCAGACAAAAAACCTGAAAAACGTGCCAGACAATAATTTGGGTGACTTCTTCATATTGCGATTTACCTAATGCTTGATTACATCGTAGCCAACAACTGGCTATCGCAAATGTTTGTCTTTCCGTTGCGGATTTGACGGAAACTGGCAGTGGTTAGTACTACAACAGGATAGCTTTCAGGATAGCCTGCGCACGATCGCCCCAGTTTTTCAGGCTTGATTCGAGTTGGGTGCGCAATTCGCGGTAGTCAACGGCCTTGCCCTTTTTAGGGGCTTCCAGTTCTTTCGCCGACACCGGGCGATCGTCCACTTTGGTCGCGAAATAGGTAGTATTTTCATAGGGAAGGGCTATGCCCAGGATCAAACCGGGCAAGCCGGTAAATGATTCGGGACCTCCGGTCACCGGAATCTGATCGGTATAAAAAGCAACCACGTAAACGGAATCCAGCACCAGGGCATTGGCCCGCCGGCATTCGTACCCCGCAATCTCCCGGGTCTCATTGGTAAGCCGCCACTGGATGCGCCTCGTGCTATCCGTAATCAGGTAGGTTTCCTCGTAAACACTTTTCTGGCTGATACTTTGTCCGGCAATCAAGTCCGTAACGATGATATTGCCCAAATCGACAGACGGATCATTGCCAAGGAACCCGGTACTGGAGCCCGGCGCGGCATGGGGCCAAAACCGTGTTTTTCCATCCGCGAAGGCCAGGCTGTATTTGAACGATTTGAACTGCGGATTGGTCTTCCGGTATTGTTCGAAAGCCTGTTCCATGAATGAGTTGTCGCCTATCCGGCTTTTGATTTTCGCGTACATATTGACCCGTTTTTCGAATTCGACGACACCGCTCTCGACAAAGCGGGCGTACTGCGCCCGCAGCGGCTGGGATACAGTCATGAATACAACTAAACAGGCCAACAGGTGAAACGTATTCTTCTTCATATCGCTAATTTTGTATGGATACGCCGCCCATCTTATTGAAATCCCATGTAAGGGAGAACATCAGGTAGCGTGTAATGGTCGTATAGCTGTTCTGCGAAAGCATGTTGTTGCTGGCATAACGGCTAAAGCCCACGTTTTGCTTAAGCAGGTCGTTGACCCCCACAGAAAGGCGGAGTGTCTCATCTTTCAGGAACTTCTTGCTGACCGATGCATTGATAATAAACCGTTCAAACTCTTCATCAAATGACTGGGTGGCCGCCGTATAGGTATATTGGCCATCGGATGTAATCTGAAACTTCCAGGGCAGGTAAACATTGAAAGTGTAGTTACCGTTTAACCCCCAACCATTGTTATTTTGCTGCCGTTGCAACGATGATTCGCCATGGGTATAGGTTGGGCCGAAATTGATGAAGAAATCATACTTATTTTGGATATACTGCCGGATATTGACACTTCCGCCGTAGCTCGAGCTTTGGGTCTTATTCAATTCGCCGTTGGTCAGGTTATAATAGACGTTGCCATTCATATTGAGCCCGGCACCGACATTGAGATTCCATTTTTTCAGGTTCTTACTGAAGTTTGAATAGAAGAAATAATTGATGGGCGATTGATTATCCAGGTTTGCATACTGGAACGTGCTGCGGCCTACCGAGTCGGTAAACGTGTTGCTGACGATTGGGTTGTGCGTGTTGGAAAAGCTCCCCGAAAAAAATACGTATTGATTGCCGAGCACTTTGAATGAATTGTACGATACGTTGAAGCGGTTGGTGTACGACGGTTTCAAATCCGGGTTGCCGAGTACGATGTTCATGGGATCATCGTTCACCCGCACAGGCTGGATTTGATTGATAGACGGTTGTGTATTGTTGCCGTTATAAGATAGCGTAAACGACTTCTGCTGGGAAAACCGATATTGCCACCGCAATTGCGGATTGTGATTGGTGAAACTGCGTTCGAAGCGGCTATCAGCATACCGATCCGTTTGATCAAACCGAACCCTGCTGATCCGTGTCCCGAAATTGACTGTAGATTTGCCCTTTTTGAAATTAACGATGGCTCCCAACTGGTTTGACAGTTGATTGAGTTTAAAATCGTTGCTGAATAAGGAATCCAGGTCCACGTAATTGCCGGCACCCACCGGATTGAACGATTGCCTCACTGACGTGCCGTTGCTTGCTGTGAGGCGATAATTCAAGACCAAGGCAAGTGCCTGCGAGAGGGGTTCGGAATAGGTGACATTGGAATTGAACACCATGCTGTTGTTGTCGTTGATCTTGAGCTGATCGATTATCCAAACACTATCTACCGTACCACGTTCATAGAACGTGTTTTCCGAATACAAAAATCCCTGTGCGTTGCTTTGCTCGATCGTTTCGTTGAGTTCCCAAGAGAGTGTCCGTCCCTGTTTCCGGAGCTTTTTGGTCCACAATGCGGTCACGAAAGCGCTGAGTCCTTCGGTATCATTGGTGGTACGGCGCATCGACTGATTGAGCATGCCACCTGTTCCGTCGGTACCCGTCGACTGGTTGAACCCGCTGGTCTCGCCCTTTCGGAGGGTCCCGTCCACAGTCACTTTCAACGTGGAGGTCGAATCAAACTGTGTTTCAAAGATAGCTCCGCCGCGCTGCCGGAATATCCGGCGATCGAACGCCTCGTCGGAGACGGTATTGATGGTCCCCGTGGGCAGGTTATTTTGCGTGATGGTATTGTTGGTGCCTTCGACGCTTAGTTCGCCGATTTTATAGTTCCCGTTGATGGATTGCCTACCGTCGTTCCATTTGTTGCTGTAGAACGCGCCCCCGTTCAACGCAGAGGGAATTCCGCGGCCGTCATACCGGCCGCCCCAGGATTCGATATCGTCCTGGCCGCCCGTCATCATAATCATGATGCCACCGTCTTCCATCAAGCTCGTACTGCCGGATGGCGAATAGCGGTCGGCATCCTGCCAGCTCAACCCTGTCCGCCCCGTGTTGCCGAGCGTGCCGAATGCCGAAAACCGCTGCTTATTATTGAAACGGTTGAACATCGCCTGGCCTTGGTAGAAGTCTTTATTGCCAACACCCGCATCTACTTTACCAAAATGCCCCGTCTTCTTATCTTCCTTAAGGACGATATTGAGTGTTTTCGACCGTTCGCCATCGTCTACCCCAGTAAACTCGGCTTGGTCGCTCCGTTTGTCATAAAGCTGTACTTTATCAACCATGTCGCCGCGAAGATTTCGGGTGACCAAGGTCGGGTCATCACCGAAAAACTCCTCGCCATCCACCAATACTTTATTGACCGTCTGCCCTTGGGCAGTGATTTTACCATCCTGATCGACTTGGATACCCGGCAATTGCTGGAGCAAATCTTCCACCTTCGAATTGGGCTGGATGGTGAAACTGGCGGCATCATATTCCGTTGTATCCCCCCGAATCGTGATGGCCTGCCGGCGACTGACCAATACCTCTTCCAACAGCTTGGAGCGGAGCACCAACCCCAAATTGCCAAAATCCAGCACCTTGGTCGCACTGTCCAAGGTAAACCGCTCCACATAGTCGGCATACTCGGGAAACGTGGCGAAAAGGATGTACTCACCTGCATCCAGCCCCTCCAGTTGGAAATTGCCCGACGCGTCCGTACGGGTAAACGTATAAAGCATGGAATCCTGGGCGTGCACAAGCACAATGGACGATTTGGCCAGTTTAATGCTGGATGCCGTATCCACCACCGTACCTTTGATGGCATAGCCTTCCTGAGCTACCGAAAACAACCAGCATGAACATACCGCTAACAGCGTAACGAGGAATCGCTTCATAAATCGGGGTTTAATGCATATATTAGGTATCTTACCTTCTACTGATTACGTGCTGGATTATTTCAGGCTGCCTCTAATCGTGTATACTATTTCCAACTGTCGCAAATATAAAACTAAAAAAATAGTTTCAAAACAAATTATCATTTTTAACAGTCATTGCCACGCCTACGGTACGTCAGGCAAACGCTATCAAGCCGATGCTCCGAGGCTTTTGACGCAGTTGCGGGCAATATGTTGCATAAACAAGCAGCATAAATTACAGAAATCTGAACGCTGATGTACCCTCATGAGCGACTGCTATTTGTCTATATTTGGCAAATTACCTAAGTTTGCCGGAAAGCCTCTTACTATGCAGAAGATCAAAGAATATGTGAAAGCGAACCAGCAGCGCTTTTTGGATGAGTTGTTTGCGTTACTCCGTTTTCCGTCCGTGAGCGCAGACCCGCAATATGCAGCCGATGTGCGAGACACGGCGGAATACGTTGCCCAAAAATTACGGGATGCGGGGGCCGATAACGTGGAAGTATGCGCTACCGCCGGCCATCCTATCGTATACGGCGAGAAAATAATCGACCCCAACAAGCCCACGGTACTGGTATACGGCCATTATGATGTGCAACCCCCGGACCCGTTGGAGTTATGGGAGACCCCACCGTTTGAGCCTACGGTACGCGATGGCAAAATATTTGCCCGGGGCGCATGTGACGACAAAGGACAGTTTTACATGCACGTCAAGGCGTTTGAACTGATGCAAGCGACAGGTACCCTGGCCTGCAATGTCAAATTCATGATTGAAGGGGAAGAAGAAGTAGGTTCGGATAACTTGGGCGTGTTTGTAAAAGCCAATAAAGCGCGTTTGGCAGCCGACGTGGTACTCATCTCCGATACAGCGATGATCAGCTTGGAGACTCCTTCGCTGGAAACCGGACTCCGCGGCCTTTCTTACCTTGAAGTGGAGGTGACAGGCCCCAACCGCGACCTGCACTCCGGTGTATATGGCGGTGCTGTGGCCAACCCGATTACTATCCTGGCCAAACTCATCGCTTCGTTGCATGATGAAAACAACCGCATCACCATCCCCGGCTTTTATGACGATGTAGCTGAGCTCAGTGACGCGGAACGCAACGCGCTGAACGAGGCACCATTTGACGAAGATGAATACAAGCAGGATCTTGGCATAAAGGCACTTTGGGGCGAAAAGGGATACTCCACCATTGAACGCACTGGGATACGCCCCACGCTTGAAGTCAATGGCATCTGGGGCGGATATATCGGCAAAGGTGCCAAAACGGTGCTGCCATCAAAGGCATATGCTAAGATTTCGATGCGGCTGGTGCCCAACCAAGATTCAGCCACCATCACCGCCCTGTTCACCAAACAGTTCGAACGCATCGCACCCGACTATGTATCCGTGAAGGTGACGCCCCACCATGGTGGCCAGCCGGCGGTGACACCGACCGACAGCCCAGCCTACCGAGCCGCCGAGAAGGCGATTGAGGAGGCCTTTGGCAAGAAACCTATCCCCACGCGGGGCGGCGGAAGCATTCCCATCGTATCGTTGTTTGAAGACGAATTGGGATTGAAAACCGTACTGATGGGCTTTGGGCTGGACAGCGACAACCTGCATTCGCCCAACGAAAAGTATGACATCGCCAATTATTTCAAAGGGATAGAAACGATTCCGCTGTTTCACAAGTATTTCGCGGAATTAAGCTAACTTCGGGGGGCTTGAAGGGGATGATACACGTGATAAGAAAAATGCACAGATGCCTCTATTTGGCATCTGTTTTAGTTTTCTTTGCCCTCTTTTATCCGTTATTGAAGTTTTTGGCCCGCAATCCCGAACGCCATTCGCGAAGCATCGCACGTTGCCGCCGGGCCATTGGCTTTTTAAGCTCGGTATGTGTCGGAATAATTTACAGATTCCGATTTGAAACGTCCATCGATTGGTCGCGCCCATACGTCATTTGTGCGAACCACACTTCCAACCTGGACATTACGGCGTTGGTGTTGCTCTGTCCGGCTGATTTTTCCTTCATGGGAAAAATCGAGCTGTTGGACAATCCGGTGACGGGTATGTTTTTCAAGACAATCGATATTCCGCTGAACCGGCAAAGCAAAATCTCCGCCTTCAAGGCGTTCAAACGCGCCGACGGATACCTCCGAAAAGGACGAAGTATGGCTATCTTTCCCGAGGGGCATATCGGTGAAGAATACCCGCCCCGCCTGTATGACTTTAAAAACGGCCCCTTCAAATTAGCCATCGAAACGCAAGCGCCCATCATACCGGTCATTATCCACAATGCATGGAAAATTTTCTGGGATGATGCCAAAGCCTACGGAAGCCGGCCGGGAGTCATCGATATCGAAGTCCTGAAGCCAGTGGAGACCGCCGGCCTTGGATTGGACCAAGCCGATCAACTGCGGGATGAAGTCCACCAGCTGATAAAAAAACGCTGGGTCAGAATAGGAGGCTTGTAACTTTTGCTATATTCGTACGTCTTAAGGAAAAGAAAAATTTATGTCGCATCAGGCCCTCATTCAAATCAAGGATATCGGACGCAAATATGTCATCGGCTCGGAAACCATCCACGCACTGAAGTCAGTGACGCTTGAAATCAATAAAGGTGAATTTGTTGCTCTCATGGGGCCATCGGGCTCCGGCAAATCGACCTTGATGAATATCCTTGGTTGCCTGGACACACCCACGCGGGGAGAGTATATCCTCAACGGCATCAATGTGAGCGACATGAGTGATGATGAACTTGCCGAAGTGCGCAACAAGGAGATCGGCTTTGTATTCCAAACATTCAACCTGCTGCCACGCTCCACTTCCCTGGACAATGTCGCATTGCCCTTGGTTTACGCCGGATACAGCAAGAAGAAACGGGATGAAATGGCACAACGGGCCTTAGAAAGTGTCGGTTTAGGAAACCGTGTTGACCATAAGCCCAACGAGCTTTCCGGTGGTCAGCGCCAACGGGTGGCTGTAGCCCGGGCCTTGATCAATAACCCGTCTATCATCCTTGCCGATGAGCCTACCGGTAACCTGGATACGAAGACGTCGATCGAAATCATGGGGCTGATGGAAGAAATCCACTCCCGCGGTAATACCATCATCCTTGTCACACACGAAGAAGACATTGCGCAACATGCACACCGGATTGTCCGCATGCGGGACGGCCTGGTGGAAGACGACTACCCCAACAAAGACATCAAAAGTGTATCGCCACGGCTCGCTGCTTTACGGGAAAAAGGAACCGATTTTGAAAACATTTAGCCGTGTACTTGACGCGCGTTATTCCTCATTTTTACGGTTTCCCGTTGCCGCTTTTGCTGAAAAAGCGGCATTTTTTACGCAAAAACAACGCCTTAACACCAAACAACCAGCTGTTAACCAACAACTTAAACGAATATTAAAAAATATTGACAAAAAATTTAAAAATCATAATTGAAATATTATATTTTTGCGCAAAATTGGAACTTAAATTGACAAGTTATGTATTGGACACTCGAGTTAGCCTCACATTTGGAAGATGCACCTTGGCCGGCAACAAAAGACGAGCTTATTGATTATGCCATACGCTCAGGTGCTCCAGTGGAAGTAATCGAAAATTTGCAAGCCCTGGAGGACGATGGTGAGCCTTATGAAAATATAGAAGAAATTTGGCCCGACTATCCGACCAAGGATGACTTCTTCTTTAACGAAGATGAATATTGACACATAGCCGCCCCGCACGATAAAGTCCGGGGCGGTTGTGTTTTTGTACCGATAATTACGACATCCTAAATCGGCAACCGGACTGGCAATTGATGTAATTTTATCTCATACCGAGGGTTTGCTTCGCTGCGATGTGTTTATTAGTCTTTACTTTTCTCGGTTGTATCCGTTTCGGCCTGGATACCATCGTTACCGGAACGTCCAACAAATCACGGATAACTACCGATGCACACACGCCGCCGAACGCAGCCGGCAGATAGGAAATCGTACCGTAGGCCGAACGCTTGAAATTGCTGCCGTCGGTCATCACTAATGAATCGCGCTTTACCTCCTCGACCGAAAACACGGCCTTGACGTTACCGGCATTGGCCAACTTTTTCAGCCGCTTCCGTACATATTGCGCAAATACGCACTGATAGGTCTCCGGCAGCCACGTGACGCGTATCATCGTGGGATCGAGCTTCCCTCCCGCACCCATCGAGCTGACGATTGGCACGCCCGAATGCAAGGCGGTGGACAACAATGTGACCTTTGGCGTGATGCTGTCGATGCAGTCCATGACGTAGTCATACGGCTTGCTCAGTATTTCCCGGCATTTCTGCGGGGTAAGGAAGTCCTGCACGACGTGTAACTTCAGATTGGGGTTAATAGCCAGCAATCGCTCTTCCATGATACGCGCTTTACTTGCGCCGTGATTGGTCGCCAGCGCTGGCAATTGGCGGTTGCGGTTGGAAGGATCGACTACATCCCCGTCGACAATGGTCATCTCCCCTACTCCCGCCCGGCAGATAAACTCTGCGGCAAAAGATCCCACGCCGCCAAGCCCCACCACTAAAACGTGTTTCTGTTGTAACAGCGCTATTCCGTCATCGCCCACGAGCAACGCCGAACGCGATAACCAGCTAATATCGATCATTTAAGTCAGTTGAATTTTTTTCCAGCTGGCAAAAATAGCATCTTTCAGGTCATCTAGCGCCATATTGCGCAAAAAAGCGGCTTGCTCATAAATGGCTTGTATGTTTACTCCGCTATCATCCGTCTCGAGAAAAAAAGGCGGCGCCAGCTGCCGGATGGTCTTCGCCGCATTGCTGGTTTCTTCCATTATTGCCGCACCAAACGAAAGGTAAAAACCTTGCCGTAATAGCTGGCCAGCCAAGGCCGGCGACTTGTTAAAACCGTGCACAATCATCGGTACTTTGGCAGCGTAGCGTTTGCCGTAGGACTGTAGCTCGTCAAATGCCCGCACACAATGAATAATCATCGGCTTATTGTGCCTCACAGCCAGTACGGCCTGCCGCTCGAAGGCGGCTTGCTGGATAGGCATAGCGGGGCCGCGCAGCCGGTCGAAGCCACATTCGCCCACCAGCTTGACTTGGGCGTGATCGATGTGGTGTGCCAGTACTTCCATCTGCGATTCCAGGTTTTCTTCGGTAAGATACCAAGGGTGTAGGCCGAGGGAGATCCAGGTATTTACCGACGTTGGTTTTTCGTGCAACGGCAGGACATTATAAATTACCGAGGCGCCGGCCGAATGTGGCGCACCACGATGAGCATGGATGTCAAAAAAAGGCACAAGCATACGCTATAAATCGAGTCAAATTTCAACTATTTATTTCACTTCCTTGCATCTTTCAAAACAAAAACGCATATTTGCGTCAAACGAAATGAATTGTAAAAACGAGCATATTACTTGGTGGTGGCACAGCAATTAAATGTTGTGGCAATCGCCTATTATGACAAGTAATCATGTTACTGAAATATATAGCGGCTTGCCCATATCGGCAGGCTTTTTTTATGTGTTATCAACAGTGAAACCTGCAAATGAAACAGATACTAGCGCATTTATTCGAATTCAAAACATTCACCAAACGTGAAGCGTATGAAATACTGATCCATATCGCTTCAGGAAAATACAACAACTCGCAGATAGCGGCATTTATGACCGCATATGGGATGAGAAGTATTCGGGTGGAAGAGCTGGAAGGGTTCCGCGATGCGATGTACGATCTTTGCCTGCAACTGGATTTTCCGGGTTATCAGCTAATCGACCTGTGCGGCACTGGCGGGGACGGGAAAAACACGTTTAATATTTCCACGCTCGCTTCTTTCGTGGTGGCCGGAGCGGGATATCCTGTGGCCAAACACGGCAATTATGGTGTATCTTCGGGATGCGGGTCGTCCAATGTCATGGAGTATCTCGGATACCGGTTTACGAACGACAGGGATGACATCAACCGGCAACTGGATGAGGCAAACATTTGTTTCCTCCATGCGCCGCTGTTCCATCCGGCAATGAAAACCGTGGCACCTATCCGCCGTGAGTTGGGCGTAAAAACCTTTTTCAATATGATTGGACCTCTGGTGAACCCCACGAACCCCCGCTACCAATCCGTCGGCGTATTCAGCCTCGAACTGGCACGCCTCTACGGCTACCTCTATCAGCAGACGAACAAGCAGTATACGATTCTCCATGCACTTGATGGATACGATGAAATCTCGTTGACAGGCGATTTTAAAACCGTTACCAACAAGGGTGAACATTTCTATACCATTGAGCAACTTGGCTTTACGCCGCAATCCGCTCAAAGCATACACGGGGGCGAAACCATAGCGGATGCCGCAAAAATATTTACTATGGTCATCAATGGCGATGGTACTGCGGAACAAAACAACGTGGTCCTCGCTAATGCGGCGATTGCCATACAGACCATCCATCCGGAGAAGAGTTTCGGCGACTGTTACTACGAAGCAGAGGCATCATTATTGGGTAAGAAAGCCTTGGGTAGTTTTAACAGGTTAGTTAATGGAGCATAGGTAGGAAGCGATATGCACAGTGGGCAACTATGGCCCGGCGCAAGGCATAAAAAGAAATGAACCCAAAAATCAAAATATGTGGATTGAATTCCCCGGAAAACATTCGGGATGTGTTGGATTTGCAGCCGGATTATGCCGGTTTTATCTTCCACCCCACCTCTAAACGCTTCATCGGGGATCTGGACGCCGCATGGGTGGCGGAGCTACAAGGTCCGGCGATAAAGACAGGCGTGTTCGTCGATGCGCAGTTGGAACGAATACGAACAACGATACATCAATACCGCTTGGCAGCGGTGCAATTGCATGGAAACGAAACGCCCGAATATTGTACTGAATTGCGTAACCTCGGAATCGAAATCATTAAGGCATTCGGCATCAGTGATGGCTTTGATTGGTCGGCATTAGCGGCATACGAAGCGGTAGCCGACTACTACCTATTTGACACCAAAAGCCCTCAGCATGGAGGCACGGGCATGAGCTTCGATTGGAAATTACTTGAGGGCTACCGATCCAGCAAGCCCTTTTTCCTGAGCGGCGGTCTGAGCGCCGACAATATCCATGATGCGGTGCGATTAGGCGACGATCGGCTGTATGCCCTCGACCTGAATTCTAGATTTGAGACCGAACCCGGAATCAAAAACATTGAATTACTGAAACGAACGTTACAAAACATCAACGATGAGTAAATATCAGGTAAACGACAATGGATATTATGGCAATTTCGGGGGGGCCTATATTCCAGAAATGCTTTATCCCAATGTGGATGAACTGCAGCGAAGCTATCTTCCCATTATCCAAAGCGAAAGCTTCCGGCAGGAATTCGACCAGCTGTTGCGGGATTATGTAGGCCGGCCCTCGCCGCTGTACCGTGCCGGACGCCTTTCTGACCGGTACGGCACGAATATTTTCCTTAAACGGGAAGATCTCAACCACACCGGTGCACATAAAATAAACAACACCATTGGCCAAATCCTGCTTGCCGAACGACTGGGAAAGAAACGTATCATCGCCGAGACAGGGGCGGGACAGCACGGCGTGGCAACCGCCACGGTGTGTGCGCTGAAAGGACTGCAATGTGTGGTATATATGGGAGCAATCGATATCGAGCGGCAGGCACCCAACGTCGCCCGCATGAAGATGATGGGCGCCGAAGTGATAGCTGCCACTTCGGGCAGCAAAACCCTCAAGGATGCCACTAATGAGGCCTTGCGTGACTGGATAAACAACCCATTGGATACCCACTACATCATTGGATCGGTGGTGGGGCCCCACCCTTATCCGGATATGGTAGCCCGGTTTCAATCGGTCATCTCGGCGGAGACCCGGAAGCAATTGCTCGAAAAAACCGGACGTGAAATCCCCGACTATGCTGTTGCCTGCGTAGGCGGCGGGAGCAACGCCGCAGGTATGTTTTATCATTTTCTCGACGAGCCTTCGGTAAAGCTTGTAGCTGTGGAAGCGGCCGGAAAAGGCGTGCACTCCGGCGAGTCAGCAGCGACCACCGTCCTCGGCCGCGAAGGCGTATTGCATGGCAGCCGCTCCATCCTGATGCAAACCGATGACGGACAGGTCATTGAACCGTACTCTATATCAGCGGGGCTGGACTATCCCGGTATTGGGCCGCAGCATGCCTGGCTGCATAAATCGGGACGTGCAACCTATGCTGCCATTACGGATGAGGAAGCCATGCAAGCCGGCCTTCTGTTGACCCGTCTTGAAGGGATTATCCCCGCAATCGAAAGTGCACACGCGTTGGCACAGCTGGAAAAAATGACCTTCAGCAATGACGAAAGTGTCGTGGTCTGCCTTTCTGGCCGGGGCGACAAAGATTTGGACAATTACATGAAGTTTTTTGGGTTTTAAACCATGAATAGGATAAACGAACTATTTGCCAAAAAAGGCGACAAACGTATACTTTCCATTTATTTCACCGCCGGATACCCCGCACTGGACAGCACCCTCGATATCGCCGAGGCACTGGAAAAGGCAGGCGTTGACTTCCTCGAAATCGGCTTCCCTTACTCTGATCCAGTCGCCGACGGGCCCGTCATCCAGCACAGTTCGGAAGCGGCCCTGCGTCACGGCATGACCCTTCACATCCTTTTTGAGCAACTCAAAGCGCTGCGTAAGCGGGTATCCATACCGGTACTGCTGATGGGATATGTCAATCCGGTATTGCAGTATGGTGTGGAAAACTTCTGTAAGTCATGCACGGCTGTAGGTGTAGACGGTGTTATTGTGCCTGACCTGCCGATGTATGAATTCGAGGAACACTACCGCCCTATCTTTGAAGCAAATGGATTGAGCAATATCTTCCTTGTGACACCACAAACGTCGGAAGCACGCATCCGTAAAATCGATGACTTGTCAACCGGTTTTATTTATCTGCTTTCGTCATCGGCTACCACCGGCAAAAACCTAGCGGTATCCGAAGGTACAACAGCTTATTTTTCGCGCATTCGCGGTATGGGCCTTAAAAACCCAATCGTCATCGGTTTTGGCATTTCCAATCACGGGACGTTTATCCAAGCGACAGACTATGCCGATGGGGCTATTGTGGGAAGTGCTTTCGTCCGGCTACTCGGCGAGGCAGACTACATGGAAAAAATACCCCAGTTTATCCGCCAACTGCGGAGCTAGCGGATTGGACATCAGTCCATCCGCTCTTTCAGGATTTTACCGTCCGCATTGAAGCGAACTTTCAAATCGCCCTTCCGGTTTTCAAGCTCGACTTCGTACGTCAACGCATGGCCGGCATTGATTTTCTTCACTTCTTCGATACGGTATCCGCTAAATTCTACCGCTATCTGATTTTTCACAGCCTCTGGAAGCGAGCTGGATGCAATTTCTTCTTCGTGGGCCAGCACCTTCCCTTCCGGGCTGATGACGGCCTTGTGGTCTCTTCCGATTAAACCAACACTGAATTCAGCTTCATAAGTACCATCCTGCTTCCGATCCCATTCTACTTGCCGGGCTTTTGGAAATTGCTGTTGAAATGCATTAATTACCACGGCGGGCACACGGCGCGCGGTGGCACGTTGAGCCATCACCGATACCCCGGTCAAAAAAAAGATACACAGACTGAATACTAACTTTTTCATGGTCGTACATTTTAATTCAGCACAAAACAATGAATCAAAGTAGGAAAGACTTTGGAAATTGAATTGATTACACCGAAAAAAGCTGAATGGCCGTCCATTAGAAAATTGTTAGGTTTTTCCTTACCTTTGCATTGTGGCAAAGGTATTCGTCATATTACTCACCGTTATCTATGCGTTCTCGGCAACCGGAGCGACCGTGCACCTGCATTATTGCTGCGGTGAACTCCAGAAGCTGGCGGTACAGCATGAGCAAGAAAAGCCCGAACACCAAGATTGCCCACTTTGCTTAACGCATCAGGAAAAGAAAGAGGCTGACGCTGCATGCTGTGGCGACGATAGTTGTGATAATGACCCTGCAGCGCATCCGCACTGCCAGCATGTAAAGGTCGAGGCAAAGAAAACGACCGAAGAACACCTCCCCAGCGGAGACAAAAATGTCTTGAAAATCTATCCGCTGGAGCTATTGGTTTTTACCTTAGCGCATGTCATCGACCTGCCTCCGGAATTTTGCCATACCGTCCAAACGATTGACGACGCCCCTCCCGAGGTTGCTGTACCTTTATTCATCCAGCATTGTACTTACCGCATTTGATTTTGCTGACCGTTGATCATTCGCCAGCGGGCCAAGCCTAAAAACTGCTTCCCCCCGTTCGGCGGTTGCGCAACGGCATAAGATTTAGGTTTTAAATCAACATCAGCAATCAAATTTTAATACCATGAGTTTCTTTATTAAAGCGTATATCACGCTATTTCTGTTGCTACCGGCGTCATTGTCGATCAGGGCCCAAGATAGCACCAGCCATTTATTTACCGTAGCTGGCAACTGCGGTATGTGCAAATCACGAATTGAAAAGGCCGCAAAAGATGCAGGGGCCGAAACCGCCGTATGGGATGCAGAAAGCCAACAGCTCCGGCTGGCAGTCAATCCCAAGCTCACCGACATCGCAACCATCAAAAAAAGCATTGCCGCGGCAGGTCACGATGTTGATGGGCTACGTGCAGACAACGAAGCATACAACGCGCTGCCCGAATGCTGCCTGTATACCCGCATGGAACCTGGCAGCGACAGCAATGTCCCAGCGACCGACCAAGGCACCATATCTTTCGAAGTGGCGGGCGTATGCGGCATGTGTAAATCACGGATTGAAAAGGCTGTACGGGCAGACGGCCTGAAAAACGCACGTTGGGAAGCCAGCACCCAACTACTTACCCTTTCCTTTGACCCCGCCGTGTATGATGTAGAAGCCGCCAAGGCGCGTATCCTCACTGCCGGCCATGATGTCGAAGGGCGTGCCGCTGATGCGGATGCGTATACGAAGTTGCCTGCTTGCTGCCATTATCGAGACGAGGCCAACGTGCATAAAGTCACCGGGCGGGATCACCACGACGACCACACCGTCACGGGCGTCGTCATGCAGGAAAATAACCGTGGTGAGCTTACCCCTATTGAGTCGGCCAATGTCTATTGGGTGGAAGACGCGTCCATCCAGGCGCAAACGGATGCATCAGGGGTATTCAGAATCGACCACCAGGAGCACCTGAAGCAGCTCGTGATTTCGTATGCCGGACACCAGCCGGATACCCTGGCAATCGTTGACCCCCATGAGGTGGTAGTAGTCACCGCCAAGGACAATGTATTGGCCGAAGTAACCGTGTCAGCGAGACGGCGTTCTAACTACATCGCAGCACTTAGTCCAACCAGACTGGAGGTTTTGACAGGACAGGAACTATTTAAAGCGGCGTGTTGTGACCTCAGCGAAAGCTTTGAAACCAATGCATCTGTGGATGTAGTGAGCAGCGACGCGGTCACCGGCAGCAAACAAATCCAGATGCTGGGCCTGAGCGGTATCTATACCCAGCTGACGGTAGAGAACCTTCCAGGTCCCCGTGGCCTGGCCATCCCGCTGGGACTGAACAGTATTTCTGGAACCTGGATCGAGTCTATCCAAATCGGAAAAGGGATTGGATCGGTGGTCAATGGCTTTGAAAACATCGCCGGGCAGATCAATGTGGAGCTGAAGAAGCCGGAGACGTCCGATAGGCTATTTTTCAATGCTTATACCAATAATATGGGACGATCTGATATCAACCTCAACCTATCCCACCGGTTTAATGAACGGTGGACAGGCGGGCTGCTCCTGCACGATAATTTCATGTATAACAAAAACATGAATTTCAGCAATAATGGCTTTCGGGATGTCCCCGTGGGCAACCTCTTTTCGGGTGTAAACAGGTGGAAGTATGAAGACGGCAAGGGCTTCGTCCTCCAATTTGGCTTCAAGTTCCTTAGCGACGATCGCACCGGCGGGCAAATTGACTTTGACCCAGCTACGGACAAGCTGACCGAAAACCGGTACGGGCTGGGGTTTGACATTGAGCGTTATGAAGTATTTGCCAAAATCGGTTATGTCTTCCCCCAGCAAACCCAGCGCAGTATTGGCCTGCAGCTCTCGGGCTCTGCTTATGATCAGCATTCCTATTTCGGCCTGCGCACATACGATGCCCGACAACGAAATGCCTATGCCAACCTGATTTACCAGGACATCATCGGTACCGTCGTGCACAAATACCGCACAGGCCTGAGTATGCAGTACGACCGATATGACGAACATTACATCGGGCAGCAATTTGCACGCACTGAAGCGGTTCCGGGCGGCTTCTTTGAGTACACGTACAGTCCATCGGAAAAATTTGATGCCGTATTGGGCATGCGGGGCGACTACAACAACCTTTATGGTTGGTTTGCCACGCCGCGCGCGCATATACGCTATCAACCCATAGCCGGCACCACGTTTCGGATCAGCAGCGGCCGCGGACAACGCACGGCCAACATCTTCGCAGAAAATACCGCTGCATTGGCCAGCTCACGGATAGTTCGCATCGCCACAGCAAATCACGGCGAAAATGCGTATGGCCTCAAACCGGAAATCGCGTGGAATACGGGCATCAGCTTCGACCAGTCATTCCGGTTGTTCCAGCGGGAGGCATCGTTCAGTGCCGAATTTTTCAGGAACGACTTCACCAATCAGGTAGTGGTTGACTATGAAAACCCACGCGAGCTGGTGTTTTACAACCTGGAAGGCAAATCCTATTCCAATAGCATGCAGACGGAACTGCGCCTGATGCCTTTGCCACATTTTGAAGCACGTATGGCTTACCGCTTTTTTGATGTGAAGACCACGTATACCAATACGCTGATGCAACGGCCATTGGTGGCACGTCACCGCGGGTTTCTCAATCTTGGCTACCGTACGCACAGTGGCGGCTGGCATTTCGATTATACGCTCAATATCACAGGCCAGAAGCGCCTTCCATCCACGGCAGCCAACCCGATAGCATACCAAATGCCCGAATATTCACAAACCTATACCACGATGAATGCGCAAATCAGTAAAACCATCGGCAAAAACCGTCCTATCGACCTTTATATCGGTGGGGAAAATTTAACCGACTTTTTCCAGCAAAATCCGGTATTGGCGGCAGACCAGCCCTTCAGTGAGTTCTTTGACTCGTCGTTGCTTTGGGGCCCGATCACCGGCAGAATGTTTTACATCGGGGTGAGGTTTAGCGTCAAGTAGGACGTTGGACTTGGAGCAACGATTGAAGGAGTAACGATGTCCTTACTCCTTCAATCGTTGCTTTTTGTACATTAAGCATTCAGCAGTGCTTCAATATCAAACTTCTTCATCTTCATGTAAGCTTGCATGACCCGCCCCGCACGTTCAGGATCGCGCAGCAGCTTTGGCAGAACCGCGGGTACGACCTGCCACCATACCCCAAAGCGGTCTTTCAGCCAGCCGCACATACTTTCTTCGCCGCCTTCGCTCAGCTTATTCCAATAGTAATCCACCTCTTCTTGCGTCTCGCAGTCGATCACCAACGAGACGCCTTCATTAAAGTCAAACGGCTGCAAAACAGCGCTATCCATCGCCATAAACAACTGACTACCAAGCACGCGGAAGCGTGCATGTACGATGGTCGCATCATGGGCTACCTGCCCCGGCGTGTATTTTGCAATAAACAGAATGGCTGAATCGGCGAATACCGAGACGTAATAGTCCATCGCAGCGCTGGCCTTCCCCTGCTGATTGCCACAGAACATCAGCAATGGCACAAACCGTTGCCCCACCTCGTCGCTGCCGCCCAATGACAACTGCCAACTGACCCCGAAGCGATCCTGCACCCATCCATATTGTTCACTCCATTCGTACGCTTGCAATGGCATCAACGCCGATCCGCCAGCGATAAGCAGGTGCCATGCACGTTCCAGTACTTCGCGGCTTTCAAGCGTCACATAAAACGAGATGGCAGCGTTGGGCTTGAATTGCGCACCGCCATTTAACCCCATGAACTTAGTGCCGTCAAGTTCAAAAGTAACCACCATCGGGGTGTCTGCCGTGACGGTTGAATTGGCAAAAGCCGAACAGTATAAATCGGCAGCCGCTCTTGCGTTGCCATCAAACCAGAGGCACGGGTATACGGTATTTTTCATTTGATCACACGCCTTGTATAATCGCAAAGCTATAACCTTCTCGTCAAAACGGTGCTGGGTGAACGCGACAACTGCTGGGGGTATTTATGACAACTTTAAGGGATATCGTTTCAATTCAATGCTAAGCCGGGCTGTAGGCAGGCCCACGACGTTGGTATAGGAGCCGACGATCTGCTCGATGGCAACGGCTCCGATCCACTCCTGTATACCATAAGCACCGGCCTTGTCGAATGGTTGATAGCGGTCAATATAATACGCTATCTCCGCGTGGCTAAGCGATCGGAAATAAACCGAAGTCACTTCATGAAACACCGTGATGCCTCCTTGATGGAGCAATGCCACGGCGGTAATCACTTCATGCCGTCTTCCGGATAAGCGCATCAGCATGTCGGTAGCATGCGCGTCATCGGTCGGTTTACCAAGGATAAGATCGTCAATGGTCACAATCGTATCAGCCGTAATGACTAACTCGTCGGTGACCTCGGAAATAAAGGCCCTGGCTTTCTTTTCGGCAATAAACCGGACGGCGGTTATCGGATCAAACTCGGCCGGAAATGACTCATCCACCGATTTGACCATCACCTCAAAAGGAATTCCCATGAGCGACAGCAGTTCCTTCCGTCGGGGTGATTGCGAAGCAAGAATAATATTCATTGAATCAGCCCTCCCACGTGCCCTGAAGTTTCATCACCTTTTCCATGACATCCCGGACCGCACCTGTACCACCATTACGGAAGGAGATGTAAGCAGCCACCGCTTTTATTTCTTCCACGGCATCGGCAGGACATGCGGGTAGTCCTGCAATCCGCATATTTGCCAAATCAGGAATATCATCACCCATATATAACACATCTGCCGGGGAGAGCCCCAAGGATGACAACCAGTCATGAAAAACCGCACTTTTGTCATCTACTCCCAAAAACACATCGGTAATCCCCAGGCCGGCCAGGCGCTTTTTCACGCCCAGTGATTTTCCGCCCGTGATAACTGCGATTGGATACTTCTTTTTGACAGCAAGCTGCATAGCATAACCATCCTTGATGTTGAATGACCGGAGCTGCTCACCGTGCTCGGTTACCAGCACATTGCCATCGGACAACACCCCGTCTACGTCAAAGACAAAGGCTTTTACCTGTTTAAATCTATCAAATAACATGATTTTTGTCAACTAACCGGCCAAACTTACCCAAAATCTGCTGAATAGCGGACCTCCTATTAAAAAAACACTGCGTCAATCCGGTGTACAGGCTGTCTTGTTTTGTGTTCTGCACGAAAGTAGTTCCATTGTTAAGTTGTTTGGGAACCGCGTACAAAGGCGTACGGCAAATCTCAGATTTTGAGGGACTAATGAATGTCTCCGGCTATGTTTTTTGACCCGGCAGCGTGAATTGCGTAGGCTTGTCGTGCCTCCGCACACAAAACACGGATGGCAGTATTTTTTCAATTTGGCACGAGGTTTGTAAAATACCTTTACAGAAACGCTTGAAAAATAGCTTCAAGCCATTTAACAGCAAGGTTCTTTTGACAATTTGTTAACAAAAGAACCATTGAAAAATAAAAAAGTGGTGTTAATTTTGCACCAGAAAATTTAACTCGGGTTTCCGAGGATTAAAATTGTCTTTTCATAATTTAGGTTTATAATTGGTTAGTAACAAACCCCGGTGCCCATCACCGGGGCTTTGTTTTTTATGGCTATTTTTTATCGCCTTTGCTTGTATCACCACCCGGCTTCGCAATAGCGCCGCGCATATCTGTATCCGCTTGAATATTCTGCATCCTGTAATAGTCCATTACGCCGAGGTTGCCACTGCGGAATGCTTCAGCCATCGCAAGCGGCACCTGGGCTTCCGCTTCGATGACTTTTGCCCGAGCTTCCTGTGCCTTGGATCGCATTTCCTGTTCGGACGCCACAGCCATTGCCCGGCGTTCCTCAGCACGGGCATTGGCAACTTTAAGGTCTGCTTCGGCTTGATCGGTCTGCAACTTCGCTCCCACGTTTTCACCGATATCAATATCAGCGATATCAATGGATAGAATCTCAAATGCCGTACCGCTATCAAGGCCTTTAGAAAGCACGGTCTTTGATATCCGATCGGGATTTTCCAGCACTTCTTTATGATCTCTGGATGATCCGATGGTTGTCACTATCCCCTCGCCTACCCGGGCAAGAATCGTTTCTTCTCCGGCTCCCCCCACCAACTGGTTGATGTTGGCCCTTACAGTCACGCGTGCCTTGGCGATGAGCTGAATACCGTCCTTGGCCACAGCCGCCACCGGCGGCGTATTGATAACCCTTGGGTTTACCGAAAGCTGCACGGCATCAAACACGTCCCGTCCCGCCAGATCGATGGCCGTGGCCAGCTTAAAATCCAATGGAATATTCGCCTTGTCTGCCGAAATCAATGCTTTAATGACATTATTGACATTGCCTCCGGCTAAAAAGTGGGTCTCGATATCATTGGACGTGATATTCAATCCTGCTTTCGTGGAGGTAATCATTGCATTGGTGACCAACGATGGCGGCACCTTACGGAGACGCATCAACAGCAAGTTCAACAGGTTGACACGGACACCGGACAACTGCGCGGTAAACCACAAATTTACAGGAAGGAGGTATAGTAAGATAAAAAACGCTACTACAGCTCCTACAACAAACAAAATAGGGGTGAAATTGGGTTCCATAAGGTCAACAAGTTTAAAGCTATCATTTTTATAACAGTCTCTAAAGGTACAACTTTTTGATTGTTATGCAAGGATTGCTGGTACTTTTTGGCTTGTTGATCCGTGACAAAGTCCGATACACTATATTCTACGAAGCCTTCCCGAGCCGGATGTACGCACGTTGGTCTGTGCGTTCCCGCTGTAATGAACGTTGCCGGATCCGCTGATGGATGCTTCCAGGCGTTCATCGGCATGAATCATAATATTGCCGGAGCCCGATACCTTGAGATTTGCAGACCGGCTTTTCAGTTCACGTCCGTCGAATCGCCCTGAACCACTTATAGAGACGTTGCTCTCCGTGGCACTTCCGCTGGCCGTTATCCGCCCCGAACCGCTAACCGATGCATTGCATAGCTGTACATTTGCGGCAAATGCAATCCGGCCCGAACCACTAACCGATGCATTCAGTTCATCGCCCGATATCGTACCCATGATCGTGATACTGCCTGAACCAGATTGGGCAACCCCATCAAGCCGCTTGGCCGTCACATAAGCGGTCACGCTGCCCCAGTTGCGCCCCATCTTCCATGCATGCTTTTTATACCTGATTTTTAACGTACCTTTTTCCACGATGGTCTCAATTTCACGGATTGCTGCCGCGTCGCCCTCCAGCCTCACGGACTCGCTGGCGCCAAAACGCACTTCGACATTGATGCTGCCACCGCTGGCCAATGCGTGGAATCCACTCACATCGCGGGTCTCATCCCGGGCGGATAAGCCCGTAGCGGCGTGGACCAGCCCGATACTAAAAATTGGCAGCAGCAACGCCAGCCAGCCTAATGAAGATAGTGTTCTTTTCATGGTATTCCTTTTTTTTGTGTTCTTTCCCAATAAGACGCCGCAAAAACCAATAGGTTGCAGCCGTCTCGTTTTTTTTTGGCGTACCCGGGCACATGTCATTTTGCATAAACCGCCTTAAACTTCTATTTTTAACGCGTTTCGAAAATTATACCGTGTCATTTATGAAAATACTACCCGTAGCCGGAGCAGAACTAGATCGGTTATTCGTAACGATGGCGCCGCCACTTTACGAGGGAGACCCCAATTATATCAGGCCATTGGATCAGGATGTCCTTGATGTATTCAATCCAATGACCAACTCCTATCATGACCGCGGCCGATGTACCCGCTGGCTTCTACATGACGATTCCGGTCGTGTCATTGGGCGTATTGCGGCCTTCTACAACTTAGACACCTTTGAACGCGATGAGTTCCCTACCGGCGGTTGTGGCTTTTTTGAATGCATTGATAGCCAGGAGGCGGCAAACATCTTGTTTGACACGGCGAAGGCCTGGCTGCAGGAAAACGGCATACAAGCGATGGACGGGCCTATAAACTTCGGCAACAGGGAACGGTGGTGGGGGTTGCTTGTGGACGGCTTCCACCCGCCGTGTTATTGCTGCAATTACAATCCACCTTATTATCAGCGGCTTTTCGAGCAATACGGTTTCCAGCTTTATTTCAAACAATTTACGTACCGCCGTGAACTCGCTGCCCACATTTCCAGCAGGGTGGGCGAAAAGGCTACATACGCCTTGCGTGATGCGGGATACACCTTCCGTCACATCGATCCCGGTCAGCTTGATAAAGCTGCCGAGGACTTCCGCACGGTATATAATGAGGCCTGGGCGCGCCACGAGGGGGTAAGCCCGATGAGCAGCGACAATGCACGCAAACTTATGCAAACCATGAAACCCATCATCGACCCAAAGATTATCTGGTTTGCCTACTACCATGGCCGACCCGTGGGCTTTTGGGTAAACATTCCCGATGTAAATCAGCTCATTGTAAAATATATGAATGGACGGCTGGCGTTGTGGGGAAAGGTGCTCTTCCTTTGGAACCGTTGGCGGAAGCGTTGCAAAACGATGTTTGGCATTGTATTTGGCGTAGTGCCAAAGCACCAGCGGAAAGGCGTGGAAGCCGCCCTTGTAATGGCTGCGGCAAAGGTCATGCGAGATCGAACGCAATTGCGCTATGAAGACTTGCAAATGAACTGGATTGGCGATTTCAATCCAAAGATGATGAATGTAGCACGGTATGTAGGGGGTACGATATTCAAAACCCATCACACTTACCGGTATCTATTTGACCGCAGCAAACCATTCGAAAGGCATCCTATCCTTTGACAGCAGCTTGCCACCATGATTGGCAAGCCAAGGCCTGCGACAGTGACGTTTTATATTTTTGCAAAAACAGGGGATTGAGTCCATCATGAAAAAGCTAAAATTCAAGACACATATCTATTTAGGTTTTTCTGTATTAGTTATTCTTCTGTTGGCCAGTTTGTTGCATGTATCCCTATTATTCTCGAAACTGGATGCAGCGCATACGATACTCGACCATATCAAAACCACGTTCCTGGTTACCGCTGTTTTGGTGTTTATAGTGATCCTGTGGCTGCTGGTGTATGTGACCAAGACGTTTGAACATTACAAAAAAACAGAACGCCTTATCCGCAAATCAAACGCCGATCTAAATAAGCTTTCGAAGGAAAAAGAAGTGGATAATTGGGCCTTGAATGGTTTAGCGACGCTGGATGACAACACACGCGGTGGACTAAGCGAACGGGTAATCGCTGTAAACGCCATCCAGACCATTTGCCAATACCTCGACGCAAAGGTAGGTGTCATCTACCTGAAAAGTGAAGCCGATGACAACGAATACCTGCATGGCGGCTCTTATGCGGTGCCAACCGAACATATACGGCCGAAAATCACAAAAAGCCAGGGGTTAATGGGGGAAAGTATTGCCTCCAAAAAACAGGTCGTCCTTACCGATATCCCGGATGGCTATTTAACGGTCACCTCCGCACTTGGCGAGACAAAGCCCAAACATATCGTTATCCAGCCTTTTGTGTATGAAGACGAGGTTATTGGCGTCATGGAAATAGGTTTCTTCCACAAAATTGAGTCAGCCGTCGAGCATTTTCTAATCCGCGCAGGGGTCGATTTAGCTGTGGCGCTTAAAGTATCACGCACGCATGCTGCGCTTACCCACCTCGTTGAGGAAACCCGGCAACAAGCCGAAGAGTTGGCAGCCCAACGGGAAATACTCCGCACCACCAATGAAGAGCTGACGCACAAGACGTATTTGCTGGAGGCGTCCGAAGAAGAATTAAGGGTACAACAGGAAGAACTCAAGCACGCCAATACCGAGTTGGAAGAAAAGGCCCGGCTATTAGAGGAACGTAATTTTTCGATCGAACAGGCCCGGCAGTCCATTGCGATGAAAGCCAAAGAGCTTGAGCAGTCGGGCCAGTATAAAACGGAGTTTATGGCGAATATGAGCCACGAATTGCGTACCCCGCTCAACAGCATCCTCATACTGGCCAAATTGCTGGAAGACAATAAATCCGGCAACCTCTTGCCTGAACAAGTGAGGTACGCAACGGTAATCCACCGAGCAGGTACCGATTTGCTTCAACTGATCAACAACATCCTGGATTTGGCGAAAATCGAGTCGGGCAGTGTCGAGCTGATCATTGAACGCATCGAATGTTCGAGCATTGCACAGGATTTGCTCGATCTGTTTGGAAGCATCGCCGATAGTAAAACCATCGACTTCTTCATTACGATCAACGACGGGCTGCCCCCCTTTATAACCACCGATGAGCAGCGCCTTAAACAAATACTCAAGAACTTATTGTCCAATGCGTTTAAATTCACGCCGGAGGGCGGGCAGGTAACGCTTTCATTTGCCTTAGCAAGCCAATCGCCGGCATGGAAAACAGGCATGCTCCGCGGTATCCGTGCAAATGACGCCCTGGCGATATCCGTGATAGACAATGGTATAGGAATCGCGGAAGATAAGCAGCAGCTGATTTTTGAGGCCTTTAAACAGGCCGACGGTTCCATCAGCCGAAAATTCGGCGGTACCGGGTTGGGACTATCCATCTGCCGGGAGCTGGCCACCATGCTTGGCGGCGAACTTCACGTAAGCAGTATCGAACAGCGAGGCAGCACATTTACCCTGTTCATACCATTGCGTTATACCGGAAGCGCCCTCCTTACGTCGGCGAAAGAAGAACAGGGTGTATCCCCTTTGCCACCCAATGATGCAAAATATGGCAAGAAGCCGGAACCTTCTGCATCGTCAGCTATCGCTAAGCCACGGCGTCTGCTGATCGTTGAAGATGATCAGCATTTCGCTGAATTACTGGCGCTGTGCGCACGCGAACATGGGTTTGAACCGTTGGTAGCCAACGAAGGCCCTATTGGATTGCAGATGGCCTTTGATCACGTGCCGGATGCCATTATTTTAGCCATCTTATTGCCCGTCATGGATGGATGGACAGTACTCAGAAAGCTTAAGGACAATCCAGACACCAAGGATATCCCTGTGCACCTGATGTCTGCCGATAAGTCCGACAAACGGAAAATCGAGGATGAGACCGTCGGATTCCTCACGAAGCCAGCTGACAAACGATCACTTGAAGCACTCTTCGCCTTATTGGATAAAACCGTCATGCCACCTTTGAAAAAGGTATTGATTGTGGAGGATCAGATTGTCCAAAGCGACAGCCTCAAATCAACCCTCACCGCAAAAGGTGTGGAAGTAGAGCAGGCATTTACAGGTGCGGATGCGCTTGAGCTGCTCCGATCGGACACCCACTACGATTGCATCATTCTTGACATCAATTTGCCTGACAGGTCGGGCATTGAGGTGTTGGACGATATCAGACATACCGCAAAACATGCACAGACGCCCGTCGTCATCAATACGGCAATGGAACTCAATGCCGAAATGACCGGGCGGATAATGCGCCATACCAAAACCCTGGTCATGAAGTCTGATCAATCGGGCCATCGCATCCTGGATGAGATCGATTTATTTATCAACAACGTCAAAAATAACCCGGCGCATAACAAACCGTCTAATGGACAAGGCTCACCTGCGCAACGTACCCCACAAGTAGATAAAATACTACAAGGCAAGCGTATTCTCCTTGCCGACGACGATATGCGTAACATTTTTGCACTGAGCACCGTGTTTGCATCGTGCGGCTTGGAGGTAGAGACCGCCAACAACGGACTCGAAGTGCTGCAGGCTATCCAGAAACAGTCTCATATTGACCTGATCTTGATGGATATCATGATGCCCGAAATGGACGGTTTTGAAGCCATCACAAAAATCAGATCGTTTAAGAAATTCGCCAAGCTGCCTATCATTGCCATGACTGCCAAAGCTATGCCTGGCGATCGACAACGCGCATTGGATGCCGGTGCAAATGATTACATTACCAAACCTGTAGATGCCAACAGACTGTTGTCCTTGATGCGTGTGTGGTTAAGCTAACATCAAAATAAAAATGGGTATATCGTTCGAAAACCTGGAAGAGCTTATCGAGCTGGTCAATAATGTTCACGGCTTTGATTTACGTGGCTATACCCGAGCGTCACTCAAAAGACGGATTACACGCATCATGGAACTTTACCGCCTTGATTTCAGCAGCCTCAAAGATAATTTGGTGAATACTTCGGGATTTTTCAATCGGTTTCTAACAGAAGTGACCGTTAACGTCACGGAGATGTTCCGCGATCCCGCTTTCTACGGCACATTGCGCGAAGAAGTTTTTCCGTACCTCGCGACCTTCCCTCATATCAAGATTTGGAGTGCCGGATGTTCAAGCGGTGAGGAAGCTTACTCCTTAGCCATCATGCTAAAAAAGCAAGGACTATACGATCGGTCTTTCATATATGGCACCGATATCAACGCTAAGATGCTGGAGCGCGCCAAACAAGGCACCATTGATCTGAGAAAGATGAAAACATATTCTGACAACTACCTCCAAACGGCATCCGGCGAATCGCTTTCCGAATATTATGCCGTCCGGTACGATGCTGCTATCATCCATCATGATTTGCGGAAAAACATGCTGTTTTCCATCCACAACCTCGTGTCAGACGGCGTATTCAATGAATTCCAGCTCGTTACTTGCCGTAACGTCTTGATTTATTTCGATTTAACATTACAACAGCGTGTACTCAATTTGTTGTACGAAAGTCTCGCGTTATTTGGTTTTCTTTGCCTGGGATCGAAAGAAAGCCTTCGGTCCGAATCGTTAAAGCACAAATTCCGGTTAATTAACAAAAAGCAAAACATATATCAAAAAATTGCTTAAATTAACACCACATATCGCCCGCAAACTTCAAGGGACTGAAGTGCTCATATTAGCTTGTTCTGCGGGCGGATTTAAGGTTATGTTTGAAATGCTCAAGGTGTTTCCGGAAAATTTGTCTATTGGCGTACTGGTCATTATCCACCGGAATCCCAAGTATGAAACGAATATCGAGGAAAGCATCAGGTCCAAGTGCCGCATTATGGTTAAGGTCGCGGAGGAAAAGGAACGCATCAAGCCCGCTACGGCGTACTTTGCTCCAGCCGGCTACCACTTATTAATAGAGCCCGACCGGAGCCTGTCCCTTGACGTCTCGGAACCGGTGAATTTCTGCAGACCGTCGATTGACGTAACGATGCAGAGTGTTGCCGATGTATATGGTGCCTCGACGACGGCGGTACTGTTGTCCGGAGCCAACCAAGATGGTGCAAAGGGTATGCAATCCATCCAACAAGCTGGTGGTTTATGCGTTGTACAGCGCCCTGAATATGCGGAAATCAAAACGATGCCCGAGGCGGCAATTGCACTTGGGGCGGCAGAACTCCTTCTGAGCGATGAGGAGCTTATCGCGTTCGGTCAAGAATTAAACAACCATATATTGAAGAGCGATCAACCATGGAGAAATTGAAGCTGGTCATCGTCGATGACAAAGAAGAGAATGTATTGAGTTTAAAGGCACTGCTCGCTGATATAGACGACTTGGAGATCTGGGGCAGCACTTCGCCCAACGAAGCGTTGCGCTATTGCTGGAACCAGGAGGTTGCCATTGCCCTGGTTGATGTGCAAATGCCGGAGATCAATGGCTTTGAATTCGTTTCGCTTTTGCAAAGCAACCCCAAGACTTGGCAAATCATGGTCATCATGGTTACAGCCATATCCAAAGAAGACAAGTCCCTATTGAAGGGCCTGTACAGCGGTGCAGTGGATTACCTATATAAACCCTTAAATCCGGATATCACAACGGCGAAGGTCAAGTCGTTTATGCAACAGGTGTATATCCAACGGGAACTGAAGCGGAAGAACGAAGAGTTGGAGCGATCGCACCTGGAACTGGTCAAAGCCAAAAAGGAGGCGGACCTGGCCCGTAAATCGAAAGAAAACTTCTTAGCGAATATGAGCCATGAAATCCGGACCCCTATCAATGGCATTATGGGAATCACCACCATGCTCCGGAACTCGCCGCTCAATGAAGAACAATCCGAATGGCTCGACTACCTGGAAAACGCTTCGCAGCAATTGCTTCTCATCATCAATGACATCCTCGATCTCTCGAAAATTGACTCGGGTAAGATGCGGCTCGACTTTGCCAAAACTTCACTTCCCAATATTATCAAGGAGCTCTCCAATCTTTTTGCCTACAAAGCAGAACAGAAAGGCATCGCATTTCATGTCATTACCGATGAAAACCTACCGAAGTTTATCCTCGCGGATTCCCTGCGGCTGACCCAAATATTGAGTAACCTGATTTCAAATGGCATCAAATTTACCGAGCGAGGGAGCGTCACATTGGAAACCAAGTTGCTTAGCCGGGCCAAACACCGGGTTCACATTCAGTTTTCGGTGAAAGATACGGGCATTGGCATCAACAGCAACGCCATAGACAAGATTTTCCAATCGTTTGAACAGGGCGAAGAAGGAATCACCAAACGATTTGGCGGCACGGGATTGGGACTCGCCATTGTAAAACGGCTGGTAAATCTGCACCAAGGACAAATCCATGCCTACAGCGAGGTGGATAGGGGCAGTGAATTTGTATTCGAATGCTGGTTTGATGAAGAAGCCTCCGAAGCAGCACCGAAATCGGACAAGAAACAATACACCGACATGCCGCCATTCAGCGACTTGCATATCCTCCTGGCCGAAGACAATGAGCTGAACAGCTTCATGGTCAAACACATGCTGAATACATGGGGGATCTCCGTAGATACAGTAAAAAACGGAAAAGAAGCGTTGGACAAGGTGGAGGAAACGCCGTACAGCCTCATCCTCATGGACGCACACATGCCTGTAATGAGTGGCTTTGACGCTATCCGAACCATCAGAAACGACCACAGGGAACACATCCGCCACATTCCCATTATCTCCATATCAGCATCGGTACTGCAACGGGAGCAGCAAGCCGCATATGCCGCTGGGGCTGACGCCGTCGTGGGTAAACCGTTTGATCCGGTATCTTTATACCAAATCATTAAAACATTGACACAAGCGAAAACAGCGCCCCAACAGTAACATTAAAATTACAATTACGTGATAAATGCACTTTTCTACCTCTCCAAATTCAACTACCTTTGGGGCGCAAACAACAGCACGGTTTGTATTGTTAACATATATTGATAACCCTGAAAGATTATAAAAAAGCAATGAAACAGTTATTTTTAATTCCAGTAGTAGCAGGTTCGTTTTTTATCGCGGCATGTGGTGGTAGCCAAACAAAGGAAGAGTCAACCGACACGACGGAAGCGGCAGCTGAACAGTCGGCCCCCGCGGTGGACATCCCCGGCTTAGACACGGTAACGGTAAGCAACGAGATAGCTTTGGAAGGGAACGACCTGATGAAATATGACAAGACCCTGTTTAGGGTAAAAGCCGGCCAGCCGGTAAAACTGACATTTCACAATGTCGGCGAAATGCCGAAGGAATCAATGGGACATAATGTGGTCGTTCTTCAACCGGGCACTGACTTACCTGCATTTGGTGGCGAAGCCATCAAGGCTCCAGACACCGAATACATTCCGGTGACTTTCGCATCGTCCATCGTAGCCCATACCAAACTGTTGGGCCCTGGGGAAACGGATGTCATTGAATTTACGTTGGATAGCAAAGGTGTATATCCATTTCTATGTAGCTTCCCTGGCCACTATGGTGTTATGCAGGGAAAAATTGTCGCTGAATAAGGCTTGGCGATCCCATGGAATAACAAAAAAGACAGTCGGCAGGCTGTCTTTTTTGCTATACACTTTCTGCCTCAGCGTAATTATGCTTACCTTTGAATCATCGAATCGAATAATTTTCATCACATGCAATACGACGTCATAGTAATCGGTAGCGGGCCCGGTGGGTATGTGGCTGCTATCCGTTGCGCACAATTGGGCTTAAAAACAGCTGTTATCGAAAAATACAACACCTTTGGTGGCACCTGCCTTAACGTAGGATGTATCCCGTCAAAGGCGTTATTGGACTCGTCCGAACATTATCACAATGCCGCCAAGCACTTCGGTGCCCATGGCATTAACTTGAGCAACCTTCAGGTAGACATGAAGCAAATGATGGCTCGGAAGAGCGACGTCATTGCCCAAAACGTAGCGGGCATCGAATTTCTGTTCAAGAAGAATAAAATCGACAGCTTCACCGGGGTGGGTTCCTTTGTCGATAAAAACACCGTTAAGGTGACGAAGAGCGACGGCGCAACCGAGCAGATTACGGCGAAGAACGTAATCATAGCCACGGGGTCAAAACCCACGGCACTGCCCTTCCTTCCGGTAGACAAAAAACGGATCATTACCTCTACCGAAGCGCTGACGCTTACCGAAGTACCTAATCACCTCATCGTCATTGGCGGCGGAGTCATCGGGCTGGAACTTGGCTCGGTCTACGCCCGCCTGGGGGCCAAGGTATCCGTGGTAGAATACGAAAAATCCATCATCCCAACCATGGACGGGGGCCTGGGCAAAGAATTACAACGCGTCTTGAAGAAATCGCTTGGCATGGAGTTCTTTCTGGGTCACAAAGTTACAGGCGCTACCGCCAAAGGCAAAAAGGTAACCGTCACCGCGGAGAGCCCGAAAGGAGAAGCCGTGAAATGGGAAGGCGACTACTGTATTGTAGCGGTGGGCCGCACAGCCTACACCGAAGGATTAGGCTTGGAAAATATCGGCATCACACTGGAGGAACGTGGAAAAAAAGTCCCCGTAAACGAACACTTGGAGACTTCCGTGCAGGGCGTATATGCCATTGGCGATGTTATCAAGGGAGCCATGCTTGCCCATAAGGCCGAAGATGAAGGTGTTTTCGTAGCCGAACACATCGCGGGCCAGAAACCCCACATCGACTATAACCTTATTCCGGGGGTCGTCTATACTTGGCCTGAAGTAGCCAGTGTAGGAAAAACCGAAGAACAGCTCAAGGCTGCGGGCCATGCGTACAAGGCCGGCTCCTTCCCATTCAAAGCCAGTGGGCGCGCAAAGGCCAGCGGCGATACGGATGGATTTGTCAAAGTGCTGGCTGACGCATCGACCGATGAAGTGCTCGGTGTACACATGATAGGACCGCGTGCCGCAGACATGATTGCAGAGGCGGCCGTAGCAATGGAATACCGCGCATCGGCCGAAGACATCGGCCGGATCTGCCATGCGCATCCCACTTTTACCGAAGCATTTAAGGAAGCTTCCCTTGCCGCTACCGCCAATAGGCCCATACACATGTAAAAAAAAGCCGTTTAATGCCGCCGTAGAAGACGTACAGCGGCATTAAACGGCAGCCTTTCTATAAACCGTGTTATGCAGTGAACAATTGAGTCGTTAATTTACTGATAATACGCATATGAATTTCCACACGCGCAAATGGGTCAAGCCCGAAGACCTCAACCCAAATGGGACATTATTCGGAGGCACACTGCTCCGATGGATCGATGAAGAAGCAGTGATTTATGCGATTGTACAATTGGGCAATCCGCATGTCGTGACCAAATTTATCTCTGAAATCAACTTTGTGAGTTCGGCCAAGCAGGGCGATATCATCGAACTGGGCATCACGGCGACGCATTTCGGCCGTACGTCGATTACGCTCACTTGCCAAGTACGCAATAAAATCACCCGCAAAAGCATCCTGACCATCGATAAGCTCGTATTTGTGAATCTGGACCGCGATGGCAATCCAACGCCCCATGGCAAGACGGAAATCACCTATGCTTATGCAGGAAATCGGCCTTGACGTTTAGGCCTCCTGCTTCACTTTCCGCTCTACGAAAAACGGTGCAAACGGAATCAACGAAGCGATGAAAAACAAGACAACGCGACTGAACTTCCACTTATACCGATCTGTGCACATCCACAGTAGATAGCAATATGCTATAAACAGGATACCGTGTGCCCAGCCCACGTATTTGACGCCTAACGTGGCCCATTCGTAGTCTGTGGTTCGTTTCAGAATGGAGAATGTGACTAACACGACCATGGATATTCCTTCGACAACAGCGACGTTGCGGAACCAGTTTAAAAGTTGCTTAAGATGATTGCTCATGATTAATGATTTGCCCGGCAAGTTAGCCAATTATCTCCGGCACCGATAATTGACCGGCGGGGTTTGACGGAAATGTGACGGTCGGCCTCCCCTACAGCTTATCAAAAAAATACGTAAGTTTGTAGCCACCGTATTTTGATTGGACAACACAAAGTGAATCAATCTCAAGAAACAATTAACTATATGAACTACGACATCATTGTAATCGGGAGCGGGCCAGGTGGGTATGTAGCCGCCATCAGGGCTTCCCAGCTCGGCTTTAAAACCGCTATTGTGGAACGGGAATCCCTGGGTGGTATCTGCCTTAATTGGGGATGTATTCCCACCAAAGCACTACTCAAAAGTGCCCAGGTATTTGAATACCTAAACCACGCTGAGGACTACGGTATTAAGGTAAACGGCGGTGAGGCAGATTTCGGCGCTATCATTAAACGTAGCCGGGGTGTCGCCGATGGCATGAGCAAGGGCATTCAGTTTCTGATGAAAAAGAACAAGATTGACGTGATCATGGGTACAGCCAAAATTAAAAAAGGCGGCAAGGTAGAAGTGAAGGATGCGGAGGGAGCCACAAAGGAGTATAGCGCTAAGCATACGATATTGGCTACAGGTGCACGCTCGCGCGAGTTGCCCGCCCTGAAGCAAGACGGCAAACGAATCATCGGGTACCGCCAAGCCATGAGTCTCGAAAAACAGCCTAAATCGTTGGTCGTAGTCGGGTCCGGCGCTATCGGTGTCGAGTTTGCTTATTTTTACAACGCCATCGGCACCAAGGTAACCATTGTGGAGTTCCTTGATCGCATCGTACCCGTGGAAGACGAAGAGATATCCAAGCAGCTGGAGCGCAGCCTGAAAAAGGCAGGGATAACGATACTTACCAGTGCGGAAGTACAAGCTGTGGACACATCAAATGAACTGAGCAAGGTACAGATCAAAACCGCAAAGGGGACCGAAACCATCGAGGCGGAAGTCGTGTTATCCGCGGTAGGTATTACGCCAAATATCGAAAATATGGGCTTGGAAGAAGTGGGCGTTAAAACGGATAAGGGCCGTGTTGTGGTAGACGATTTCTATAAAACCAACATCGACGGCGTATACGCCATAGGCGATATTGTCAAAGGCCAGGCGTTAGCCCATGTGGCCTCAGCAGAAGGCATCACATGTATCGAAAAGATAAAAGGACTGGATGTTTCACCCATTAACTATAACAACATCCCCGGCTGCACCTATTGCTCACCTGAAATTGCATCGGTAGGCTACACGGAGAAGGCGGCGAAAGAAGCAGGTTATGAAATAAAAGTAGGCAAATTCCCGTTCTCCGCGTCTGGGAAGGCCAGTGCTGCGGGTGCGAAGGATGGTTTTGTCAAGGTCATCTTCGATGCCAAATATGGTGAATTTCTGGGAGCCCACATGATTGGTGCCAACGTTACCGAGATGATCGCCGAAGTGGTGGTAGCTCGCAAACTGGAGACCACCGGGCACGAAATTATCAAAGCTGTACATCCGCATCCCACCATGAGTGAAGCTATCATGGAAGCCGCGGCAGATGCTTACGGCGAAGTGATCCATTTATAACCGGAAGTCCGGAGCCCGGCGTTGGGAGTGTTGAACTTCGATCTCCGGTCTCCGGACCCCGGTTTAACCAGCCTGAACTTAACAAAAACGTAATAACAAAAAAACCTGGGATTATTTCCCTAAGCCAAAACAATTATTATATTTGCCATTACACACCTAAAAAGAACATGGCAACAAAATTCCTAAGCATCCCGAGTGTTATCGAACGACATGACAAACCCTTAATGCAGCTCACTTCATCCCTGGAAAAGCGCATCCAGCTATTTGAAGGCGGTAGCGGTTTTTTGGTTGGTGAACTGGCGTTGTCCCAAGGGCATGCCCCTTACCGCAATATCAACAGTTCGCCTGCCGATTTGGATTACCAACTACTGGCGAAGACAGGGCTGCTGTTGGCCTCGGGGGCCAAGTCAGGGGAGCTTGTCGTCACGACGGGGTTTCCATCGGCAGTCTATGAACTGTTCAAGCAACAAGCAGAGAAATTCTTCGCCGTGCGTGACGTCATCACGGAATATAACAGCGATACGCTGAATGGCGGTGGCCGGAGCCGCGTGCAACTGACCATCTCGCACCTCGAAGTCATGTCCGAAATCATGGGCTGCATTACCGCCGTTCGAAAAGGTCCCTTAGCGGATGACGGCAATTTCTTCATCGTGAGCTTGGGCTACGGCACCTGCGAAACTGCGTTAAGTACTGCCGAAGGTCCAATCGCCCGGACATGTGTCAGCGTCCCTGGACTTAGGCACGCTGTCAACACGCTTTACGACGAGCTGACAGCAAGCTACTACCTATCCATGAAAAACGAACACATGATCAACCAGAGCTTCCAACGCGGCGACATGGTCATTGGCCGCAAGCGTATGAGCCTATTAGGTGCAAGGAGTACGCACCTGGCAAGCTATTACAATGAGATCGTCTCTCCGGCCATGCGAAAAGCGTTCACCGACACCGATTTCGAAAAAACCAATCGGTTATATTTGGTCGGCGGAGGGGCGCGGTACCCGGAATTGGTAGCACACTTCAAGCAGGAGTTCAATGAAGTACTTGATGTCATTGTTCCTGAGGGCGCTGAAAATTTTGCCGCGTTGGGCTATTACCTACGGTCGGCCTTGTGGTGTGGTCCAAACCACATCGAGCGTGCAGTAGGGCTCGATATCGGCAATGCTTATACCGTCATATCTACTTATGAAGCGGATAAGCCCGTAAACCAACAAGTGGAGGCACAATCGCTGGTGTTCATGGAAGAATAATAAAAACCGGTGGTATATTACACTTGATTGATGAGCCGTGAATTAAAAACAACCTTTACAGGCTCCTTACGGCCGGGAGTCCTAATAAGATCAAAAAGTAATGTTGCGGCTTTCCTTCCCTGATCGCCGGGGAACTGTTCGATGGACGCCATCGGTGGGTTTTCCATGTACTTCCAGAGCGGGTAATTGGCATAGCTGATAAAATGAATGTCCTGATTGAGTGTCAAGCCCCGTTGGCGGACGGTCATCATTACATCCAACGCTACGTAATCATTAAATGAGACCACGGCAGATGGTCGGTCAGGCAGGGCAAGCAATTGCAAAATAGCGGCTTCGTTGCCCTCGGGCGTAAGATCCGTATGTACGATGTATTCCTCACGATAGGGAATATTATTCTTCTGTAAGCCTTTGATATAGGCATTTTTTCGTTCGATACTGGCGGGTAAGAGCTCAGGTCCGTTAATGAGCGATATGGCGTGATGTCCACAAGAGACAAAAATATCGATTGCCTCCAGCATCCCGGTTTCCAGCTCACTCATTACTTTGTTGATGTTATCCAAATCGGGTACGCAATCAAAAAAAACGATGGGGATGCCCGCGCTCTCCAGCAGGTCAATAAACCGATAATCTCGCGTGTTTTTACCGATAGACATTAATATGCCATCCACGCGGTGTGTTTTCAAGGTTTGCAGGATACGCAACTCGCGTTCGGGGTCATCAAGCGATTGCCCCATGATAACGGTATACTGCTCTTCGTGCGCGACATTTTCGATTTCACTGATGGCGGCGGAAAAAAACGGTTCTGACAAGCTTGGCAAGACTACACCTATCGTGAAGGTCTTCCGCTGCTTGAAAAAAATAGCGGTTTGATTCGGTTCGTAGTTCAGCTCCGCGGCCACCTTTTTGACCCGCATGGTGGTCACCAACCCGATGCTCGGATGGTCATTCAATGCACGGGAGACCGTAGAAGGCGATATCTTCAATCGTTTTGCAATCTCCTTTATTGTCGCAGGTTTGCCCTCTTTCATTAGATTCAGTTCGTTATCAAGCGGGATTTCCGTCTAAAGTATGCGCAATATACTAATAATTTGGTAAAGTCTGACATGCAATAGCAGCCTCGGGTACGCGGCGTGCCATGGTCTAAGCATTCAGGACGTTTCCTGCTATTGTTTTTGGGCTTGAACAAAACAGCTGCGGGAAACAAACGGAAATTTGCCGTACTCCCAGTTTTGCCGCTCGTGCAATTAACGCAATCAGCGCGCAAATTGATACATTCCTTTCTGCCCATGCCGGTCCAGCAGGCTATTGATACGGCCTGAAACCGGCCCGGCATGGGCAGTTCGCTCACTTGATTGCGTACTGGCCACATTGGATGAAAAGCGGTTATTGGTGGCATAATACAATGCCTCGGCGATCATATCTTCGGCCGGGTCCCCGAAATCCCTGGTCAAGTCGTCATATATCAGCTTATCGACAGGCATCCCCGAAAAGTAGTCCCCCTCTCCCATCGCGTTGAACGTCTGGTAGGAAACCGCATACAAATCTACTCCCAAGATATTCCAATTAAAATACCCCACAGGTTTTCCGTAGGTTGCATGTTCTCCTATTAGCTTGACATCCATGTAGGGCTTCAGGTTGTTGATCAGCAGCTCACTCGCCGACGCCGTGCCTTCCGTCACGAGAAAATAAATCCGTTCGAGATTGAGCGCATTGGGCTTGTTAAAATGCACCGGCGAAAAATCAAGGGATACGCCTTCGGCGCGCAAGAAGGCGTCAAGCCCATCATTTGTCTGGTTGGAATACATCAATTGATGCCCAACAGCGGCAGGTGCCAATAAATTTGACAGGTACTCAGCCGTTATGACCGCCCCGCCCCCATTATATCGTAGATCAACAATCAACTCGCGGATACCCGATTCTTCAAATTCCGCCATCAATTGATCCAACTGTCCCTTTACATAAGTCGGGTTGCCGCGTGCATTGAGTGTCGAAATAAAAATATCAAAGGCAAAGTAACCGACTTTCTTGCTTCCCGCATCGTACACCTGATGGGCGAGGATGGGCTGCAATTGATAGTTTCCCCTATTCAGGTTGACGGACACCTCTCCGCCGTCAGGTTTACGCAGCGACAGGCTGATATGCGTTCCGTCCAGTGCATTAAAAAGAAAAGCGAGATTATCACGTTCCATCGATGCGAGCGAAAGATCGCTGTTGCCATTGATTTGCAGAATTTGCCACCCCCGCCTTATGCCCATGGCATATGCCGGCGATCCGATATCCACTTTTTTCACATACAAACTATTCTCATCGTGATAGCGCACATCAATACCGAAGCTGCCTGCAAGCCCCTGCTGCACTTCGGCATTTATCGTACCCCATCGATCCAGGAAGCTGAACCGATCGTATGGGTTGCCGTGATTATCCCGCGCATAGCCCTTTAATGCTTCCAACACCGCATCGGCGGAATTATAGCGGATGGTGTTTGCCCGTACGTCCGCGAACCAATCCGGCAAAGCGTCCTGCCATAAATAAAATTGATAGGTGTAGGTATACACGGAATCTTTCAGCAAATCTTCTTGGCTCTCAGCACGTGCCGGTCGCTCCAATGCAGGCATAACCGTATCGCGATTGCAGCCAGCCAACGCCATGCCCAACAGCAGTGAGGCAACGAAAGGCTTAACTAAATTTATCTCCATTTTCTAAAAACTAATCATCGATGCTACCTATGAGCCCAAGAACCGCTCCGCAGCGATGGTGTCGATACCCAAGTCGTTTGGCAATACGGAGCTATCCACAGCGTGGACATACAAAACGTCCGGCGCTTGCAAGCTATTGTCTTGCAGGAGAAACCCCAACGGATCAAGCTGCCTGTTCAACAGTTCCTCTTGGAAATATACTTTTACCACGCGGTCAAGCCCGCTCCATTCCATGTGTTTCAGTTTGTTCAGCTGCATGGTGGGGTTACCTTCCGTCAATACGAACAATTGCTTTCCTTGCTGATGCAACGCCTCCATCAACGCCAGCATGGGTTTGTACGGCAAAAGCTTTAGGGGCAGCCGGGCAGCCAAATGCAGGCGATCAAAATGCTCTTTATATTTGCGGTCAATGCCGAATGCTTCTGCCGCACGTTCGAAAATCCCCTCTTCGCCGTGGTGCGTGTAAGCAGTCTTAAAAAAATCCGTTAAATCATTAGCCGGGGGTACAGTTTCGGTGTACTCCAATAGATTGGCAAACAGGTAATATACCTGCAATACATAATCCTTTCTTGGAAAAAGCACATCATCCAATTCGAAAACAACAGCTTTTTTTCCGGCAGGGATATCCGCGTACGTCAACATATTAGGTTTGAGTCAAAAATATGGAAATGGTTTAATGATTCCGTGTCCGTTTTCGCGGAATCATTGCTATCGTTTCGCCAGGTTAATCACCGACGCAGCACAGCGCCAGTTCGTCGCCTGACTCCAGCTGTGTAAAAACCCCGGATAACGTGCCGTAGGATTTAACTCCTACAGTGGGCGGCTCGGCTATTTTTCCGTCGAGCAATAAGAGCAACGGCAGCTGCTTTGGTGGGTTTTTAATGACCGCCACTGCAGCAAGTTCAGCCAGGGCAGGCACCCACACCGCTATCCCATATTCCGAAAAAAGTTGCCGTGCCTCCGATAGCGGATATAGTTCATTGACACCCAGCGGGATGAGGGCACTAATATTTCTATCGAGGCAGATTTTAAGCATCTCATGTGCAAAAGCCGGCGCGTTTGCCTTGGGGATTTCAAGGTAGTTCTCCAAGCTTAACAACGCTTGTGGCATTCCATCGGCAGATCCGAACACCATATGCTGCCGTTGCCCTGCCGGCAAACGGTTTGCCACCCGCTGTGCAAATGGCTGTGTGCCCTGTGTAATTAACATCTTGCTCGACATATCACTGTGCTTGGCCAGGCTCAATCTGTCCGTCTTTGATGTGTACGATGCGATCGGCGATGTTCGCCAATTCTTCATTGTGCGTTACGACCACAAATGTCTGGTTCAGTTGAGCCCGCAGTTCGACAAACAACTGGTGGAGAGCCGTTGCGTTTTCCGAATCTAAATTTCCTGACGGCTCATCCGCCAGCACAATAGCCGGATTGTTTACCAACGCACGGGCAACGGCCACCCGCTGTTGCTCACCACCCGACATTTCGCCCGGTTTGTGAGCGCTGCGATGGCTCACCCCGAGCAGTTCCAACAATTCGGAAGCCCGGTGTTCGGCAGCTTTCCTGCCTACCCGCTTGATAAAAGCAGGAATACATACATTTTCCAGCGCCGTGAATTCAGGCAACAGGTGATGGAACTGAAAGACGAATCCGATGTGCGCATTGCGGAAAGCACTCAACTGTTTGGTACTTAGCTTATCGATGTTTGTCCCATCGATGACGAGGGTTCCCCGGTCAGGGCGATCCAGCGTGCCGATGATGTGCAGCAAGGTGCTCTTTCCGGCGCCGGAGGCCCCCACAAGGCTGACAATCTCTCCCTTGGCAACGTGCAGGTCTATCCCCTTCAGGATAGCCAGTGTACCGTACGACTTATATATGCCTTTTGCTTCTAGCATTCCGCGAAGGTAGGAAATTCCAAATCAATACAGAAAATGGCAAGGAAACAAAACAGCCTGACCGGTATTAAGTTATCTTGAAGACAGTAAACATAACGCTGTTTCAAAATAGGAAATTAAGCCGGATATACGTTATGTTTGCAGGCGAAAAATAACGACAGCAAAAATGCAGCAGCCGTCTTCCAAACATCCGCTTACCACCGCGGGACTTCTTATTGCACTTGGCATTATTTACGGAGATATCGGCACTTCCCCGCTATACGTGTTCAAGGCCATCATGGGTACGGACCGTATCGAGGCGGATTTGGTATACGGGGGATTATCGTGCATTTTTTGGACATTGACGCTCCAGACGACCATAAAATATGTCATCATCACGCTGCGGGCGGACAACAAGGGGGAGGGCGGTATCCTCTCCTTGTATTCGCTGGTCAGAAAACAAGGCAAATGGGTGGTATTTCCGGCAATGCTTGGCGGGGCAGCACTATTGGCTGACGGCATGATTACGCCAGCCATAACGATTTCGTCGGCTATCGAAGGGTTGGACATCTTTTATCCGCATCTGCAGACCGTACCCATTGTGTTGATTATCGTCGTTGCCCTATTTTCGCTGCAACGGTTCGGAACGGCGGTTGTAGGGCGGCTATTCGGGCCGATTATGTTTGTCTGGTTTTCGATGCTTGCAATCATCGGGATTACACTATTTGCGGATACCCCGTCAATCCTTAAGGCCTTAAGCCCGCATTATGCCATCCTGACCATCGCTTCACACCCTAATGCACTGCTGATTATCGGCGCTGTATTTCTGTGTACAACAGGGGCTGAAGCCTTATATTCAGACCTCGGCCACTGCGGCTTGAAAAACATCCGGATTTCGTGGATATTTGTAAAAACCTGCTTACTATGCAATTACTTTGGACAAGGCGCTTGGCTGTTAAGAAACGAAGGCACATTGCTTGATGGCGGCAACCCGTTTTACCTCATGATGCCTGTATGGTTTCTCCCCTACGGCATTTCCGTGGCCACCATCGCAGCGGTAATCGCCAGCCAAGCCATGATTTCAGGCGCCTTCACGCTGATCTCGGAGGCTGTAAGGCTTAACGTCTGGCCCAAGGTACGGATTGTACATCCCAATATGCTGAAAGGCCAACTTTATGTGCCGTCGGTCAATTGGATATTGCTCATCGGCTGTATCCTTGTGGTGCTGATATTCCGCGAATCTGCCCGGATGGAGGCCGCATATGGGCTCGCGATCAACATCAGCTTCATCGTCACCACAATATTGATGACCGCATTTCTTTTACAGAAACGGGTTTCGGTATGGCTGTCGGTGTGTTTTCTACTGTTGTACCTTTCGATTGAAGTCACATTTTTCGTGGGCAACGTCTCCAAATTCACCCATGGCGGATGGCTTACTTTGCTCATCACGGCCATATCGTTCATGCTGATGCTGTGCTGGTGGTGGGCGAGAAAGATTAAGAATAGGCATACGCGGTTTGTAAACATTGAAAAATACCTGCCCCTTATCTCTGAAATTGGCAAGGATACCTCCATACCGCTTTATGCTTCCCAACTTGTCTATCTGACGAGCGCAAATTTTGATTCTGAAATTGAAGAAAGCATCATCTATTCGATCACCAAAAAGAAACCCAAAAGAGCCGATGTATACTGGTTGGTACATGTGGATGTCACGGATGCTCCTTACACAGGTGAGTATGAAGTCACCCAACTGGTGCCGGGGAAACTAATCAGGATAGATTTCAGGTTAGGGTTCCGCGATGAACAGCGCATCAGTGTATTATTCCGGGAGGTTGTGGAAAATTTGGTTGCCAATGGAGAGGTAGATATCAAAAGCAACTTCGCCACGCTCCGTAGGTACGGAATAGACGGCGATTTTCGGTTCGTTGTGCTGGAGCGTATCCTATCGAACACCTCCGAGCTCAACTTTATTGAGCGGATCGTACTTGACGTTTACAGTTTGCTGAAAACGCTCAGCCTGTCGGAAGAACGCGGCTTTGGTCTTGACTCAAGCTTCGTGACCATTGAACGGGTTCCGTTGATGGTGCCCTCGCAATCCAAGCGCGGGAAGCTGAAAAGGATAAAATAGCTACCGGTTTTTGGCTATTTTCCTTGACCGTTCCCAATTAAAACGCTACTTTTACGGCAAATTTTTCGCAAATGAACATTCACGAATATCAAGGCAAGCAAATACTGAAGAGTTTCGGTGTGCGGGTGCAGGAAGGCATCGTAGCCGAAACGCCTGAACAAGCTGTGGAAGCAGCCAAAAAGCTGAAAGAAGACTACAACTCGGATTGGGTAGTGGTGAAAGCTCAAATCCACGCCGGTGGCCGTGGTAAAGGCGGCGGCGTGAAATTAGCCAAGAACCTGGATGAAGTGAAACAACGGGCCTCCGACATCATTGGCATGCAGCTGGTCACCCCACAGACCGGCCCAGAAGGCAAAAAGGTAAACAAAGTATTAATTGCCCAGGATGTTTATTATCCCGGTGAAAGTGAGACTAAAGAATTTTACATGAGCGTATTGCTCGACCGTGGACGCGGCCGCAACATCATCATGTACTCCACCGAAGGTGGTATGGACATCGAAGAAGTAGCCGAAAAGACCCCGCATCTGATTTTTAAGGAGGAAGTCGATCCGAAAGTGGGGCTCCAAGCCTTCCAGGCACGCAAAATCGCTTTCAATCTTGGACTGAGTGGTGCTGCGTTTAAGGACATGACCAAGTTCGTCGCCGCTTTGTACAAAGCTTATGACGCTACGGATTCTTCGCTCTTCGAGATCAATCCGGTACTGAAAACATCAGATGACAAAATATTAGCCGTAGATGCTAAAGTAAACTTGGATGAAAACGGCTTATTCCGTCATCCGGATTATGCTGCGCTGCGCGACATCACCGAAGAAGACCCGACTGAGGTCGAGGCGGGCGAATCAAACCTGAACTATGTGAAGCTCGACGGAAATGTGGGCTGTATGGTCAATGGTGCGGGGTTGGCAATGGCAACCATGGATATCATCAAGCTGGCCGGTGGCGAACCTGCTAATTTTCTCGATGTTGGTGGTACCGCTAATGCACAGACGGTAAAGGCCGGATTTAACATTATCTTGAAAGATCCGAACGTGAAGGCCATTCTCATCAACATCTTCGGTGGCATTGTCCGGTGTGATCGTGTAGCTCAAGGGGTTATCGATGCTTACCAGGAAATCGGCAATATTCCGGTGCCCATCATCGTACGTTTGCAGGGCACCAATGCCGAAGAGGCCAAACAGCTGATCGATGAATCCGGACTGGAGGTATACTCCGCGATTCTGCTCAAGGAAGCCGCTGAATTGGTGACGAAAGTGTTAGCCTAATAGCCAGATTTAGATCTTGGCTCTTCGATATTTAAGGCCAACTAATAAAAAAACCTCCAGCTTATTGGAGGTTTTTTACGTTAAATCCCGCGATATGATTGCAACCGTCATCCACTGGGGCACTTCGCCTGAAATCACCAAGCTGTTTGGTGTGTTTCCGCTTACCTACTATGGCCTGCTGTTCACTGGAGGCATCGCACTAGCATATTTTATGATGGCATGGATTTATCGGCGCGAAGGCATTGGCGACGAAAAGTTCGATAGGCTGAGTATTTACGTCGTCTTGGGTACCATCATCGGTGCCCGGCTGGGGCATTTCCTGTTCTACCAGCCCGAATATCTTTGGAAAGCGCCGCTGGAGGTCGTGTTGCCTATCGCCAAGGTAGATGGGGTATACCAATTTGATGGATACCGCGGCCTGGCCAGCCACGGCGGCATCATTGGTATCATTATCGCCGTCATCTTATATTGCCGGAAAACCAAGCTGAGCTTCCTGTGGGTAGCTGACCGGCTGGCTGTCGTAGCACCTGTGACCTGTGTATTTATCCGCGTGGGTAACTTCATGAATTCGGAAATCATCGGCAAGCCTACCGGGGGCGACTACGGAGTTGTTTTCCGACTGGTAGATGCAATTCCCAGGCACCCTGCGCAGCTCTATGAAGCCATCGCTTACCTGCTTGTCTTTTCAATGATGATAATGCTGTATCGCCGAAACGTAAAACCTGATGGCTTTATTTTTGGAATATTCCTAATCTTGTTATTTTCGGCCCGCTTTGGCATCGAATTCTTCAAGGAAAAACAGGTAGCATTTGAGCGGGGCATGACGCTTAACATGGGGCAATGGCTAAGCATACCGTTTATTTTGATCGGCTCGGCGCTGGCTGCATATCGGAGAAAAAGCGCTGTAAATAATGAATACGGCCATGCCTATTAAGCAATGATCAGGGATTCATCGCAATCGCATATCGCAATACGCAATACTAAGATACGCAATACTAAGAAATGAAACATACACGTATAAAAGACTTACTGAACGCTACCGAATACGGGCAGCAGGTGACCGTAAAGGGATGGGTAAAAACATTTCGCAACAACCAATTCATTGCCATCAACGATGGTTCTACGCTCGGCAACATCCAAGCCGTGGTTGATTTCAACAGCACGGAAGAATCACTGTTGAGACGGATCACCACGGGTGCCGCCATTGCTGTAACGGGCCCGTTAGTGGAATCCCTGGGTAAAGGCCAGCGGGTGGAAATAAAAGTGGATACATTGGAGATTCTTGGTGACAGCGACCCGGAGAAATTCCCGTTGCAACCTAAAAAACACAGTCTTGAATTCCTTCGCGAAATTGCCCACCTCCGTTTTCGCACCAACACGTTCAATGCGATATTCAAGGTACGCAATGCGTTATCATTTGCCATTCACCAATTTTTCTATGAACGGGGATTTGTATATATACATACCCCCATCATTACGGGCTCGGATGCAGAAGGAGCTGGGGAGATGTTTAAGGTAACCACGCTTGATTTTAATGACACCCCCCGGACTCCCGATGGCGCTGTTGACTATAAAGAAGATTTTTTTGGCAAGCCAACCAACCTTACGGTATCCGGCCAACTGGAAGGAGAATTGGCCGCTATGGCCCTGGGCAATATTTATACGTTCGGCCCAACGTTCCGCGCCGAAAACTCAAACACCACCCGCCACTTGGCAGAGTTTTGGATGATTGAACCTGAAATGGCCTTTTATGACTTGGTAGACAACATGGATCTGGCCGAGGAACTTTTGAAATACGTCATCCGTTTTGCATTGGATCATTGCCCGGATGAAATCGAGTTTCTCAAAAACAGGCTACTGGATGAAGAAAAGGGCAAGCCGCAGCAGGAGCGCTCGGAAATGGATTTGATAGCTAAACTCCACTTTTGCCTTGACAACAGGTTTGAGCGTATTACCTACACGGAGGCCATTGACATCTTGCATCGCAGCAAGCCCAACCAAAAGAAGCAATTCAAGTATCCGATTGAAGGATGGGGAGCTGATCTGCAATCCGAACATGAGCGGTACCTCGTCGAAAAACACTTCAAGAAGCCGGTCATCTTAACGGACTACCCTGCCGACATCAAAGCGTTTTACATGCGGCAGAATGACCCCGATGAGCAGGGACGCCGTACCGTCCGCGCCATGGACATCTTATTCCCCGGCATCGGGGAAATGGTGGGAGGCTCGCAACGGGAAGAACGACTCGACAAGCTGGTCAGCCGTATGGAGGAAATGGCTGTACCGGCAGCGGAACTGGACTGGTACCTGGATACCCGTCGTTTCGGCACTGCCCCGCATGCCGGATTTGGGGTTGGTTTCGAGCGCTTGGTCCTGTTTGTCACAGGCATGACCAATATCCGGGATGTCATCCCCTTTCCGCGAACGCCAAACAATGCAGCATTTTGAGTGTTGGTGAATGGTGATGGGTGTCTGGCCCATTGCGCCACGTCTGGCTCCGGAGCGCTTCGCGGCTGTCTCCTAAGCCGCGTCAGTAACGGACTAATCGGGTGGAACGAGGCGTGCAGTGAATGGTGATTATAAGCGACAAGCAGCAACATGTTAGTTAAGATATACGACGAAAACCCGAATCCCAAGGCTATCAGACAGGTAGTGGATGTGCTACAAAGAGGGGGGCTCATCATCTACCCTACCGATACGGTGTATGGCCTCGGATGTGACATCAAGAACCAAAAAGCCATCGAACGGATATGCGAGCTTCGTGGCATAAAACCGGAGAAAGCCAACCTTTCGTTTGTTTGCTATGACCTTACCGATATTGCCCAGTATACCAAACCCTTTGACACAACCACCTTCCGGGTTTTAAAAAAGGCGCTGCCCGGACCGTTTACGTTTATCTTCAACGCCAGCAGCCAAGTACCTAAGCTGTTAAGCTCAAAGAAAAAAACGGTAGGTATCCGTGTGCCGGATAATAATATCGCCCGCGAAATCGTGCATGCACTAGGTAATCCAATAGTCTCTGCCTCCATCCATGACGAAGACGAGATTATCGAGTACTCTACTGATCCGGAGCTCATTCATGAAAAGTATAAAGACTTGGTCGACATGGTTATCGACGGCGGGTATGGAGGCAATGTTGCCTCAACCGTCGTGGACACTACGGAAGGTGAATTTGAAATTATCCGGGAAGGTAAGGGAGATTTAGCACTTTTTTTATAATTTAGCATGCGATTTACCGACTGATTTTATTCGATGCGCAAACATATCAAACAGTTTTTCGATGCTGACTCAGCCAGTGGTATTACACTACTTATTTTTTTAGTGATTTCACTTGTTATCGCCAATTCGCCGTTGGGACCGGGGTTTGAGTCGCTCTTGGCGCAAAAGGTTGGTTTTGACTCTGGCGCGGTGCACCTGAGATACAGCATACTCCATTGGATAAATGATGGGTTGATGGCTGTATTTTTCCTGATGGTGGGCATCGAGATCAAGCAGGAGCTGGCCCATGGACAGCTTTCCTCTGCAAAAAAAGCATCACTTCCTTTCTTTGCAGCCATGGGCGGGATGCTCGTACCCGCCGGTGTCTATGTATTGTTCAACGCCGGCACTGATACCAGCCATGGGTGGGGCATTCCGATGGCCACGGATATTGCTTTCGCGATTGGTATTCTTTCCATACTCGGCAGACGTGTGCCCGTGGCATTGAAAGTATTTCTAACCGCTTTAGCGATTGTCGATGATTTGGGTGCTATCCTGGTCATTGCCATATTTTATACCACGGAACTGGAAGCCACCTATTTGCTGTATGCGCTCGGTATTTTCGCACTCTTGATGTTTATCAATCGGTTGGGCGTGAAGTCACTGTGGTTTTACCTCATTCCCGGTCTGTTTATATGGTACTTCATTCATCATTCGGGGGTACATGCGACTATCGCCGGGGTACTCACGGCATTTGCTATTCCGATAAAGGGAAAAAGGGAAGGTTACTCACCTATTCAAACTGTGGAACATGCCATTGCCACTCCGGTCAATTTCATCATCATGCCCGTTTTCGCCTTGGCCAACACCAATATCCGGTTTGAAGCCGGCATGGTGGACGGGTTGGCCAGTCCGCTCGGATTGGGCATTATTGCCGGTTTATTCATCGGCAAGCCCCTTGGTATAACCCTCTTTTCGTGGCTATCTTCGAAAGCAGGATTAAGCGAACTACCAATAGGTGTTAAGTGGTCTCAGGTACTTGCAATTGGGCTGATGGGGGGTATCGGTTTTACCATGTCCATTTTCATCGCGTTGCTTTCCTTCGACGCAATCCATTATCAGACAGAAGCAAAATTTGCTATTCTTGTGGCTTCAGCACTTTCTGGCGTCATTGGGTATATGATTCTTAAAAAGTTGGGAAAAGGATATCTGAAAGATGTCTAGCATTGCCACAGCGCCTCCCTTCACCTTACTTGAGATGACAGGCGCAACACTCGTCCGAAACGGGGCGATTGTGTTGCAGCACGCCGGATTCTGTGTACAGCACGGCCAGCAGTGGGCCATTATCGGTGAGCCGGAAACCGCCAAGAACTACTTGCTGCAGGCGCTTGCTGGTAAAGTGGTCATAAACCAAGGCGCTGTACACCATTTCCATGCGTCCTCTTACCTGCAGGCTGGCGAGGGCAATGGAGGATACCGTACCCATCATGATTTGGTGGCCTATGTGCCGTTTCACCATCATTTCCGGAGCAAGAGTAACACGCAGAACTTTTATTACCAGCAACGGTTCAACAGTGCTGATGCCGATGATGCAGCAACGGTACGTGAACTGCTAAGCAAGACCCGCCCCAAACACAACGATATCCGGTGGACAACCGACGACGCCATCACGCTTTTCGGCTTGGATAAACTGGCGGATAAGGCGCTCATCAAGCTATCCAACGGCGAAACCCGGCGGCTGATGCTGGCCACCGCCCTGGTCAAAAACCCCAACATCCTTTTGCTCGACCACCCATTGGTTGGTTTAGACGTGGAGGCGCGCAGCCGTTTTGAAGGTATCTTACAGGCGATTATCCAATCGGGCATCCACGTGATCATGGCCACGACTCCACAGGAGATCCCAAGCTGCATGACCCATGTAGCCGTCATCGAAAATGACACCATTGCCATACAGGGGCCGGTGGACCAGATCTACCTGAACAAATACCGGCAATTAGCCACGCCCGGCAATGTTGCATTGCCTGATGCAATGCGCGGCACCATCCGTACCCTATTTGAACAGCGTACGACTCCTGCGATAGGTTCTCCGATAATAAGTATGAACGATGTATCCGTCCGTTATGGCGATAAGCTTATTTTGGATGGCATCAACTGGCGCGTTGAACAGGGAGAAGCATGGTCTTTGAAAGGACACAATGGTGCAGGGAAGTCCACCCTACTCAGCCTCATTAACGGTGACAATCCCCAGGCATACAGCAATGACATCATCCTCTTCGGACGCAAGCGGGGTACCGGAGAAAGTATATGGGACATCAAGAAACAAATTGGCTATGTATCACCAGAGTTGCATCAGTATTTCCCGAAAAACCAGACCGTCCTACAGGTGGTATTGTCTGGATATTTTGATACAGTAGGGTTATTCCGGAAGGTCGCCCCCGCGCAGCGGGAAGCAGCAGTGCGATGGCTGCAGCTTTTCGGGTTGTCTGACGCCATCCAGCAGCGCCTTGCCTTACTGAGCCCCGATAAGCAACGGTTGTGCCTGCTGGCGCGTGCTATCATCAAAAACCCCAATCTGCTTATCCTCGATGAGCCCTGTCAGGGGTTAAGCCCCCAGCACCGGGATCTTTTCAAGGCCCTCATGGATGAAATCCATGCCGTCAGCGGTACCACGATTATCTATGTAAGCCATTACGAAGAAGATATTCCATCGTGTGTGACCAAATACATCCGGCTGGAGCAAGGCAGGATTAAACTTTAGCGATTCAGGAAAATCACTTGGGTCATTCATTGAAAAGCCGGCCGGCTTTTATCAAAAACGCGCCCGGCTTTTGAACGAAAGGCGCCCGGCTTTCAATAAAAAGGCGCGCGCCTTTTATTGGCTCAGAGTAGGTGGTAAAAAAAAACGACTTAGTAAACATGCCTTTGGTGCACGTAATAAAAGAATAACGCTCCCGAAAAGTAAGCGAATATATCACCGACATCAAAAACATAATCAGCGGAAATCTTGGGGAGCGCTAACTCCATCACACCGGCAGTCACCGAAGCGGCCACTAACAACGGAAGCAACGCATATCGATAAGTAGCCCCTTTTTTAAACAAAACACGGACGGTTGTCAAGGATATATGGGCGACGACAGGAATAAATAAAAAGTCGGTCAGGTAACTATTAAGCATGGCAATAGGCATTCCCGTGTAGCGGCTTACGACGATGCCCAACCAACAAATGATATATACGGTGAAAAAAGGATCAACTAATATATGAATCCAACGAAGTATTATTTTCACAAGAAAAAAACCGCTACAGCTAACAACGACAAAGCCAACGTGATGAACAACGTCATTACGGCGTAAAACCCTATGTGCTTGCTCATGCGTTTCGCACGGCTGTCAGAAGGATGTATCCCGAATAGCTGTTCGCGAAATGACCGGATGAACGAAGTTTTCTCTTTTTCCATACGTTTTATTGATTAATACATTTTTCCCCAAGCAAGTGTTTTGCTTAGCCAAGATCAGCGCTGAAACAGCTGCTCCTTTGCGGCGCGAAACCGGGAACCGTTTGTAGCTGGTTGCAGTATCCAGCCGCTGCACCTGGGTTTCTTTGCCGGTAGCTGTATGGAGGAAGTTAACTATAAGGAATTTGCCTGATAAAACGGTGCGTCATGATTGCGCAACCAGAAAAACTAAATCGGCTTGCGCCCCATCCTGAATTCCAGCTCGCCGCCATTGACAATATCACTATGCTTCAGTCGATAGCCTTTCAAAGGCTTGCCATTGAGCAGTACCTGCTGCACATAAACGTTCTTGGCGCCTTGGTTGACAGCCGTTACGGTAAATTGCTTTCCGTTTTCAAGGTTGATGGTAGCTGATTGTACCAATGGACTGCCAAGCCAGTATTCATCCGACCCCGGCGATACCGGGTAGAAACCGAGACTGCTGAATAGGTACCAGGCGCTCATCTGCCCGCAGTCATCATTACCCCCCAGGCCATCCGGACCGTTGTGGTACTGGTTTTCAAGAATCATCCGTACACGCTCCTGCGTTTTCCAAGGTTGACCGGCAATGTTATAAAGGTACACCACATGATGGGCCGGCTCGTTGCCGTGCACGTAGTTGCCGATGATCCCTTCTCGGGTGATATCTTCCGTATTGGCAAAAAACTTGTCCGGCAGATGCATCGTAAAGAGCGAGTCCAAATAACGTGCAAGCCGCTTTTGCCCGCCCATCAACTCCATCAGCCCTTCGGGATTATGCGGCACATAGAGGCTATAGTTCCATGTGTTGCCCTCAATAAATCCTTGACCATGCGTTTCCAGGACATCAAAATCTTTTCTGAAAGCGCCATCGGCATGACGCGGACGCATAAAACCGATGGTTGCATCGTACATATTGCGCCAGTTTTCCGACCGTTTAATAAACGTATTATAAACATCCTGGCGACCAAGATGCTTCGCCAACTGAGCGATGCACCAGTCGTCATAAGCATATTCTAAGGTGTTCGACACCGAGGTGCCGTTTTTTTCATCGGGAATATACCCCAAATCGATATAGTCGCCGATACCCTCGTAGCGGCGATAATTGGCTGTTGCCACGCAAGCTTCCAGTGCCGCCTGAGCATCACCCCTGTATACCCCCTTGACGATGGCATCGGCAATGACCGAAACGCTGTGATAGCCGCTCATGCACCAATTGTCATTGGCATAATGCGACCAAATTGGCAACATCTTCAACGGGCTCTGATCATAATGTGCCATCATAGAGGCTACCATATCCGCATTGCGTGATGGGTTGACCATATTCAAGTATGGGTGGAATGCACGGAACGTATCCCAAAGCGAGAAAGACGTATAGTTGGTGAAGCCCTGGGCGGTATGCACCTCGTAATCCAAGCCGCGGTACTGCCCATCGATATCCATATAGACCGTGGGCATCAACGCCGCATGGTACATAGCGGTGTAGAAATTGATGTAATCAGCTTCCGTAGGTAGAACAGCCTCGATTCGACGCAATTCCTTTTCCCACAGTGCCTGCCCCTCTTGTTTGGTACGTTCGAAGTCCCAATGCGGTACTTCGGCCGCCATATTGGCTAACGCGTTACGCATGCTTACGGGCGAAAGCGCCACCTTGGCAAGCACCTGTTCGCCGGCCTGCACATCAAAATCGAAGTGCATACGAAGCTTTTTACCGGCAATATCGGGGAAATTGTCGGTCTGATCGAATTTACGCCAGAAGCCCCGGTATACGGAAGCATTTTCGAAGTTTTTGCTCCCATAGGATTTAAACGGCTTGGAAAATGACATCGCAAAATAGACGGTGCGCGTACGTGCCCAGCCGTTGGTTTGCCGATAACCAGTAATGGTGCTATCATTAAGCACACGCACCACCGTCCACACGTTCTTGTCGTCATAATTGTAAATGCCGTGCATCAAGTCCAAGACAATGTGGGCCTCCTCCTGCGCAGCGAAAGTATAGCGGTGCATACCTACGCGTGCACTTGTGGTCAACTCGGCAAGAATATCATGGTCGTCTAATTTCACCCGATAATAATTAGCCGCAGCCACCTCGTTGGCATGTTGGTACGCGGATCGGAACCCAGCCTTAGGCATTGCAGCAATGCCGGGATTAAGCTGCAACTCTCCCGTGGTAGGCATGACAAGGAAATCACCCAAATCGGAATGCCCCGTACCGCTGAAATGGGTATGGCTAAAACCAACGATGGTTGGGTCGTCATACTGGTACCCCGCACAGTACTTATATACATCGGGGTTGTACTTGCCGTCCACCGCATACGGAATCGTATCCGTATCGGGGCTCAATTGTACTGCACCGAAGGGTACCGTAGCCCCCGGAAAAGTATGGCCCATTTTAGCTGTGCCGATTAGGGGCTGTACGTAATGCACCAGGCTATCTGTCGGGTTGGCTGCAACAATCCGCGATACAGCCGCCAACAGCAGCCCCGTTAAAAATGTATATTGAGTACGTTTCATTATCATTCCGTTTGCCGAGTTCGCTAAAAATATATGCATGCCGCTGGATCGATATGAGCAGGTTGGGCAATCTACCCGTTGCCACAACCTGAACCAATGACCAACAGCCCATCAATAGTCCGGCTGATATACACCGAACGAGACGAAAGCGCGAGCATCGTTAATCGTTTAATTCATTTGTCAACGAATACGGAAAGTCGGTTGCGTTCACACCTCTCGACTTGTTGGGCTGATCGCCCATCTTGACATCCAGCACTGCTCCCTTCAGTAGCTCGCCATGCTTCAAGAAATTAGGTGTGTATACCTGACCATTCACATGCAACGATTGAATATACCGATTTTGATCGCTATTGTCCTGTGCATTGATGACCAGTTTTTGGCCATTACTGAAATTGACCGTTGCCTTTTTAAATAAAGGAGCACCTAACACGTATTCATCTGTAGCCGGGCATACCGGGTAAAAACCCAAGGCGGAGAAAACATACCATGCGGAGGTTTGGCCATTATCTTCGTCGCCGCAATAGCCATCAGCTTGAGGGTTGTACATCCTATTCATGGTTTCACGCACCCAATATTGCGTTTTCCACGGCTCACCGGCGTAGTTGTACAGGTAAATCATGTGCTGGATGGGTTGGTTGCCATGTGCATACTGGCCCATATTCGCGACTTGCATCTCACGGATTTCATGGATGACACCCCGGTAGTAGCTCTCATCAAATATAGGCGGCAGTGAGAACACGGAATCCAGCTTTTTCACGAAAGCTTTATGCCCACCCATCAAACGGGCAAGCCCTTCGATATCATGGAATACCGACCATGAATAATGCCAGCTATTGCCTTCAGTAAATGCATCTCCCCATTTGAACGGGTTAAACGGTGTCTGGAAACTGCCATCTTTGTTCTTCCCGCGCATCAGGCCCGTCTCGGGATCGAAAAGGTGCCGGTAGTTCCGGCTGCGCTTGGCATACAGGTCGATATCAGCCTGCGATTTACCCAGCGCTTTGGCCAACTGATAGATGGCAAAGTCGTCATAGGCATATTCGAGTGTACGTGCCGCATTCTCGTTGATGCCCACGTCGTATGGTACGTAACCCAAATCGATGTAATAGGGTGCTCCTGCCCGACCTACGGCGGTCATCGGACCTTCATTATTGGCGCCGTGAAGCAGCGCTTCATAAAGCGTCTCGATATCATAACCACGCAGGCCTTTGATATATGCATCAGACACAACGGATGCCGAATTGTTGCCCACCATGATATTAGCGTAGCCCGGGCTGCTCCACTCAGGAAGGAAGCCGCCCTCTTTGTAGGCATTGGCCAAGCCAGCCTGCATTTCGACATTGATCTCGGGATATACGAGGTTGAGGAACGGGTATAACGCACGGAACGTATCCCAGAACCCCGTACCGCCAAACAGGTAGCCCGGCAATATTTCTCCATTATACGGGCTGTAATGCACGACCTGTCCGTCCTTATCGAGCTCATAAAGCCGGTTGGGAAACAAGACCGTGCGGTATAGACATGAATAAAAAGTTTTGAACTGGTCATGCGTGCCGCCTTCTATGGTTACACGTTTCAGTGTTTCGTTCCAAACGGCTTTTGCCTCTGCTTTGATTTGTTCAAAATTTTTATCGGCGAGCTCACGCTGCAAATTCAACTCGGCTTGTTCGTAGCTGATGAACGAAGAAGCGACACGCATATTGACTTGTTCTCCCCTTTCGGTCTTAAATCCTACGATGGCAGCAGCGTGGTTGCCGCTGAGGTGTAACGCCGTGTCATTATATACGCTGTCGCACCAGCCTTTGGTGAATGCAAACGGTTTGTCGAACTCAATGACAAAATAATTTTTAAAATTCGGTAAATTGCCTCGGCTGTAGCGGCTGGAATAACCGATTATTTTCCGTTCGGCCGGAATAATGGTGATTTCCGATCCCCTGTCAAACGCATCGATGGTCACGAACGCGCTATCACTTTCCGGAAAAGTAAAACGGAAACGGGCGGCACGCTCGGTAGGTGTAATTTCGGTGGTCACATCTGCATCCGCAAGGTACACACTGTAGTAGTAAGGCTTCGCCACTTCCGCTTTATGCGAAAACCAGCTTGCCCGCTCGTCTTGGTCTACCGTGGGCTTGCCAGTACCCGGCATGATGGCATATTGCCCGTAATCATTCATCCAAGGCGAAGGTTGGTGGGTCTGCTTAAATCCGCGGATTTTGTCGGCACCATAAGTGTACATCCATCCGTCGCCCATTTTTCCGGTCTGTGGACTCCAGAAATTCATGCCCCAAGGCACAGCGATTGCCGGATAGGTATTACCATTTGAAAAAGCCGGTTTTGAGTCGGTGCCCATCAACGGGTTTACCCATTCTTCGGGTTCATCGATCGCCTGGATGTATTGGGCTTCAGCTGTCAATTGGCAGGCCATGGCACATGCGACTACAGCTGCAGAACGTAATTTAAAAATCAATCTGTTCACTTTATCGTTTTAGCTAAGTTATAACTGAGTTACTTTCCCTTTCAAACCTACGCATTTCCTTTCGTATAAGCAATCCAAAGTTCATCGAGCGTAGCCCCGGTTTCCCGCTTCCACATGTCATCGGAGTACGTACTTGTTCGCAGAGCCTTATCCAGCCTTTTTACAATCCCTTTTTTATGCGTGTGCTCCACCCAATCCAGGAAACGGGCGGTGATACGGTAGCTGCTGGTATAATGATGTTCGGGCTTCAACTCCGGCAGTGTCCAATTGGCGCCCGGATTATCCACTCCATACTTATAGCGCACATAATCTGCGATGCCTTCCACCAGCCAGCCCGGTCCGCTACGCGGCGGGTAAGCCTGCACAAGATGCATGACTTCATGGGTCACGACATCCACGTCACCAGGATTTTTCTCCAACCAAGATTGGGCAATGGTCACCCGGCCATTATGGGCGTAAGCCACACCATCATAAGCCGTATCAACCGTAATGGTCACTTCTTTCACGGCTTGTTTGTTGAAGTCGCGGGTTAATTTGGGGTAGACCTCAAAAAAAGTCTCCTGCAACCTCCCTAATACATCCTTGGAAAACCCCTCGTCTTGTTGAACCAAGATAAGGGTAACCCCCTTTTTTGAAATTGTGTCCGCCACTGGATCCACCAGTTGAGAAGCAACCGACGGACGACAATAAGTAAGCGTTGCAGCTACACCAAAACATATCGACAATATGCGTTTCATACTTTTTTATGATTAAAATGAAAGAAAATACAGCTTTGGCTACCCGCGGTTTCACAATAATTCATTACAGTATAATTTGTATATCATAAAGTAAGCTTAGTCAATACGAAATCGCCAGGATTCCATTAAATACGGAGGTAAAGTTATTTAGTTGCATGCGTGCAAGTTGTTAATGAACCTACAACGCATCGTTAACATATTGTTAAAGCTCAGATGAATCAAAATCAGCGACCAACACCAACGTGGCAGGGAATTCATATTTAATGGTTTCCCAGATCCAAAATTTGATTCATTTTAGCGCTTTCATTCCGACGCTTATAAGATGACGGGCCAACAGGCAATAACCCCTTCTTTTTGATTGCTGTTTGCCGACTGCTGAGCACAGGAAACGGCAAAAAAGTAAAAGCCGTCTCGTTATTCGGAAGACGGCCTTTACTATCAGCGCCTATGACGCCTGGTGTTTGCTTTAATAGGTACTAAATCATGCCAAATGAAAGGCAAAATTTCAGTCAAAAATACGCCCTGATCGTCATCTGAGTTGTTAATAAAATCACAATAAAATGTTAATGATACCAATCCCTATTAATTTTGTGGCGGGTATTCTGTGTACCATGCAAATAATCGTTAACATTGCACCACACGGGTTTAGACACGACACTGATGAGTTATTCACTGCTGGTTCATAAAAGCATTTCGTTACTGGGCTTTGTCTTGTTGGCTTCCGTGCTGTTCTATCTTACATACAATACATTCAAACTCAAAGACGAACAGTATCAGACGGTAGAAAAAAAGCTCATCAACGATCGATATACACAGCGAATACGTAATGACAAGGTGTTTCCGGGCGGCGTAGCCATTATTGATCGCTACCTGATGGATAATATCTATACGCTGGAGGCTTTATATGACCAAGATAAAACGGCGTTCGAGCATTACAAAAACCAAGTGCTCGATAGCATGTTCCACGCCCTTCGGGCAGCCAATACAATGGATAGCCTGTTTGCGCAAATAAAAGCCGAATATCAACTCAATGAAGATTTACAATATTTGTTGTCCATTAATGCCGTTCAATTGGTTTTCAAAAATCTCCGTATTGTTAGTATATACCAAGCCGGCGAGTCGTATCCATTCGTTCCAGACAGCTTAAGGACCCGTTATGGTGTATACATCGGCGGAAAACTGGAAAAACCGAGACCACAAAATCAAATTGCCGGCATTACGGTGAGTGCCTCTACGGATTATAATTATTGGATGACTTTTTCGCTCCATGCCGATCACAGCAACCGTATCTTGCATATTATCAAGTTGATGATGCCTACATTCCTGCTGGCACTATTTGCGATTGGTTGCGTGGTGTCCATCTACTACTTCACTTTCCGCAATTGGCTTCGCCAAAAAAAGTTGGCCGAAATGAAATCAGACTTTGTCAACAGCATCACGCACGAATTCAACACCCCGTTGTCTACCATTATCGTCGCGAATAAAAACATGCAAAACGATAAAATACTTGCCGACCCCGACAACATCAAACCGCTCACAAAAATCATTGAACGTCAATCCCTGCGCTTGCAGAAACTTTTTGAGCAGGTCATGGATATCACTACGATGGATAATTCTTCTTTGCAGAAGGAAACCCATGAACTTAACCAGTTGCTGCATGAAATCATCACTGACTACAATGTAAAAATTTCGGTCCACCACAATATCGTTATTGAATTGCAAGCGGGCACGCACCCCCTAATTGTTGAATTGAACCGTTTTTTTTTCACGACCATGCTGTTCAATTTATTTGACAACGCGATTAAATATAACCATTCGGAGCATAAACGCATCGCAGTCCATGTAGCGGTGGGTGATGCCTCCATCAGCCTACAGATAGCGGACAATGGAATGGGCATACCAGACAATGAAATCGAACATATATTCGAAAAATTTTATCGTTTTCAAAAGCAAGGTACCCAGCACATCTCGGGACTGGGCCTGGGGCTCTTTTATACCTACCAGTGCATCAAAAGCCACGGATGGAAACTTTCCGTTACCAGTGAAGAAAAGATAGGCAGTCAATTTATTATCCATATACCTTATAAGCATTAACTGGTCCATGAAACCAAAATTGTTGTATGTAGAAGATGAAGCGGATTTGGGCAACGTAACCAAGCAATACCTCGAAACGATGAATTTTGAAGTGACTTGGTGTACAACCGGTAAAAGCGCGTATCAGGAATACCTGACACATCACACGGCATATAGCTTAATCATCATTGACATCCAGCTACCCGACATCAACGGGTTCGATTTGGCCCGGAAAATCGTGGCACACGACAAAAACGCGTTCTTCTTGTTCCTGACGGCACGCAAGGAGAAAACGGACAGGCTACTCGGGCTGGACATGGGTGCAATAGACTACATTACCAAGCCTTTCGATATCGACGAATTAGTACTACGCATTCGAAACATCACCAGAAGGATGCTCCCCACCACCGATCAAAAACCAGCAGAGACGATTCGAATCGGTGATATAACGTTGAATAAGGAAAAGCTCAGCCTCACCATTGAAGGAAATACGGCCACAACGCTCACGTTGCGGGAGGCTGAATTGCTGGAATACCTCTATGAGCACCGCAATTCAATCGTGAAGCGGGAAGATCTCCTTATCCGTTTCTGGGGCGAAAACGATTATTTCATGGGACGTAGCTTGGATGTCTTTATTTCCCGGTTGCGCAAATTACTGCGGCGCTCTTCATCCGGTGCAAGGATTGAAAACATCTACGGGGTGGGGTTTATCCTCTCTATCCCTTAACCGGTATGCTTAGCCGCCCGTTTGCAAAACTACAATACGACCAGGTCTTCGATGACCACCTGCCCGACATGCTCATTCATGCGGCCGATAATTTGCGATCGCATCAGTAGAAGTTCGTTCTTAATGACAGCTGATTCAACCTTGATGAATAACTTTTTATCACGGATATACAGTTGCTTGGTTCGGTTGGCAATGGCATTCCCCATCAGCTGCGGCCACGCGGAAATCAAGGCTGTTTCGTCAAACTTGCGCCGCAGTTTATAGACATCAAGCATTTTTTCGATGGCCTCTTTGATGGTGATATCGTCTCCCCTTCTGCTCATGCCGTTTCCAATTGGTTCACCACGCCGCTGTTAATTTCAAAAATACACACTTTCCGATTTATTTCTTCAAAGATACGGTTTATCCGCAGAGCATCGGTATCCGTAAGGAAGATCTGCCCAAAATCGTCCGCAGAGACCATCTGCATCAGCTTACGGGTGCGCACCTCGTCCAACTTATCAAAGATATCATCCAACAGGAGCAACGGTTTGAAGGCTTTTTGGTTATACAGAAAGCTATACTGAGCAAGTTTCAAGGCAATAAGAAACGACTTCTGTTGCCCTTGCGAGCCAAATTTTTTTAGAGGCATATCGCCATGGATGGCAAACAGCAAATCATCCTTATGGATGCCCACGGTAGTGCGTTCCAACGCCCGATCGCGATCAAGCTGCTGTGCCAGCAGATCAGCAAAATCACCTGCCATGAGCTGCGATTCATATACCAGGGATACTTCTTCGGCCGTATCCGTGAGAAATCGGTAATGTTTATTAAATTCAGGAATAAACGCGGCCATGAATGCCTGCCGTTTTTCAAAAATCGGCATACCCAGTTCAACCAGTTGCATATCCAGCACATCGAGTACACCCTTATCAAGCATGCCCGTCTTAGCGGACTGCTTTAATAAGCTATTGCGCTGCACCAAGCAACGGTTATAGGCAATCAGTCCATCTAAATAGCGTAGGTCGGTCTGGGAAATCACATTGTCTATAAAACGCCGACGCTCCTCGCTACCATCGGTCACGATGGTTGAATCGTTGGGCGAAATCATCACCAACGGAAAAAGACCAATATGGTCGGCCAAGCGTGTATATTCCTTCTTATTCTTTCTGAACTGTTTTTTCTGGTTACGTTTGAGGCTGCATGCCACCACATCGGGCTGTCCGTCTTTGTCAAACTCGCCCTGTACCATAAACCAATCTTCGCCCTGTTTAATCTGTTGGGAGTCTACAGGGTTGAAATAGCTCTTGCAAAGTGAAAGGTAATGGATAGCATCCAAAAGGTTGGTCTTGCCCGCGCCGTTTCTTCCGGTAAAGGCGTTTACCTCCGGAGCAAAATGCACAGTAGCCTCGCTGTAGTTCTTAAAATGGAGTACGGACAATTGTTTCAGCCACATACCTACAAAGGTAAGGTTTTTGCTGGCTATTCGGCAGATGACTTAATCTCTTCAAACTCTACAAACTCACCCGCTTTTTTCGCTCCCTGTTTAGGCTTACTTTGTGGAGGCATATAATCGATACGCACCTTGCCATCCGGCTGGTGCGATTGGTGGGGCTGCTGGAACTGCTGCCCGCCTGCGTAAGGACCGCTTCTATACTGATATTGCTGTTGGGCCTTACCCATCACTTTCTCCGCCATTTTGCGCATCGCCCAGGGGAATAGGAGCCGCGCAACCATGCGTAGCAACCACAGGACGGTTATTGCGATAAATAAAAACTTCAATAACATACTCACAAATATAAGTAAAAACTGGACACCTCGCTTATACCGGCGTAATTTTAACGAACTTTAACGTATAACTGACAAACCGTACTTTGGTTTAAAACCTTTGAACAAATCATCAAAAGCAGCTACCGCACCAGCGCTACCCCGGATGCTGTGTACTTGGTTTGGCCTTGGCCTTCAAAATGGCCTGTTGCAGCTCAACTTGCCGCTGTGTACCGATGATATAGATCAGTCCGTCGCGATCGGTAAGCCATACGGCATCCTTGCCTCCTGCGTAGAATTTGATTTTTCCTCGTTGATGGAGGTTGTAAACTGGATTGTTGATAAAAAAATTGCTATATGGCTTGCATTCCACCTTGACAATGCTGTTGAGATCTATCTTGACAAGCCGGGTGGTCCAGAGCCCACTTAACTTCACACTCCCCTGCACCACCGTTATGCGATAATGAAGCATGTACATCATCACGATAGAGACGAAGATAACAGCGCTTCCTACAATAAGGAATAACTGGCTCTCATTCTCCCGCTCGATATTGAGGTAGTAAGCCACGAAGCAAAAGAGCGCTAGTACCAATCGTACGCTTACCCAGCTGCGATCCCGCCCCATGTATTGATTCTCTATGTATATCGGTTTTTCTGCCATTGGCTAATAAGAACACGCTAAAGTAACTACTTTTTTTGTTTTGTCCGTAATTTTATAGCGATCATCCATCCGATAAGGCGCTACCCACAGAATATTCCCATCGCCGTTAATGACTACCGGTATAAAATGTTTCTGATACGCAGGCACTTTAAGCGACACAAAAAAATCGCTCAGCTTCTTCCGGCCGCCCATGCCGAGCGGCCGGAAGACATCCCCTTCTTCCCATGCCCTGATGCGAATAGGAAAAACCACATGAGCAGCATCTAACTGCACGACATGCGTACTTCTGTTGACCGCCATGTCCGTAGACAAGCCTGACTCAAAGTGATATTCATGCCAGCGTGCGCCGTCTCCGGGGTATGCTATAGTAGCTACTTCGTTTTGCGGTACTTCAATTGGCTTTACGACCCATTCATGCCGATCGACGTATAACATATGCGAGGGCGAACTAAACCGCTTCCCCGGCGTGCCGGGCATCGACCCAGCGATATCGCTTATCACTGCTTCCGTGAATCCGTAAGGACGAAAAAGTTCATAAAGTAAAAACGGCAAGGGATGCAATCCCGCCAACCCACTGATGGGGATATGCCATTCGCCCGGCCTTCGCTCCGTAAATAAATCCTTACGCAATTCCGCCACGTAGGTCTCTACCACGCTATAGGCATCTGCAAAGCGCTCCATGTTTTTTGCCATGGTGCGCTCAAGCTCCGGGTTGAGTTCCTTCAGTCTGGGGATAACCTCTATCCGGATTTTATTACGTGCATATTTGGTGGAAAAATTGGAAGCATCATCACGATAAGCCAATCCATGCTCTGCCACATAGGTAGCTATTTCTTCAGCATTTAAGAAGAGTAAAGGACGGATGATTCGGTCTCTTTTAGGCTTTATCCCTTTGAGGCCCGCGAGGCCAGTGCCCCGCACCAGGTTGAGCATTATTGTCTCAACATGGTCATTGCGGTGCTGCGCCACAGCGATATAATCATAACCCTGCGAAGACCTGATGGTCTCAAACCAGGCATAGCGCAACTCCCGTGCTGCCATTTGGATAGAAATGCCTTGCTGGCGGGCATAGGTTTCCGTGTCAAATCCTGTCGAATAGAATGGTACTTCCAATGCGCGGGCGAGGTCACTTGTCAACGCTTCGTCCGCATCGGAGGCCTCTCCCCGCAGGCGGAAATTACAATGTGCTATGCCAATGGTATAACCTGCTTCAGCAAAAAGATGGGTCATCAGCACCGAGTCTTTGCCGCCGCTTACTGCAAGTAGGATACGCTCATGCGATTGGCACAACGCGTGTTCGTATATGTAGTGGATGAATCGCTCCTGTACGCTCATATGCCCAAAGGTACGGGATATCACGTAGCCTCACAACTTATACCTTACTGAAAGCAGCCACACTCGGGGCATGATGTAGGTGACCTGCTCGCTTGCGAGGAAGTCGGAAATGGAATTGGACACCTTGGTGCGGTTGTCCAGGAAGTTGTTTGCTGTGAGGCGGAAGCCCCAGGGAGTATGCTCCGGTTGGTAGTCCAGCGCCGCATTGGCCACATGGTATGAGTCGCTGAGACCCGTCCGAGTATTCCGGTTGCGAAAGTAGGTATATTCAGCCATGGCGGACCAATCCCTTAGCAGCCGCCAGTCGAGACTGGCATCCAACTGGTCGGTAGTGAAGCGGGATGAGGTATTGCCGCGGAAGCGGTTGAATCCCTTGGTATAGGCAACCGATGCCCGGGGCCAGTCGCTCGGTTCGGTGCGCATGTTTACGGTATACTGGTGGCTTGTGCGGCGGTTGTTTGCCAGTATGTCATTGACCGTCTGGGAATAATCGAACCAGCTGAGCCGTACATTTCCGCCCACGCGGAAAAAAGCCACCCGGTTGGAATACGAGCCGTACGCCATCCAGTTCGTTTCGGGATTGTCGGTCAACACGGGCATCGAATAATGGTTGATGCCTTCGAACTGCAGTTCGTTACGGATGGCGCGCACCTTGCGGTTGAACGTGATGGACGCATTAGCTATTAGCCCCCCGATACCCGTGAAGCGGGTATAGCGCAGGGCAGAGCGGTGATAGCGCTCATTGGCCAGCAGAGCGTTACCCCTGGCCACAGCATTGTACGAGGTGAGCGTAAAGCGGCTGTTCAGCTGCCCAACGCGGGGGAAGCTATTGGCATATTGGTAGTCGAATACGATCCGTTCGTTTTCCCGTATTTCATATTCGCTTTTCCATGTTGGCTCGGGCAAGAAGCCACGTCACTGCTGAAGTTAAGGGCGGCGAAGCGCGAGCGGTTTTCCACCGCGTCGCGGTTGTCCGAGGTAAACGTATTGAGGTTGGTAAACGAAGGGCGGCTATTGGTATTGACAAAGGCACTAACACCACCCTGAAAGCGCATCATGTCATCGAAAGTGAATACCGACTTGCCAATGTCGTTGATGTCGCCGATGACGCTCACGTTATGGGCCGGCGTGTAATAGAACAGTGCCGCATGGCCGAGGTGGTGGCCGCCATTGCCGCCCCCGGCTTCAAGGTCACCGAATACGAGCCGTTTGCGGTCTTCTTTGAGCTTTACATTCATGGCCATCTCATCCGTGCCGGAGACCTCTTTGAGGAAGCCCACCTCGTTGAAGTGGTCGATGACCTCAATCTGGTCGAGTGCATCGGCGGGAATGTTTTCCACGGCCAGTTTGCTGCCCCCGCCGAAGAATTTTTTTCCTTCCACGAGCATGTGGCGGATGGCTGCCCGTTGAAGGTAACGCGCCCATCACGGTCCACCTCTACGCCCGGCAATTTGCCAAGGACGTCTTTCAGCTTGCGTTCGTTGCCCGCAGCAAAAGCCTCTACGTTGAAGACGATGGTATCCTTCTTGATGATGACGGGACGGTATTCGTGCTCGATGATGATTTCCGTGAGCTGCTCGTTTTTGGTCCGGAGTTTGAAATCGTGCCGAAGGTTACTATTGCTTGGGTCGAGTTTAGTTGAATCTGGATGATAGCCGATATAGGAAACGCTAAGGAGATAGGCTTTGGAAGCATCCAACGTAAAATTGTATTGCCCCTGTGCATTAGCCATTGCGAACTTGACATTACCGTCCTCACCTAGGGCTTTTGCCATTACATTAGCCCGTCCCAATGGCGCGCCGCTTTCGTCAGATACGATGCCGGTTATGATTCGGAACTGAGAAAATGTGACCAGCGGGAACAATAGCAATAAATTAAGTAGCCTGTACACCCGTACTGTTTTGACTTATCATGTATGTTTTTGTAATAGGAATTACCTTTTAAAGTAATCTTCACCTTCTAACTATTGACATAAATCACATCATCAAAACGGAGGCATTATTTTCCCCCTCCGTTCCATTATTTTCTTGTGAATATCCCTGTAAAACTGTTCTTCTGAAATTAATTCGAATTCGGGCATTGGCAAAATAGCAATGTTTTCTCCTAGCGAAATGGATTTCGCACCGAATATCGTAGTATTGGTTTGTAATTCCAAAATCAGCCCAGGCAAGCCTCCATATTTCAACGGTCCAAAAGGGAACGGGAGTTCAGGGCAAAACCAAGCAATGACAGGAATTCTTCGTAATCCACCGCTACCGTTCTGAGATAGATTGTCACGGGTCGCTTTAAAACACTTATATCCGGCTATTTCTTTGCTTTCGTTCGTAATTTTCCATCCTGTATGTCTACCGCTCTTAAAAGAATCTACCAAGAGATAGTCTTTGTGAAACGGGGGAAGAGCTGGCATGACACGGTACGCAGCGTCTGGATTTTGCCAAAAATGCCTGTTGGTAGAGACACCTATAAAAAAAATCTCTGCACTTTTAACATCTTCTGGAGGGATTGTTCTACTCTCATCAAGGTTAAACGTCGCGTTTGAATCTATAAAATTCAGTATATTTCACAATCCCACTATTGTAGGATTGGCTAAAGCTGAAAAATTGGCTTGCCAATAGCAAGGCAAGTAATGATAAGCGGATTAATGTCAAATCAACCCTTTTTATTCGGAACAAAACTGTAAGTATTCTCTCCATTTTTCGTAAGCAAAATCCTCGTCAGCATCCTCTTGAGTAACATAATACAGATAGACTTCAAAAGCTGCATCTTCACAGGAAACATTAATTTGCTGAACGTTTAATAAAGATACAGAAGAAGATGAAGTCACAAAAACCATAGGGTTGTGACCATTGTTGTAAGTAGAGATTTCATATTCTGATATATTTTGGTTTGTATACTCAAAATAAAATTAAACTAATTGATTTGAAAATTCCAATTTTTTTTGAAATAACCTTGAAAATTTTACCAAGATTTAGCCGATAGCTCTCTTTTAATTTGGGGCCCCGCGGAGTATTTAACCGTACCTACTTCCCTCGAACTATGAGGCAAATAATCCTTTCGATAAATGGTTTTTCTTTGCTGGCTTTCCGTGTCAAACGCACCCCTTTAGGATTTGCATCCGCAGTGTTCGTGAATACCATGCATTTTAGCTAAGTTTGCGCCTGTGAAGAAAAGCCTGTTGTTCATATGTTTCGCTGCATTCATTTCGACGCTTACGTACGCTCAGCAGCGTGACGAATTGAGATTGATATCGTCTTCACACAGTCGCCTCAATGCAACTACGGGCAACATGATGAATTACCGGCCTGTATATGAACACCACGGTTCGACACTATCAGCCGATAGTGGCTATGTCTATAACGACAATGAAGGCAGGCAATTTTTCGATGCGTTCGGTAAGGTGATTATCACCCAGCCGAATGGAACCGTCATTTATGCAGACAAATTACATTACGTCGCCGAAACCCAACTTGCCACGCTCACCAATAACGTACGCATGGTAGATGGCAATTCGGTACTCACCACCAACTACCTCACATACAACATGAAAAGCAGCGTGGGCACCTATACCGGTGGCGGGCGCATCGTTAATACCACGGATACCATTACGAGCAGAAATGCCTACTACTTCGATAATACCAAGGATGCTTATTTTCGCTATGATGTCGTCGTACGGACGCCAGACGTAAAAATTTATACCGATACCATGCGGTATAATTCGGCCACCAAAATGACCTATTTCTATGGCCCTACCAACATCAAAGGCAATGATGGCGAAAACCTCTACACCGAACGTGGCGAATACAACACCGAGACGGAGCAAGCTTGGTTTGACCGTAACAACCTGTATACGGAAGGGAGCCGTTTCCTCCGCGGCGACAGCCTCTACTACGACGGCACATCGGGCAACGGGCGTGCCGTACAGAACGTGGTGTTTATCGACACGGCACAGCAATACTTTACCTACGGTGGCGAGGGGTTGTACAACCGGATCGATGAATCCATCACGATGACCAAGAACCCCTTGGTGATGACCGTAACGCGCAATGATAGCACGGCGTCGTCCGTGGATAGCATCAGTACCCTATCGCCAGATACATCCGTACAAGCTATCGATACGCTAAAAAAACCTCAACCTGCTGCCGTAGACACCATTTACATGACGGCCGATACGCTGTTTTCAAAGCTCATTTTATTGAAGGACTATTTACCCAAGGTCTTTGACCTTGATCGTGAAGGTGGCGAAATTGATGACTTTGAAGACGAGGACTATGGCGACGATTACGGCAATATGGATGACACCGGCTTGTCGGACGGCATGGACGAACCGCCGCCGTTGAGCAGCGACTCACTGCAAACCGACACTGCCGTTATCGATAGCCTTCAGCGACAACCTCGGGACAGTTTGGAGGCATTCCCCGCCACGCTGCTGGATACGCTGAAAGCACCTCCCGACAGCCTAAGCACGCCCAAAACCGCCGACCCGGCCATCAATATGGCAATAAAAGCTGATTCGGCAGTGCTGCAAACTCATCTCAATCGAGTGGCCGCGGCGCCGCTGGAGACGGCTGGCTTGGATATTTTGGCGCGTAATCTTGCGGCAGACAGTGTACTTCGCGGACAAGCAGTAATACCTACCGGCGGAGAAACCGACAGCCTGATGGCTGCGGCCATGACCGCGCTTTCCCGTCCACCCACCGACACGGTACCAAAAGACACATTGGGTAGCGACACGGTAAAAACGCGCATCATCAAGGCCTATTACAACGTTCGGCTCTTCAAATCGGACCTGCAAGCGGTGGCTGACTCCGTATACTATGGCTACCCTGATTCCATGATGCGTTTCTTTGGCCGCCCGATGATATGGGCGCAGGGATCGCAGATGACGGCCGATACGATTTATATGCAAATACGTAACGAGCAGCTGGACAACATGTTGCTGGTCAGCAATAGTTTTATGGTAAATACCCAACTGGATTCTACCAAGTACAATCAAATCAAAGGAAGGCGGATTACCGGCTTTTTTTCGAACAATGCGCTGGATCGGATGTTTATAGACGGCAATGCAGAGAGCATCTACTACACCGTCGATGAAAAGCGCAAAGTGTATACCAACATGTACCACAGTCGCAGCAGCCGGATTAAGATATTAGTCGATAGCAATCAAATTACCTATTTCAATCCGATTAGGCGCGTGGATGGCAAGGTCTACCCGATGCACCTTGTCCCCCAAGACGCGGAGATACTGGAGGGTTTTGTATGGAAGCCGGGGGATCGCCCCACCTCGAAGGAGGATTTGCTCATCCGGAGGCGTCCGCCAGCTGGCGCCGCAGATGCCATGGTCCCGCCAGACTCGACGGAAGCGCCACAAGCACCCGGCGGGCGACCAGTTCCGGCGGGGGTTGATTCCACATCGATTCAACCGGATACGATTCCGCGACCCGATATGACCGATAGCACAATGAACCTATCGATGCTTTGGCCGTCCGGCAATCCATGCATCGAGGCTGTATCGCCCTGGGCCGAGCAGCAATATCGCAAGATGCATGGTCAGGAACGCGGGAGCCAACTCATGCTTGTCAAACAGCTGCCAATCGTGGACCGAAATGACCACCAGCATCGTGACGATCAACGGCATGGTAGCCAATCGAGTAAATAGTCCCAATACCAATAACGCAGAGCAAAATAGTTCGGCAAAAATAGCCAGCCCCATGGAGACGGGGCCACCCAATCCCATGAAGTCGTAAAACGAGCCGTTCTTAGCCGCAAAATTGACCCATTTGCCGTAACCGTAAGTCGGAATCATCAATACACCGGCCCCCAGCCGCAACATCAGTGTCGCCAACTGGAAAGAGGATGCATTATACCCGGTAGTCATGAACCTTTTCATGGCACAAATATATTTATTTAGAAATTATCTAAATAATTTTCCGCAAGGTTCATCGACTGGTGTGCGACAGATTTCAAATGTCGAGAATCCAGATGTTTCCTGCACACCCAAATCAAAAATCTTTATCCTTCCTACGTCGACGTCTAAAAAAAAATGCATTTTTACCATTCGATATGGTTAGCAGACGAGTCGTACGGTGGCTTAGTATGGAACGAACGAAGCACGAAACGCCGTAAACAGACAAAAATAGCTTCAAAAAAATGTCCCCAAACGGCAAACCCGATTGTCAAGGTAAAAACAAAATAAAAAGTTATGAAAGAATTTCTAATGCTGATTCGTGAAGAATCAAATTACGGCGAACTGTCTGCCGAGGAAATGCAAGCATGTATCGAGAAACATTATCGTTGGGTAGAGACCCTCAAGCAGAAGGGGCAATACAAGGAAGCCCAACCTCTTGACGCGGGTGGCGCATACATCCGCGGCAAGCAAAAAATCGTATCAGACGGCCCCTTTTTGGAGGGAAAAGAATGTGTCAGTGGTTATTACATCCTATTGGCTGATTCCCTTGAAGAAGCCATTGAGATCGCCAAGGGAAATCCAGACCTGGATTGGGATCGCACCGTTGAGATACGGGAAATCATGACAATGGAAGACGCGTAGACGCAATGGACGCCACGGGACAGCTGGTCGCTCATTTCTTCAGACAACACTCGGGGAAGATGGTTGCATCCCTTGCCCGGGTGTTTGGCATGGCGCAATTAGACAATATCCTCGATGCCGTGCAAGATACCTTTGAGACTGCCATGTCCCATTGGCGCTACAACGGCATGCCGGCAGATCCACCGGCTTGGCTATCACGCGTTGCCCGCAACAAGCTGATCAACATCATCAATCGCGCCGCACGGCAGACCACTATTGAAGCCATGGAGGCTTCGATAGTGGCTGCGCAGGGCGAAACCCCGCCCGTGGTCGAGGACGAAAAAGCCGCGGACAGCCAAGTGCAACTGCTGGTGGCGTGCTGCCATCCGGCTCTCGGCGAACGCGACCGCATACTGACCACGCTCCATGTCCTGTGCGGTTTCGGCGTTCCGGAATTAGCCAACGCATTACGGTTGAATCGTGAAGTGGTCAAGAAAGCTCTGCAGCGCAGTAAATCGACCTTACGGCGTGTAAACATCCAATTGGATCCCCGAGCAGCAAAACACGCCGCGGAAAACTCCGCTACGGTGTGCACCATCTTATACCTCATGTTCAATGAGGGTTATAAGGCTACGCGCGATGCCAAAGGCATCAATATGGACCTTTGTTATGAAGCCATGCGTCTGGCGAAGCTGTTGCGCCCCATAGCACCTCCTGCAGCCGAAGTGGATGCGCTATTGGCACTTATGTTTTTCCATTCCGCCCGCTTTCCGGCACGGATAATGGCTTATGGCGAGTGGGTACCACTCGCAGAACAAGACAGGAGCTTATGGGACCGACGGCTGATTGCCGAAGGCTTCCATTATTTGGAATGTGCAAAACGCAGCGGCTGTGCAGGCAAATACTACCTTGAATCGTTAATTGCCTCATTGCATTGTGCGGCAAGGCATTTTGCAGAAACCGATTGGAAAGCGATCCTCGGCCTTTACCGGTTATTGGAAGGCCTTGAGCCGAGTTCAGTCCTCATCCGTCTTAACCGCCTGGTTGCTGAAAGCTACGCCGCCGGGCCTCTCGCCGTCATTACGGAGCTGGAAGCCATTCCGTACGACGCGGATTCCGGCACCGTATTTCTCCTCCAAGCCGTGAAAGCCCACGTATACCAACGCGCAGGTAGCACCGCGCAGGCTCACATCGCCTACCGTGCGGCCCTATCCCTTGCACAAAATCCACTGGATGCCCAATATATCCAAAAACAGCTGAACACGTTATACACATGACGTCCAGACAGCCTAGCGCTCAGAGCCGTTCGTGCAGCCAAGCAGGCAACCATCGGTATAGCCAAGCGATAAGTCGCCACCGCCGGGTAATGTATACCACTTTACGGCGTTTACAAAGCCCCCGGTAAATCTGGTTTGCAGCTTTCGGTAACGGCCCCACCCAAAACCGTACAGGAGACTTGGCCGACGGCGTGTCGACAAAGCCCGGACAGATATCCGTAACCGTGATTGGCATGCGTCCATGATATGCTTTCTGCCGCAGACTTTGCAGGTAAGTGATTTGATAAGACTTTGTCGCACTGTAAGCGGGCGCCTGCCTGCTGCCCCGCATACCGGCAATAGAAGTAATTGCCGCCAGATGTCCATATCCTTGGCGCTGGAAATAAGCAAACGCCCAGTCGGCCAACTGGGTAAAGGCGCCGACATTCAGGTCTATCATTTTGCGTTCTATCCCAAAATCCAACGCTTCGTTGGTATCCCCTCCGCCAGCGCTGATGACCATGACATCGATACCCCCCATCGCCGCAGCAAGCGCCTCCAAGTGTGCAATACTGGTCTCGGTGTCCGTCACATCAAAGGCGCGGATACAATAGCGATCTGGACGCATGGCCTTCATATCCCGGAGGATCGCCTCCCGCCGACCCGTGATGCCTACCTTATTTCCTGCCGAAACCAACGTTTCAGCCAATGCACGGCCTATTCCAGACGTGGCACCGATAATCACTATCTTCTTATCATTCATGTCTCCATACGGGTAAATAACAATTTAATATAACAACAGTAGGCCAAAGCGCAATTAAAGAAACCTACCGCCGGTAAAGATGATCAAAATACGCCGGTTTCCGATAAAATAGTATATTCGAACAATGAACGCCATATACCCATCCTTGACGAAAGCCCTGTTACTAAACGCTTTCTTTCTTTACATGGGGTTTGCCGCAGTTGCCCAACACCATACCTCCACCAACAAAGAAATAAGGCGAGATATCGAAACGATGTTGCCGGAAGGCGAAATGACAGCCAATGTCGCAGACAGCACAAACTATACGCTGAGTTTATCGATAGCCAATAATGGGAATAAAATTTGGTTCTATACGTATGACGATTCTTCTCCGGCACCTTCGATACTTGATCAGACGTCCATCGATCTCGGAAAAAACGCAGTCATTCTGGACGGGCAGGAATTAGTTTATATAGGCAAAATAACAGTAATTGACAAAGAAAATAGCTTACAAAGCAAATGGAAAGGCCATTGCTGGTCTTCCGAAAGACCCGATGGAAATGATGGCAAGTATCACCAGTTTGTACTTGGCAAACTTGAACCGAGCGGTCAGACCTACCTACATATCCAGATTAAAGAAATAAAACAGGGCGAAGAAAAACTGTCGTTGGATTACCCCTTGCTTTTCTGATGAAGCCAAAAATATTTGCAATGTGCAGGACAACCTACCCTGCACATATGCAAATGTTAGTGACACTAAATAACGCATGGAGCCTTCCCAATCCCCATACATCTCATGCAAGAAAAAGAACGCTTGGGATGATGGAGGCAAGGTAAAGAAGGTGCGCTGGATAGACAATACCTATTTTGGTGTATTTTGCCGAGTGGCCCGTTGAAGCTAAAACTGTATAAATATTTTTTATTTTGCATTTTTATTAATATTATTGTGATATCAAAATAATATCAAAAAAAATAGTCATGATAAACGAAAAAAACACCACTGCAATTTCGGGTTACTTATCCTTTGTTGTGCTGCTGGCTGGCCTCGGTCTCGCAGCGTATGGTATTTACAGCCAGTCGGTGTGGCTGATTGCGATTGGCATTGTGCTGGCATTGGTCATATTGAAAGGCTGGCTTGTTGTCAATCCCAATGAATCTGCCGTATTGATTTTATTTGGCAGTTACCAGGGGACGGTACGGAAGGACGGCTTTTTTTGGGTAAACCCATTGGTCGTAAAACGGACCGTCTCATTAAAGGCGCGGAATCTCGACGGGCAAAAAATCAAAGTCAATGACAAGCTGGGCAATCCCATAGAGATTGCTGCCGTAGTCGTCTGGCAGGTGCGCGATACCGCCAAGGCATTATTTGCCGTAGATGATTACAGCAAATATGTTCAAATACAGAGTGAAGCTGCCGTCCGTCATTTAGCAAATCAGTTTGCTTATGACAACTTCGAGGATGAAGCAGCCGTAATCAGCCTAAAAGATGGTGCGCAGCAGGTAAGCGGGATATTGGAAAAAGAATTGAACGACCGACTGGCCATGGCGGGGATAGATGTGATTGAAGCTCGGATCACCCATTTGGCCTATGCGCCGGAGATTGCCAGTGCGATGTTGCAGCGCCAGCAGGCCACTGCCGTGGTTTCTGCGCGCAGACAAATTGTGGATGGTGCCGTAGGCATGGTAGAGATGGCCTTGGAGAAGCTATCGGAAAAAGACATTGTACAACTTGATGAAGAGCGGAAGGCCGCCATGGTCAGCAACCTGCTGGTGGTTTTGTGCGGCGAACGAAATGTCGCGCCCGTAGTCAACGCCGGTACATTATATCATTAATAATATCTTTGCATCCTTATAACGAATAAAAACGGGAGCTTTTTAATGGCTGATAAAGCGGATAAAAAGGCATTTGCGCTTCGCATACACGCCGATATGCTGAAAGCATTAGAAGAATGGGCGGCAGAAGAATTCAGGAGCACCAATGGGCAAATTGAATTTCTGCTTGCCCAGGCATTGGCACATCGGAAGCGTACGAAAAAGAAGGAAAAAGAATAGTATCGGTCAATTGATTTACAAATTGCGATGACGGTAAACAAACGGCCATCATGCATGTTAGCTACTTACTGGGGGAGCTAACTCATAAAATCAATGAATCATGATAGAAGAGAAATTCACCAACTGCATCGCTGCCTGTTATCGCTGCGCTGATGCATGCGACCACTGCGCAACCTTATGCCTGCGAAACGACCAAGTACAAACTATGGCTGCCTGTATTCATTTAGACCGATTTTGCGCAGATGCCTGCCGCATGGCTGCATCTTTTATGGCAAAAAGCAGCGGAACGGGGCACGAAGGGTATGTCGTACAGCTTTGCGACCTCTGCGCCCAAATCTGCGATGAGTGTGCGGAAGAATGCCAAAAACACGACAATGAACATTGCAAAGCCTGCGCGGAAGCATGCCGGGCGTGTGCCGAGGCGTGCAGAACAATGGCTGCATAGACAACCGTCCATGTCTATGCGCAGCAGCTTACACGGCATCAGGCACCCATGCGCCGAGCAATAACGTGGCACCGACAGCCATAAACTATCCGGCTCATCGGGTGCCCTTTACAAAATTTCACCCCCAACCGTCGGCAAATCCGTGGGCCTGGAGGACATCCTGAGGCACGCCATCCCAAATACCGGGACGGTTGCCGACATAGCCGATATCTTTCACTCCCATCTCGCTGGTAAAGAAGCCTGAAGCGGTGAGGTTGCGTGCTAAGCTGAAGAATGCCACACCTTGTTGCATCTCAGGCCGTGCCTTGCTGGGGTAAGCGATGTCATCCACCAATTGCAATTGCTGTGCTTCCGAGCAATCGACAAACACGCTGCCATACCGCCGTTGGCTTTGTACATTCAGCCACTTCAGTCCGCCCCGCATCGGCGTCTGATAGCTTGGAATATCTTTCACCATAAACTCAATAAATGCAGGCACGCCAGCATCGCTGGCACTTCCGGATACGTCATCCGCCGGAATGATAATGTCGGTCAACACGGTGAGTGTAGCCAGCTCATGCTCGGTAAAAAATTGCTCACCTGCCAAACGTTGGTTGCGTTCATGCTCAAATTCCTGAACACCGGGGAGCTTCCCTCCTCCCGCAGCGGCCTCTTTATTCGTTTCGGCACCGGGCCTACAGGAGTCGATTAGCAATGCGCCGCCTGCCGCGGCGAGGCCTAATGCCTTAATGGAATCTCTTCTGTTCACGTTGCTATGATATGTTTATCCAATGTTTAACTTATTACGCTGCTCCAAAATGTATTCTGCGGTACGCATCGACAGTGCGAGGATGGTCCACGTAAGGTTCTTGTCGCCTTGCTGTACAAACGGTCCGGCATCTACCACAAATAAATTAGGACAGTCATGCGCTTGGCACCACCTATTCAAGACCGACGTTTTAGGATCATCGCCCATACGCGTAGTGCCTCCTTCATGAATGATTTTCCCCGGCGCTTCCAGACCGTAGGACGTTTCTGGGCCAGGCATAGGCGAAGTCATGACGGCGCCCATCTCGTGCAAAATCTCCTTAAAGGTCTCCTGCATATGCTTGGCCTGCGCTACTTCTTCATTGGCCCATTTATAGTGGAACCGGAGTACCGGAATCCCATATTTATCCACCCGATTGGGATCTATCTCGCAGTAGTTGTCATACCTGGCCAATGCTGTACCCCTACCTGCCATACCTACGCTTGCTCCATAAAACCGGCGGTAATCTCCCTTCAGCGACCGGCCGTATCCGCCTTGCTCTCGTTGTTGGCCATCTTGGCCGGGCACCAGGTGATTTACATTCGCTACCCAGTCCATAAAGCCGTATGACGGCATACGCATACCGCCGCCGTATTCGATATGATATCCCCGAGGAAAACTGAGTTTCCTGTTGTCGAGCCACCATGGCGAATAAATGTGTACACTTCCTACCCCATCTTCGTTGTACCGCTTTCTATCCAGCAGTTGCGGCAGAAAGCCCCCCGCACTTGCTCCGGTAGAATCATGCAAATATCGTCCTACCAAACCGCTGCTATTGCCTAGCCCTCCCGGATGTGCTGCCGACTTCGAATTGAGCAACAAGCGGGCACTTTCACATGCACTTGCCCCCAATATGACAATTTTAGCCCGCACGGAATATTCCTGCAAATCCATCGTGTCGACATAAGACACGCCGGTCGCCCGCCCTTCATTATCAGTCAGCACCTCACGCACCATTGCATTGTCTACAACCGTCAAGTTGCCCGTCTTAATGGCCGGAATGACCAAACAGGAAGAAGAAGAAAAATCGCCATACACCCGGCATGCCCTGCCACATTGCCCGCAATAAAAACACGTGCCACGCCCTTCCACACCGGGAAGAGCCTCCGTAAGCACCGATCCACGTCCAGCAATAACCGGGACACCTGCCTTCTGTGCTCCCCTTTTGATATATAATTCGTTGAGCCGCGGCTTAGGTGGTTTCAGAAAAATACCATCCGGCTCGTTGCGAATCCCTTCCACTGTGCCATAAATACCAATCATCCTGTCTACGCGGTCATAATAAGGCTTCACCTCATCATAGGTAATTGGCCATTCGGCGGTCACACCATCCGTTGGTTTGAAATCATCCGGGCCCATGCGCAACGAAATACGCCCCCAATGATTTGTCCGCCCGCCAAGCATTCTTGCCCTAAACCATTCAAATTCGGTACCCGCCGCGCGGGTATAGGGTTCGCCATCCAACTCCCAGCCACCATAGGCAGCGTCGAAATCGCCGAACGGACGCACAGTACTTGCGCCACGGCGAGGTGATTCCCATGGCCACCGCAATTGCAGGGTATCTTTGGCCGGATCGAAAAATGGTCCCGCTTCAAGCATGAGCACCTTTAAACCCGCATTAGCCAACACATAACCAGCCATGCCCCCTCCGGCACCGGATCCGACAACTATTGCGTCAAATACCGTGGGGTTTTCTTTGATTTGATAAGAAATCATTATTTTTCGGTCTATTTATATTGTTATCGTTTAGCTTGAAGGCGATTGACTATCGGTCTGTCGCTATCAATGGCCAAATATAAAATTTTATTGGTTACAAACACCAAATAAATAGCTAAAACGATTATGCATCACTAAACCAGGTCCATTCCGAAAAAAATACAGTAAATTCGTTAAATTAAAAAAACTTGAGTTCAATTGGGGCGCCTGATATTAGCAAGTTCCGGATTGCATGACATGGCCATACTTGCGATTTTTGCCGTATATATTCGTATAACATGAATGACCAAGCGAAGTTAAACTATCACCGGGTTGCTGTAGCAATAGACTATATCAAGCAGCATTTCAAAAAGCAGCCTTCCCTTCAAGAAATCGCGGCGCAGGCGCATACAAGCCCCTATCATTTCCAGCGATTGTTTTGCGAATGGGCTGGTACCAGCCCAAAAAAATTTTTGCAATATGTCAGTGTGGAATATGCAAAACATCTACTTAAGGAAAGACAGGCTACGTTGTTTGAAACTGCACTGGAAACGGGCCTTTCGGGGACCAGTCGGCTGCACGATTTGTTTATCACCATAGAAGGAATGTCGCCCGCTGAATATAAAAACGGTGGCCAACACCTGACCATTCGCTACAGCTTTGCACAAAGCCCTTTCGGCACGCTGATCGTCGCTTCCACCGACAAAGGGATTTGCCACATGGCCTTTTGTGATGATGAACAAACGGCTTTGGGTATACTAAAACAGAAGTTTGCAAATGCTTCATTTGCGCACGTGCCGGAGCCGGTCCACCAAGATGCGCTTGCTATCTTCCAAGGCGACTGGCATAATCTACGAGAAATTAAATTGCATCTGAAGGGCTCCGCATTCCAGCTAAAAGTATGGGAGAGCCTATTAAAAATCCCAATGGGTGGGCTCACCACTTACGGAACAATCGCCAAAGAAATCGGCCGATCATCTGCCTCAAGGGCGGTAGGCAATGCCATCGGCAGCAATCCGGTAGCCTACTTGATCCCATGCCACCGGGTTATTCAATCTACCGGCGCCTTGGGGGATTATATGTGGGGCAATACCCGGAAAACGGCTATCATCGGCTGGGAAAATGCGCAGATCGAAAATAGTCGCCTATTAATCGGCGCTGAGCAGCCGGGGCATTGACTCAATGGGGCGTTGCAGGAGTACTAAACTCGAGGACGACGTGCAAGCATCTTGAGACAATACGTTTGAGCCTGATTACTGAAAAATGGATTTGTTCAATAGTGAAATAGACGAAACAAAAAATTTATTGCCGGAAGGCGGCATCGTCAATTACTATGGCAGGCTGCTATCGCCTCCCGAAGCTGACCACTACCTGACCTATTTGCTTACGGCTATTCCGTGGAAGCCTGACGAAGCCTTTATCTTTGGCAAGCATTACGTCACCAAACGAAAGGTTGCCTGGTATGCTGATATCCCTTATGAATACACCTACTCCAACATTACCAAACGGGCAATCCCTTGGACTCCACAATTACTGGAACTCAAACAGTTGGTTGAGGAAAAGACGGGCGAGCACTTCAATTCCTGCTTACTGAACCTTTATCCTACCGGCGATGAGGGCATGGCTTGGCACAGCGACGACGAAAAGGACCTCAAAAAACATGGTGCAATTGCTTCGCTAAGTCTTGGAGCTGAGCGGCGATTTTCTTTCCGCCATAAGCAAACCAAGGAGACGGTTTCGCTTGCTCTTCCGCATGGTAGCCTATTGGTCATGAAGGGCACCACTCAAACCCATTGGTTGCACCGCCTGCCACCTACAAAACGCGTGAAACACGCGCGGGTAAACCTCACATTCCGGACAATGATCGATTGACTCCCATCTTGCCATTTTTTGAAATCTGCTTTGGGATGCATATCTTGTTGCCGAATAAGCGTAATAGCAAAATGACAGCATTACAAGGCATTGATACGGTCATTGTCCGCGTATCTGATATTGGCCGCGCCAAACAATGGTATCAAGAAAAACTGGGCCTAACGCCTGTGTGGGAAGACACTAAGCAACAATTGGTCGTGCTCGATACCGGTAGCCCAACGAGTTTAACGCTTTGGCAGACCGACAAAAAGGCAACGATTGACCGGGAGTTGGCTTCTTACCCGATTTTCCGAACAACTGATGCAAAGCTGTCGTGGCAGGTACTGCGGGATAAAGGCGCGGATGTCGGCGATTTAATTCGTGATGATTACACGACCTATTTCCGGTGCTATGATCCGGACGGCAATGTATTGGAAGCATGCCAAGTGCACGAGTGAACCGGACGTTGGCTAAGAAGTTGCCTTCAAAAACTCGGCAAGCTTAGCCACGGCGATAGCACGGTGACTGATGGCATTTTTTTCGGCAGCCGCCATCTCGGCAAATGTTTTGTCATAGCCATCCGGGGTAAATAAGGGATCATAACCAAACCCACCGCTTCCCTGTCGCTTGTAGCCGATCTCGCCTTCAACAACGCCTTCAAAGAAGTACGTCTTCCCGTCCAATAGTAAGGAGATAACCGTGCGGAATCGGGCCTTTCGGTTGGGATGGTTACCCAACCGGCTGAGCAACAAATCAATGTTTTTCTCCATGTCCCGCGTACCCGAATAACGGGCAGAATATACTCCCGGCTCATTATTAAGCGCTTCTACTTCCAGGCCTGAATCATCAGCAAAGCAGTCATAGCCATATTTGGTATACAAATAACTACTTTTTTGCGAAGCGTTCGCTTCGAACGTACCACCCGTCTCGGGGATATCGTCCGTGCAACCTATATCAGCAAGCGTAAGCAATCGAATATCATTTCCCACCATCGCCTGGACCTCTTCAAGCTTATGCGCATTATTGGTAGCAAAGACCAGTTCAATCATATCAATAATGTTTTTACAGTACCCCAAAATAACCGTTTCTTTTCGGCATCAGCCAACATCTCGTCAAACGTAAACGTGTGGAAAACCGTAATGCCTTGGTGGGCCAACACTGTGTTGGGTTCGGGATTGGCAAATCCCTCCCAAGGTAGGGATACCCCGAGCGATACCACAATTTTTGGATTGAAAAAGGCAAAAATATCACCTTGCTGTGGCATTGCGGAAAGCGTGCCGAGGTTCAGCAACGCAATGTCGTCGGCCGTTAGCTTCAAAGCGGTTAACGTTTTGGTTAGCGCCTCCAATGCCGATACAGACAGCCACTCGTGTTGCGGATCGCTTGCCAAAAACAGGTAGTTGCGCACGTTTTTGCCATAGAACGGAAACTGCGGGGCCGCTGCCGGAGCGGTAGCCACCGCGGATAGTTCCCCGATGGCTGCCGTGACGGGCGCGTCTTCATCCATACCGAAGAGCGTCTCGGTAATCAAGTAGCGCAATGCTACGGAATCCGTCGTCTGGATGTTCGACATGGCCATACTATTGTCCCAATATCCAAGCAAAAATCAATGGCGCCACAATCGTCGCATCCGATTCTACAATGAATTTAGGCGTATGGATATCCAATTTACCCCAGGTGATTTTCTCATTGGGCACCGCACCCGAGTAAGAGCCGTAAGACGTGGTGGAATCCGAAATCTGGCAGAAATAACTCCAGAACGGAATGTTTTCCATCGCCATATCTTGATAGAGCATCGGTACCACGCAAATAGGAAAATCACCCGCAATGCCGCCACCAATCTGGAAGAAGCCCACGCCTTTCCCTTCGGAATTCTTGATATACCAGTCCGCGAGGTAGGTCATGTACTCAATGCCGCTTTTCATGGTCGATGCTTTGAGCTCGCCCTTAATCACATACGATGCAAAAATGTTGCCCATGGTGCTGTCTTCCCAGCCGGGCACCACGATAGGAAGATTTTTTTCGGCGGCGGCCAGCATCCACGAATTTTTGGGATCGATTTCGTAATACTGTTCCAGCACACCACTGTTGAGCATCTTGTACATAAACTCGTGGGGGAAGTAGCGCTCTCCTGCGTCCTCCGCATCTTTCCATATCTTATGGATGTGCTGCTGGATACGCCGGAACGCTTCCTCTTCCGGGATGCAGGTATCCGTAACCCGGTTGTAGTGGTTTTCAAGCAACTCCCATTCGTCCTGCGGACTAAGATCGCGGTAATGCGGCACGCGTTTGTAATGCGAATGCGCTACCAGGTTCATGATATCTTCTTCGAGGTTAGCACCTGTACAGCTGATGATAGCCACTTTATCCTGGCGGATCATCTCGGCCAGCGAAATGCCCAGCTCCGCCGTGCTCATGGCTCCGGCTAGCGTAATCATCATTTTACCACCCGCGTCAAGGTGGGCCTCATAGCCTTTGGCGGCGTCGACCAGCGCCGCGGCATTGAAATGCAGATAATTTTTTTCGATAAACTGGGATATAGGACCTTTTGTTGTACTCATTTCTTACACTTAGTTTTTGCATACAAAGGTACGGTTTTAAGGTCACAGTTCACAGCTTACCAACCCTCGGGGGAAAACGCTCGCCGCCCGGCGCGGCCGCGAACATTGTAAAAATGATAACATGAGCCCATGGTTTTAGCATTTTACTAAAAATAAACACAAAAAATAGGTAATTATTAACAAACAAAATAAAAATTTGAAAATAATTTAATTATCCGCGAAATAATTACTAATTTAGCAAATTGAATACGCTAACTAAATAGAATGACTGGTAAATTGAGACAACAGGAGGGGCTTTATCAATCTGATTTTGAGCACGATGCCTGCGGTGTAGGTTTTATCGCTAACCTCAAAGGCAACAAAACCCATAGGCAAGTAAGGGATGCGTTGACGATGCTGGAAAACATGGAGCATCGCGGCGCATGTGGTTGCGACCCGGAAAGTGGCGATGGTGCGGGTATCATGATTCAGCTACCCCATGAATTTCTTTGGGAAGAATGCATATCGCTTGGTATCCAATTGAGCGAGCCGGGCTATTACGGCACGGGCATGACGTTTTTACCCAAGGAAGCGGAAGCAAACCGCCTGTGCAGGGAAATCATCCAAAGCGCAGCCGAAGAGAGGGGAATGAAATTCCTCGGTTTCAGGCGCGTTCCTGTCAATGCAGAGGGCATCGGCAGTACCGCATTGAGCGTGGAGCCGGAGATCGTTCAGTTTTTTGTTTCACGGCCGGCAGGGGTGACAAATACGACGGACTTTGAGCGGAAACTTTTTGTACTGCGGCGCCTTATCGCCAAAAAAGTGAGGGAAACAGAAGCACTCACCGAAGAACCGTACATCGCTTCGCTATCTTGCAAAGTGATCATCTATAAAGGCCAATTGACCACCTACCAAGTGGGCACCTATTTCCCTGACCTTACAGACGAACGAGTGGTGTCTGCATTTGGACTGGTGCACTCCCGTTTTTCTACCAATACGTTCCCTTCGTGGCAATTGGCCCAACCGTTCCGTATGTTGGCGCACAATGGGGAAATCAATACGTTGACCGGAAACTTGAATTGGTTTTATGCCGGGCTACGCTCCCTGTCGTCGCCTTATTTTACGGAAGAGGAAATGCAGATTCTGCTGCCCGTCGTGGACGGCCATCAATCGGATTCGGCATGTTTGGACAACGTCGCGGAATTGCTGCTGCATAGCGGACGCAGTATAGCACACGTCATGTTGATGATGGTCCCTGAGGCATGGGACGGAAATACGCACATGGATCCGCTGAAAAAGGCGTTCTATGAATACCATGCCACATTGATGGAACCTTGGGACGGACCCGCCGCACTTTGCTTTACGGATGGGACGACCATCGGTGCGATGCTCGACCGGAACGGCTTGCGCCCTTTACGCTTTGCTATTACTTCAGACGATCGGGTGATTGTGGCTTCGGAGGCCGGCGCACTGCCAATAGACGAGCGCATCATCATTAAAAAAGGCCGTCAGCAACCCGGTAAGATTTTACTTATTGACATGGAGAAGGGCGAAATCCTTTCTGATGCACAGGTAAAGGACGAGCTTGCCCGCAAACAACCCTACGGCGACTGGCTGAATCAGTACAAGATTCGCATGGAAGAACTTGCTGATCCGCGGGTGACGTTCACCTACTTGTCCAAGGAATCGGTATTCAAGTATCAGCAGATATTCGGTTACTCGCGTGAGGATGTGGAAGGCATCATTACTCCCATGGCGCTGGATGGTAAGGAGCCTGTAGGCTCCATGGGTACCGATGTACCGTTGGCGGTACTTTCCAACCATCCTCAACACCTATCAAGTTATTTCAAGCAGTTTTTTGCGCAGGTGACCAATCCACCGATCGACCCGATAAGGGAACGCTTGGTGATGAGCCTCGCCACCTTTATTGGCAATAATGGAAACATCCTCGATGAGGACAAGATGCATTGCCATTGTGTAGCCCTCGAACACCCGATACTCACCAGCAAAGAACTCGAAAAGCTCCGCAGCATCGATACCGGCATCTTCCAGGCTAAAACCTTACAGTGCTATTTTAATGCCACCGGAGAACCCGGCGCATTGGAAGACGGCCTAAAGCGGCTCTGTCGGTATGCAGAGGATGCCGTACGGGACGGCTTTGAGGTGATCATCCTCTCCGACCGTGCCATTGATTCACAACATGCGGCCATACCATCACTGTTAGCGGTATCTGCCGTACACCACCACTTGATTAAAACCGGTCACCGGGGTGCCGTTGGTTTGGTCGTTGAGGGTGGCGACGTATGGGAAGTGCACCACTTTGCTTGCCTGCTTGCATTTGGTGCCACGGCTGTCAACCCCTATATGGCGCTTGCGACCATCCGCACGCTTAAAGAACAGAAAATACTGGACACCGAGCTAACATGGCCTCAACTGGCGAAAAATTATGTCAAAGCGGTATGCGGGGGATTACTTAAGATTTTCTCTAAAATGGGAATTTCTACCCTCCAGTCTTACCACGGTGCTCAAATTTTTGAAGTACTCGGTATCAACAAAGATGTAGTCGACAATTATTTCTGCGGCGCCGTATCACGAATCGGCGGCTTGGATCTCGATGATATCGCGCGGGAGGTGCTAAGCAAGCATAATCGTGGGTTTAGCAGCTCACGCAACGCGAAGGAGCTGCTACCCGAGGGTGGTATATACCAATGGAAAAGAAGAGGTGAAGCGCACCTGTTCAACCCCCAAACGGTTCACCTGCTGCAACAGGCTTGCCGCAGGGGTGATTATGAAACCTACAAGAAGTATGCTGCGCTCATCAACAACCAAAAAGAACGCATGTATACCCTTCGTGGGCTGCTTGACTTTGCGAGGCATCGCACACCGATTTCCATTGATGAAGTCGAACCGGCAGAAAATATCATGAAACGTTTTGCCACGGGTGCCATGTCGTTCGGTTCCATATCCCATGAAGCACACAGCACCTTAGCCATTGCCATGAACCGCATCGGCGGCAAGAGCAACACCGGTGAAGGCGGAGAGGACGAGATCCGCTACAAACCACTGCCCAACGGTGATTCGATGCGGTCGGCCATCAAACAGGTGGCTTCCGGCCGCTTTGGCGTTACATCCAATTACCTAACGCAAGCCGATGAGTTGCAAATCAAAATGGCACAGGGTGCAAAACCGGGCGAAGGTGGGCAACTACCCGGACACAAGGTGGACGATTGGATTGCCCGGGTGCGGCATTCTACTCCGGGCGTCGGACTGATTTCGCCCCCACCCCACCACGATATTTACTCCATCGAGGACTTGGCACAGCTTATCTTTGACCTGAAAAATGCCAACCGGGAAGCGAGAATAAACGTAAAACTGGTATCAAAGGCCGGCGTAGGCACTATCGCTGCGGGGGTAGCAAAAGCCCACGCCGACGTCATCCTTATTGCAGGATACGATGGCGGCACCGGCGCTTCGCCCATCAGCTCCATTAAACATGCTGGTCTGCCCTGGGAGTTGGGCCTGGCCGAATCGCACCAGACGCTGGTCAGGAATGGCCTGCGCAGCCGCGTGGTATTGCAGACGGATGGACAACTTAAAACCGGGCGGGACATCGCTATTGCCACCTTGCTGGGTGCTGAAGAATGGGGAGTAGCTACAGCTGCGTTGGTAGCCGGTGGCTGCATCATGATGCGCAAATGCCACCTGAATACCTGTCCCGTGGGCGTTGCCACGCAAGATCCCGAATTGCGTAAGCTATTTACCGGCAAGCCAGAAGACATCGTCAACCTGTTTAAGTTTCTCGCAGAAGAATTGCGCGAAATCATGGCCGAATTGGGCTTCCGCACCATCAATGAAATGGTCGGCCGAGCACAGTTTCTCAAAAAACGCGAAAATGTGGATCATTGGAAGATAAACAAACTGGACCTTTCAGGCATCCTCCATGTAGCCCACAGCCAGGCAGGTGATACCCTGTATCAAACCGAACAGCAAGACCACGGGTTGGATATGATACTGGATTGGGGGTTGGTAACCCAAGCCCGTAAAGCATTGGAAAGCAAAACTCCGGTCTTTGGTACATTCAACGTAAGGAATACCGACCGGACTATCGGCACGTTGCTTTCCAACGAAGTATCCAAAATATACGGCGGAGAAGGGCTTCCGGATAATACCATTAATTACAAGTTTACAGGCTCGGCAGGACAGAGTTTCGGTGCCTTTGCGGCAAAGGGGTTGTCATTTGAACTGGAAGGTGAGGCCAACGACTACGTGGGCAAAGGGCTTTCAGGCGCACAATTGGCTATCTACCCACCGCCTAGCAACCAGCGGATTGCACATGAAAATATCATCATCGGCAACGTTGCTCTATATGGGGCCACCTCCGGCCACCTTTTTGTGTGTGGTCAAGCCGGCGAACGCTTTGCCGTGCGCAACTCGGGCGCTACTGCCGTGGTCGAAGGCGTCGGCGACCACGGGTGTGAATACATGACCGGAGGCCGGGCACTTATCCTGGGCGCTACAGGGCGCAACTTTGCCGCTGGCATGAGCGGGGGCATCGCCTGGGTCTACGACCTTGAGGGCACTTTCCGGGATAACTGCAATACTGAAATGGTGGATCTTGATCCGCTTGACACCGAAGATGAAACAGCTATCATTGCCCTGCTCAAACGGCATATTCACCTCACGGAAAGCAAGCGTGCTACGCATATCCTCCAGAACTGGAAAACTGAGAAGGCTTATTTTATCAAAGTATTCCCCCGGGAATATAAGAGTGTACTGCGGGCAAAGTTAGTAGAAGCATAAACAACGATACAGACAGAAAAGATGGGAAAACCAACCGGATTTAAGGAATTTGAACGAACCCTTCCTAAGAAGGATACGGTCTCAAGCCGGAAGAAAACATACAGCGAATTTGTCCATGCTTACAGCGACGACGAATTGAATAACCAAGCGGCGCGATGCATGAATTGCGGCATACCATTCTGCCACTCGGGTTGCCCACTGGGCAATGTCATTCCGGAATTTAACGATGCCGTTTATGATGGCAAATGGGAAGAAGCGTACCGGATATTGGCGTCCACCAATAACTTCCCCGAGTTTACGGGAAGGATATGCCCGGCCCCCTGTGAGTCGGCCTGTGTACTAGGCATCAATCGTTCGCCCGTAGCCATCGAGGAAATTGAAAAACACATTATCGAAATCGCTTTCAAACGCGAATTTGTGAAAGCGCGCCCCACACACCTGAAAACCGGCAAACGCGTCGCTATAGTTGGAAGTGGGCCCGCTGGCCTTGCGGCCGCGGCACAATTGATCAAGGTGGGCCACGAAGTGACGGTGTATGAACGCGACGACAAACCCGGAGGGTTGCTCCGCTACGGTATCCCTGATTTCAAGCTTGAAAAATGGGTCATTGACCGCCGGATAAAAATCATGGAGGAGGAAGGCGTCGTCTTCCGTTGCAATGCAGAGGTGGGAAAAGACGTGCCTGCCAGCGAGCTCCAGGCCTTTGACGCGATTGTCTTAACCGGAGGTTCGACCATCCCGCGAAACCTTAATATCCCGGGAAGGGAATTGAAAGGGGTGCATTTTGCCATGGAGTTCCTAAAACAACAGAATAAGCGTGTAGGCAATTCGTCGTTTACGGAAGAAGATATTTTGGCAACCGGCAAACACGTGCTGGTCATCGGCGGCGGCGATACCGGCTCAGATTGCGTAGGCACATCCAACCGGCATAAGGCCAAGTCGGTTACCCAATTTGAGCTGATGCCCCAGCCGCCAAAAAGCCGCACAGAAGCCATGCCCTGGCCTACATATCCCATGCTCCTCAAGACCACTACGTCGCATGAAGAAGGCTGTGATCGCTTCTGGAGCATCAGTACTAAGGAATTTATCGGCGACGAAAAGGGTAATGTCAAAAGCGCACGCGTAGTCGACTTGGCATGGGAATGCGACCACCTGGGACGTCCGGTGAAGTTTACAGAGGTAGCCGGTTCAGAACGGGAAATCCCGTGCGAGCTTGCTTTACTGGCCATGGGCTTCCTGCACCCCCAGCACGAGGGGCTGCTTCAACAATTGGGGGTGGAGCTGGATGAGCGCGGCAACGTACGCGCACAAGAAGGAGCATATAAAACATCCGCTGAACGCGTTTTTGTCGCAGGCGACATGCGCCGCGGCCAATCACTCGTCGTATGGGCCATCTCCGAAGGCCGTGAGTGTGCACGCAAGGTAGACGAGTACCTGATGGGATACTCCGAATTGGAAAGTAAGGATACCGTATTTGATTATGCTTAAGCGTTGGGCTTAATCCGAAATTGGGCTTTCCGTTTCGCCACTTGGTACTTCATCATTGGATAAACGAAAACCGATCCCAAAATAATGATCGCGCCGGCATAAAAACCGGCGCTCATTTTTTCGCTTTGGCCAAAGAATAGCCAGGCTAACAGGATACCATAAATGGGCTCTAAATTACTGGCGAGTGCGACACGGAAAGCGCTGATTTCTTTCATCACCGATACCGCAGCGACGTATGCCCCCGAGGTGCACACGATTCCTAACAAAAGCAAGTACCCCACGTCTTTGCCTGTGGCTTTCAGTCCGTGATGGAAACCACCGGTTATCAGCATAAACAAAGAAATCCATAGCCAGGCTCCCAGCATTTCGTAAAAACTGATTACTGTCGCTTCATTTCTCTTTATCAGCTTAGAATTGATAGTACCGAACAATGCTGCCGCCAAGGCCGCCAGTAAGCCTAAAACGATACCTTTCACATATTGCCCCTCAAACTTAAAGATAAGGCAGATACCAACGATGATGAGCAGTCCTACAAGCACTTCCATTTTTGAAGTACGGCGCTTATAAAACAAGGGTTCGATAAACGCCGTAAACAATGTCACCGATGACAGGCATACCAAGGTGACCGACACCGTAGATACTTTGATGGATTCGAAAAAAAGTATCCAATGCAGCCCCACCAATCCGCCGGTTAGAAAAAACTGGATAAGCTCCTTCCGCCCCACGGCGAAAGATTGCCGCTTATACCAAAAATAGATGGCCAATGAAACAAACGCAATCAGTACCCGATACCATACCAGATGGACAGCAGCTATGGAAATCAGGTTGCCCAATATACCGGTAAACCCCCATACGATGACGGTCAGGTGCAAGATAAACAGGTTGCGGTTGATGGTCAGTTTGCCCATGGTCATTCGGCTGTGTCGTATTACTTCGGCGCTTTGTATAGAAGATAAAACGCCAGTGCTCCGAAGATTAAGTTGGGGATAAAAACAGCAATGATAGGTGGCAATCCGCCTTTTAGCGAAAACATGGTAGAAAACTGGATGAACACAATGTAAGTGAAACTCAGTCCGATGCCAATCCCCAGACTTAGCCCTATCCCTCCCCTCACTTTCTTCGACGACAGGGCGACCCCCATCAGGGTCAATACATAGGCGGCCAGCGGCGTCACAAATCGCTTGTATTTTTCCAACAGCAAATCGGTCATCATGCCCGTACCCCTGATTTTTTCTTTTTCGATCCGATCATTCAGCTCCGTCATGTTCATTGCGGTAAAGATGTTATCGTACACTTCGAAGTCGCGCGGTGTCATGTCGAGCAGCGTATCCATGCTTGTGCCCTTGATCATAGCTTCATCCAAAGAATCAATGACACGGATTGAATAATTCTCGATGCGCCAATTATTCTTTACCGAATCCCACGTGATGCGGTCGGCCATCAGCTTCTCCTTCAGCTCCCCCGCTTCAAATTTCTCGAGTACGAAATTGTACCCTACTTTCCGGTTATTATCAAAATTATCGATATAAACATAGCTGTTATCGTCAATCTGCATGTGGGTCGAGCTCTTGGTATTGTTTTCCACAGGCTTTACATAGATGCGTTCGAACCCCACCTTCAGCTTATTCGTGCGCGGGATGATGTACACGCTAAAGACAAAATTAAGCCCAAAAATAATGGTTGCCGCTATCATGTAAGGCCTAATAAACCGGTTGAAACTCATACCGCCGCTTAAAATCGGCACAATTTCCGTTTGATCAGCCATCTTTGCTGTGAAGAAAATCACCGCAATAAAATTGATTAACGGCGAAAGCATGTTTAAATAAAACGGTACAAAACCAGCATAATATTCAAACACAATTTTGGAGAGCGGTGCCTTGTATTTCATGAAATCATCCAAGCGTTCGGAAATATCGAACACTACGGCAACTACCGTGAAGATGCCCATGGTAAAAACAAAGGTAGTCAGGTACTTCCTGATGATATATCTGTCGATAATGTTAAACGACGACCGCAACCATTTCACCATTCGCTATAACCTTTCGTCCAGTTGTTTTACGATACTGTTTTTCCACGCATGAAAATCACCTGCCATGATATGCGCGCGAGCTTCTCCGACCAACCAGAGGTAAAAATGCAGGTTGTGCAACGAGGCAATTTGTGCACCAAGGATTTCTTGTGATCGAATCAGGTGCCGCAAATACGCCTTGGTGTATACGCGGTCGGCAAGCAGATCACTTTCGGCGTCAATGGGCGAAAAATCCTGCTCCCATTTTTTATTTTTGATGTTGATGATCCCGCGACGCGTAAACAGCATGCCGTTGCGCGCATTGCGGGTAGGCATCACACAATCAAACATATCAATACCCAAAGCGATATTTTCCAAAATATTGACCGGAGTCCCCACTCCCATTAGGTAACGTGGTTTTTCGGCCGGCAGTATGTTACACACCACTTCGGTCATCGCATACATTTCTTCTGCGGGCTCTCCGACGGAAAGCCCACCGATAGCGTTGCCATCCCGTCCGAACGAGGCGACGGTCTCAGCCGATTTTTCGCGGAGGTCCCGATATACCGAACCCTGTACGATGGGGAACAGCGTTTGATCATAGCCGTACAGCGGTTCGGTTGCATCAAATCGCTCACAGCACCGTTTAAGCCAGCGGTGCGTCATATCCAGCGATCGCCTGGCATATTGATAATCACAAGGGTATGGCGTGCACTCGTCAAATGCCATCACGATATCGGCTCCGATGATGCGCTGGGTATCCATCACATTCTCCGGTGTAAAGAGATGCTTGGATCCATCGATATGCGAACGGAATGTGACGCCTTCTTCCTTGATTTTGCGCACTTCGGTAAGCGAATACACCTGATAGCCACCACTGTCGGTCAGGATCGGTTTTTCCCAACCGTTAAAACGATGAAGTCCGCCGGCAGCGTGCAGGATGTCCAATCCAGGACGTAAATACAGGTGATACGTATTACCCAAAATGATTTGCGCTTCAATATCATTGACCAGTTCGTGCTGATGCACGGCTTTCACCGTGCCGGCAGTGCCTACAGGCATAAATATGGGGGTCTCGATGGTGCCATGAGCCGTCTCAAGTATACCGGCCCGTGCTTTAGACTGTGCGTCTGCTGCCTGAAGGGTAAATTTCATTGTGGATGCAAAAATAGGAAAAACAAAACATAGGCGTTGATAGTGGCACAAGATTTTCAATTTAACCCCCGTTGATGTTGGCTGAGGCATACGAACAGCCAATTGCTGTGAGGCATCACACGTCGAACAACCAATCACAGCGCGTATTGAAATGCTTATCGAACGCATTATATTCGCGATTTTTATATAAGTTTGGCAGCATATATGGAACTAGTTAACCAAATAGCCGGGATCGGTTTTCTCCTCTTATCCGGAATATGCGGACTGCTCTTGGTTATCCAACTGTACTACTTATTATTTGTGTACAGCAGGCTTGCCTTTTACAGCATCCCGCCCAAACTGGGCAACACCCCTACTCGACCGCTGTCTGTGATCATCTGTGCGCGAAACGAAGAAGAAAATTTGCGGCAGAACCTACCTGAAATACTCAATCAGGACTATCCTGACTTTGAAGTGGTATTGGTCAACGATTATTCGCAGGACGAGACCAAGTGGTTATTAAGAGAATTGTGTACGCGATACCCACACCTTAAGGTGGTCGAGATTGCTGAGCATGTGCGACTTAAGCATGGGAAGAAGTTTGCAGTGAGCCTCGGTATCAAAGCCGCCCGATATGAACACCTTGTTTTCACCGATGCGGACTGTGTTCCGGCATCTGACCAATGGCTCAGGCATATGGCTGATGCCTTCAATGGCGGGGAGGAAATCGTGCTGGGGTACTCGCCCTACCGCAGAAAGCCCGGATTCCTAAATGCCCTTATCCGGTTTGAAACTTTCCATACTGCCATGAGCTATCTTTCCTACGCACTCAAGGGGAACGCCTATATGGGCGTAGGCCGTAATTTAGGGTACACCAAAAGCTTATTTTTCAGAGGCAAAGGATTTGCCTCGCATATGCATATCCCATCCGGCGATGATGACCTCTTTGTCAATCAAAATGCGACACCGCATAACACAACCATTTGCATTCATCCGGAATCACACGTGTGGAGCGAACCCAAAACTACACTGTTGACCTATTCCCGGCAGAAAACTCGCCATGCCGGAGCTTCCAGGGCGTATAAAGTTTCTCATCAGCGAATGCTGGCCACTCAACTGATCAGCGCTGTTCTTTTTTACCTGGCTGCCATCGCTGCGGTGGTCATATTTCCGCAGTACTGGTACATCATTTTGGGGATTTACCTTTGTAGGCTGTTTGTACAGATCGTCATCTACTATCCCATCCTCAAAAAACTCCAAGCTGGCGGGCTGCTTTGGATGCTGCCGTTGCTGGATGTCATTTATTATAGCTATATCTGTGTCAACGGCATTTTTGCCCTGTTCAAAAAAGACGTGAAATGGAAGTAAGACAAAAACATATCATGCCATGTTAAATCCCGGAGTTGATGTCATTTACCGTTATTTTCCAACGCTGTCCGACAGCCAACGTACCCAATTCCTTCAATTGGGTGAGTTATACCCGTTTTGGAATGCGCAGATCAACGTGGTTTCCCGCAAGGATATCGACAGTTTGTACCTTCGCCACGTATTGCATTCTCTTGGCATCGCCAAATTTATCGGCTTCGTACCTAACACCCGGATACTGGATGTAGGCACGGGAGGTGGTTTTCCGGGTATTCCCTTAGCTATTTTTTTCCCGGAAGTCCACTTCCATTTAGTCGATTCGATTGGCAAGAAGATCAAGGTCGTACGAGAGGTAGCCACAGCCATCGGACTGAAAAACATCAAGGCCGATCACATCCGCGCAGAACAAGTGGACCGTAACTACGATTTTGTCGTTTCCCGCGCGGTCACACGGTTGGCAGACTTCTATCCATGGGTCCGCAACAAATTATTGAAAAAAGACCAGAATGCAATCCCTAATGGCATATTATACTTGAAGGGCGGGGACTTGCGCGAAGAAATCAATGAGGCACGTCTTCCGGCGGAAGTACATCCGCTTTCTGCTTATTTTGAAGAGGATTTCTTTGAGACCAAGCACCTGGTTTACATTCCGGTGTGATTACCGTCAACAATCCCATCAACGTGACTATCGGAAGAACTTCAAGCCATTTCCGGATATTTCGACGGCACCAGCATAGCCTTTCAAACCGTATTTTTTGGTTGCAAGTATACCATTAAGGTAAATAACTTTTCCCCGTGTTGCTTGAACGCGGGTTAACCGCTCGCCCCTTAACATCTTTCCGTTGACCGCCAACAGGCGGCCATCGTTTATTAGTTTGCCTGTTTTCTGTTGACGATTCATTACCGCAGAGACCGTATTGTCTACCCAACGACTAAAGGTCACCACTCGCTCATCGTAAAAATATGGGACCCCATCATTGCCTTCGACCTCGACATCCATAAACGTTGCTTCCAATCTATTATACCGATAAACCAACAGTCGCCGGTTAGAAACTGGTATTCGCTTATATCTGTTCGCAAAGAAAAAACGAGAAGGGGCTAACACGATTTTGTTGGCTGTATCCCGTCTAATACTGCGGTATCGAGTCGTACCTAGATACAGCGTATCCGCCGACTCCCCCGAGGCAAGAATAGCATCATGACCGGGATTTGCCTTACTTGGCAAAGGAACACCGGTATGCATCAAAATCATGTCCGGGTTAAATCGGCGTCGATGGATAGCCGCATTGGAAACGACCCATTCAACATCCTTACCTATAATTTCCGTGGCACCGTATTGCCCAGCTTCTCCAAACCTGGCCGAGGCTTCAGAACTGCTGTATTCAACAATTTTAACGGCTTTTGTTACACCAACAACCTGCCGCTCTCTTAACGAATCCACTGGTGTGCCATTCAAAATAACCAACCGTTCGCCCCCTGACACATAATTTTTGTGGTGTGCATGGAGTTGGTCAAAGTAGTAATCCGGTAAATATCGCTTACCAAATGGCGACAAAGACCACCCTGTAACCCATAATAGTCCTACAGCACCAAGAGGCATCATCGTCATCAGCGCTATTCTAAACCTTCTATTTGTATACCGCTTCATCTTTGGGTCGCTTTGCTCATCGCGCTTTCATTTGTTCAAAAAAACATTCCAATAAGCATGAGAAACTGGCCATTTATTGATTCACTGATGAACGCACCAAAGGCAGCAGCTTTACGGTGACCAACAGCTGACCTACGTGCCGTTGGGTGTGTTCGGCAGCATGAAACAACAGTCCTATCAAGGTCGTAGGTATCCGCTTTCGGCCTAGATAGCGGGTGTCGGTTAGCCCGGCTTCATCCATCCGGATTAATTGATCGATTGCCTTGTCCACCTGTTTACCAAAAGTTTCCACTAATTCCGCCGCACCGATATCGGCGATCTCGTCTCCCTCTGACTGCAAGTAAGCAAACTGCGCTTCAGACAAGGGCATACCCAACGCATAGGTGAACATCCTATCAACCACGCCGGTCATATGTTGCAAATGAAATCCGGGCGAGGCTGCACCTCCGGGCTTGTACCATAAATGCCCGTCATCAAAATTTTGCATGCATCGTGCGATTTCCTCCTTTGCCTGCAGCAATGCATGTGCAACCGGCTGCAGCAATGGCGGCACATTTGGGACCGGGCCTCGCATCCACACTTCAAGGCGCATGGTTGACTGTTCTTCCATATCACAAATTTAGCCAAAATTGTTCAAACCCGGCTTACTGGATATGCGGCCGGCCTTTCTGCCCCAGGTGTGGCACCCCGAGGCACCCGCTCGGCAATATGCCGTTCCTGATCAGCGGGGCAGCATATCGACGCGCCTGTTGGGGCTCGGATACCTTACCCTATACACTAACCCACTGATACCTTTAATGCGGTTGCCCTGCTTTGCTGTTTTGGCAAGCTCCATTAATCAAACAATTTTTGTATATTAGCCCAATCCTATGAGCCTGCTTCATCAAATTGCATTGACGAAAGTGAAAGGTATAGGGCCCATACTCGGCCGACACCTGGTTTCTCGTTTTGGGAACGCAGAAGCCGTATTTTCCGCTTCAAAGCAGGAATTGACCACTATTCCTGGAATCGGCGGCCACTTGGCAGACGCCATTTTGCACGCCGGGGCGCTCCATGAAGCGGAAAATGAGCTACGTTTCGTAGAAAAACACCGTATTCAAGTACTTTTTTCGGGGAATAAGGATTACCCTAAACGCCTCGACGAATGTCCGGATGCTCCGTTATTACTTTATTACAAAGGATGCGCCGACCTCAATGCGGCACGCATGGTGAGCATCGTAGGGACACGCAACGCAACCTCATATGGGAAAGCCGTTTGCTCCGAGTTTATTGAAGCGCTTTTGCCTTACCATACCACTGTCATCAGCGGGTTGGCCTACGGTATAGACAGCTTCGCTCACCGCAATGCGCTTACTCATGGGATTTCGACCATCGGTGTGCTGGGCCACGGCCTCGATCGCATTTATCCAGCCGCAAATCGTGAGATGGCGGCCAAAATGTTGGATTGCGGCGGCTTACTCACCGAGTTTCCCTCTGGCACTAAGCCTGATCGGCAGCATTTTCCCATGCGCAACCGAATCATCGCCGGCTTAGCTGACGTCGTGATCGTCGTAGAAGCCGCGGCCAAAGGGGGTGCACTTATCACTGCCGAAATTGCGAATACCTATAACCGCGATGTCTGTGCTTTTCCGGGCAATTTGAATCAAGCGTTTTCCGCGGGTTGCAATTACTTGATTAAAACTAACCGCGCGCACTTGATCACCAGTGTAAAAGACTTGGCGTACCTTATGAACTGGGAGCCTGAAGCCAAGCGGACGTCCTCCGGTCAACTTGAGCTTCCCATCTCCCTCGGCGCGCCGGAGCAACGTGTATACGACGCTATCCAGGCAGCCGGCCAAATGGCCATTGATGACTTATTATTGAAACTTCAGTGGCCCCAAAGCAAACTAGCGATTACACTCCTCGAAATGGAGCTAAAAGGTGTGATTGCTGCGCTCCCAGGCAAAATCTATCGCGCCATATGATTGGCTTGAAAATCAACCGATTGAAAACAAAAGCAATTTTTATTGCTCCTTATCCCGATTTTTGCTACTTTTGCGGTGGGTAAGTCTTTTACGACCAGCTCCCCGAGATTCCCCCAGGGTGGGAACGCAGCAAGGGTATCGGGTTGTAGCGGTGCGATAAAAGGAGCTTGCCCATTTTTTATTTATACCCCTTCATCACAACACCTAACTATCCATACAACAGCATTTGCATATCAACGCAAGTTTATCTAAGTTTGCATCCCATAACGACGATTTGCATGAGTTGGTTTAGACGCGAAAAGGCCGGAATAAGTACGGCTACCGAGCACAAAAAGGAAGCACCTGATGGCCTATGGAATAAGTGTCCATCCTGCAAAAAGCCTTTATTGAACATCGAACAGATTGAAAACAAGTATGTATGCCACTACTGTGGCTACCATTTACGCATTGGTTCCGCGGCTTACTTTTCGATTATTTTTGATGACAACCAGTTTACGGAACTGTTCGCCAACCTGCGTTCCGGCGATCCCCTACACTTTGAGGATACTAAAAAATATACCGAACGGCTGGAAGAGAGTTACGCCAAAACAGGATTGAATGACGCGATCCGTTGCGCACATGGTAAAATCGATGGACAAGACCTGGTATTGGCGTGTATGGATTTTACCTTCATTGGCGGATCGATGGGATCTGTAGTCGGCGAAAAAATAGCCCGCTCCATCGACTATTGCCTTAAGCATCGGGTTCCGTTCATGTTGATATCCAAATCTGGAGGCGCACGTATGATGGAAGCTGCTTTTTCCCTTATGCAGATGGCTAAAACTTCCGCCAAGTTGGCACTTCTGAATGAAGCTAAAATACCTTATATCTGCCTACTGACAGACCCTACCACTGGCGGCGTAACGGCCTCTTACGCCATGCTTGGCGATATAAACATCGCTGAGCCGGGCGCGCTCATTGGTTTTGCTGGACCAAGGGTAATCAAAGAGACCATTAAAAAGGATCTGCCAAAAGGCTTCCAGACTTCCGAATTTTTGCTTGAACATGGCTTTCTTGATTTCATTGTCGATCGCCGCCAGCTTAAGCAAAAAATTGCCTTATTCCTAAGTATGGTCAGATAAGTCACACGCAAGACATTCTTCAACAGCAAAAAACAGGGCATCTACTCCCAATGGGTGGGGTATGCCCTTACGCGAGGGCATTAATAACACGAAACAAGGAGATTTGTTTTGAAGTTTAAGATTTTTTTGCGTACTTGCGGCATTCAAACTAAGTGCCTTTGTATCAAACTCCGTATACCCCATTACAAGACTAATCGTAAAACAACACGAATGGCGAAAACGAAGTACCATTACAACTCACATACCCTAAAGTACGAGAAAGTAAAAACAAGCACCAGAACCTGGGCGTTGCGAGCACTTGGATTTCTCACGAGCTCCTTTGCTTGCGGCGTGTTTCTACTCTATGTCGGTTTTACAGTTATTGATTCCCCCAAGGAAAAACAGCTCAAGCGGGAAATAGACCAAATGGCCTTGCAATATAACATTATGCAGGAGCGCCTAAAACAGATAGATGCCGCATTGGAAAACATGCAGCACCGTGACGACAACATTTATCGCGTCATCTTTGAAGCCGACCCCATTGACCCGGATGTCCGGAAGGCCGGCTTTGGTGGTGTAAACCGCTATAAAAACCTTGAACATTTCAGCAACTCCGATCTCATGGTGGAAACGGCCAAAAAGCTTGACCAGATATCCAAGGCCCTATATGTGCAATCGAAGTCATACGATGATTTAACGGAAATGGCTAAATCCAAAGCGGAAATGATGGCAAGTATTCCAGCCATCCAACCGGTGGATAACCGGAAAATCCGCGGCGGTATCTCTGGCTTTGGTGTACGGATACACCCGGTATATAAAATCAGGAAGATGCATGCCGGCATCGACTTTACGGCGCCGGTGGGCACGCCCATATATGCCACGGGCAACGGCAAAGTCGAGGCAGCTGGTATTGACGGCGGATACGGACGGCGCATCATCATTAACCATGGTTATAATTACAAGTCACTTTATGGCCACATGAGCCGGTTTACCGTAAAGGTAGGTCAACAAGTGAAACGTGGCGACCTCATCGGCTACGTAGGAAATACCGGCACTTCGACAGGCCCTCACCTGCACTATGAGGTACATAAAAACAATAAGCCCGTAAATCCGATCAACTTCATTTACAACGACCTGACACCTGCGGAGTACGTTGCTATACTGGAAGCAGCCTCACAGGAGAACCAGTCCTTTGACTAACAGGATGAACAAGATCGTTGATGCCGGGGAGGAAAACGGGAATATAAAAACGGCATGTGGTTTGTGCTATAATTCAAGTGTAATTGTATCTTTGCAACACGTACTACTGTATTCTTTTTCGTAGCATGCCATATAAAGAGCGCGAAATAAACAAACTTTACTACACAATGGGCGAAGTGACGGCCATGTTTGGCGTCAATGCTTCCCAAATCCGGTTTTATGAACGTGAATTCGACGTCATACAACCCAAAAAAAATAAAAAAGGCAACCGCTTGTTCACCCCCGAAGACATTGCCAATTTAAAAATCATCTTCAACTTAGTCAAAGACAAAGGCTACACCCTTCAAGGTGCACGTGATTATTTGAAAAACAATAAAAGCGAAGCGCGCGAAAACCAACGGGTTATCGACTCCCTCCAGCGGCTAAAAGCCTTTTTACTGGAAGTGCGGGATAGCCTTTAGTCGCTTTCCCCGCTCGCCGATGCAGCTGAAAGACGAATAAATTCTTCTACTTTTTCGACCATGTCAGTGCTTCCGATAAAAATGGGCGTGCGTTGATGCAACGACTCCGGCTGGATTTCCAGTATCCGGCGGTGCCCGTCAGTAGCCCTTCCGCCAGCTTGTTCGATAATAAAGGCTAGCGGATTACATTCATACATCAACCGCAACTTGCCCTGCGGATGAGATGAAGTGGTAGGATAAAGGAAAATCCCTCCCTTAATGAGATTGCGATGGATATCCGCAACCATAGAGCCGACGTAACGCGAAGTAAACGGCCGCTGCGTAGCCTTATCTTCCACTTGGCAGTATTTAATGTAATCTTTAACACCCTGCGGGAATTTAATATAGTTCCCCTCGTTGATAGAGTAAATCACGCCATCGCGGGGCATTTGCATATCAGGATGAGACAAGCAAAATTCCCCGATAGAAGGATCCAGTGTAAAGCCGTTGACTCCCTTGCCTGTTGTATATACCAGCATCGTGGAAGACCCATATATCACGTATCCGGCCGCTACTTGGTAAATTCCTTTTTGAAGAATCTCGTCCAGACATACGGTCCCTTCCGTCGTTGCGCGCCGGTAAATCGAAAAGATGGTACCCACCGACACGTTTACATCGATATTCGACGAGCCATCCAACGGGTCGATGCAAACAATGTATTTAGCGTTTTTTGATATTTCAGAATGGATAAGGATACAGTCATCGTGTTCTTCGGAGGCTACCACGCAGCATTCGCCGCCGCTGCGCAAAGCAGAAATAAATTGCTCATCGGCATATACATCCAGTTTTTTCTGGCCTTCCCCTTGTATATTAACCGTACCATTGTCTCCAAGAATATCGACGAGCCCGGCTTTATTGACTTCCCGGTTTACAATTTTTGCGGCAATGCCAATGTCCCGTAAAAGCCTTGACAGTTCGCCTTTGGCGTAAGGAAAGTCCGCCTGTTTTTCGATAATGAATTGGCCGAGGGTAGTCACCTTTCTCATAGTCAACATTAGTTAGTGTAAAGAATTTGATTTCAAACAACACAAAAATATACACCAAAAACCAATAAAACGACGATTTAAGAATATCTTAGTGTAAAACTATCCTTTACTTTCCTGCTAACTCAATAACTTCTAAATTCTCAATACGGCTGCCGTCGATGCTAAATCGTAAAAGCGTACGAACCTTATGCCAGCCCTGCTTGCCAGCCGCACCCGGATTGAGGTGCAGGCATTGTAACTTTTGGTCGTACATCACTTTGAGGATATGCGAGTGACCGCAGATAAAAAGTTTAGGTGGGTAACGGCGAATGGCGTCCTTTACCTGTGGGCTATAGCGTCCTGGATATCCTCCGATATGGGTGATCCAGACATCCACCGCTTCACAGGTAAAACGTAGTGTTTCAGGGTATGTTGCACGGATTTGTTGCCCATCGATATTACCATATACGCCTTTCAGCGGTCTGAAAGCGGCCAGCGTGTCAGCAACGGCAATATCCCCGAAATCACCGGCATGCCAGATCTCGTCGCATGATTCAAAATGCCTGAATACCGCCTCGTCGAGGTAACCGTGCGTATCTGAAAGTAATCCGATTCTGGTCATACTGCTGCTAATATAGCGATTCTTAACGTGTCAGGAAAAAGTCTTCCAGCAACCTGTGGTACGCTCGGCTGTAGACTCCTTTGTTTTCATAAATTACAAAGTCCGGCTGATCCCACATTGCTTCATAGGGTGCTTTACCGACTGCCAATACCCGGCGTATGGCTGGGGCCGATTCAAAGGAATGGATATTTCGTTCCCCCTGCAAGACTAACTGAAACTCTTTTACGGCTTTTTGTTTGACTTGTTCAGCCAAAGGGACGGGCAGTATAAGCTGCAGGCTTCCTCCCGGGCTAAGCCAGCGAGCGGATCGGTCTAATAAATCCGAGAAAAAGGCCATATCGGTATGCCTGGCCAGTTGCTTGCGCAGATCGGGATTTTTCAGCGAATATAAAAAGTAGGGAGGATTCGACACCATCAGATCATACGGCTGCGTTGGCTCAAAATCTTCCAATGCTACGGCATATGCTGTTGTACGCGCCGCAAAAATCGACGATTCAAAATTTTTACGGGCGACGCTCGCCGCCAGCGCATCAATTTCGATCGCATCAACCACTGCTTCAGGAAAGCGCTGAGCAAGCATCAACGCGATAACCCCTGTACCCGTTCCGATATCAAGCACACGCCCAGGACTAGGGCTTGTCGCCATAGCCCCCAGTAGCACACCATCAGTGTTGATTTTCATGGCGCACCCCGCCTGATCAACAGCAAATCGCTTAAACCTGAATACCGACATATTGATGTCCGCAAAGTTAGCGGAATAGTTCAAAGCATCTTATGTGCTTTTGTTATTTAATTTGATAAATTCGTGGATAGTTTCTAACATTGTACGAACGCTAAATGAAGGGTTGTGGATTTTACAGGCTGTGATGTGTTCCGATGTTCTTCCTCGATCTAAAACAATTGATCTTTATCAAAAAAAACGATGGTTGATGTGGATTAGCGGTGGTAAAGGCAAATTAGACAGAACCAGATGAAAAGTTTTCGATACGGTACAGACAAGCTAACGATTGAGGCGGCCATGGCGCTCACGCGCGGAGAAATGAGTGGTACATTATCTGCCAAAGCCCGGCACAGGATTGACCAATCTGCGGCGTTTGTTGAAGGCATTGTATCGCAGAATGAAGTCGTCTACGGAATCAACACAGGGTTCGGCCCGCTTTGCGATACCATTATTTCGCCTGAAGACACCGCCAAATTACAGCATAACCTACTTAAAAGCCATGCCGTCGGCGTCGGCGACATGCTTCCTGTGGAAATGGCGAAAACGATGATGATCATCAAAGTGCAGTCATTGGCACAGGGCTACTCGGGTATACGGCTGCGAACGCTTGAACGAATCATCTGGATGGTTGAACAGAATATCATCCCGGTCGTTCCAGCACAGGGATCGGTCGGCGCATCAGGTGACCTCGCCCCGCTCTCCCACCTCTTTCTGCCGCTTATTGGCCTTGGCGAGGTGTATTACAAGGGCTACATCATGTCTGCGGAGGAAGCGTTAAGTACACAGGGGATGCCACCCATCCAGCTTGGCCCCAAAGAAGGACTGGCACTGATTAACGGCACGCAATTCATTGCAGCACACGCTGTCCATGCGCTATACCGGATGCATAATGCATTGGAAGCGGCTGACATCATCGGTGCCATGTCGCTCGAAGGGCTGATGGGCTCCTACAAGCCATTTGACGCCCGCTTGCACCAAATCCGGCCTTTCCCGGGCAATCAATTGGTCGCCCACCGGCTATGGGAATTGCTTCATAAATCTGAAATCGCCAACGCTCATCCTGATTGCGGCCGGGTGCAAGACCCATATTCGCTGCGCTGTATGCCCCAAGTGCACGGCGCTTCGCGCACGGCATGGCTCCACCTCAAAGAGCTCACCGAGATAGAAATCAATGCGGTGACCGACAATCCTATTGTCCTGGGCGCACATGATGCCATCAGTGGCGGAAATTTCCATGGACAACCTTTGGCAATAGCCCTTGATTACGCCACCGTAGCCGCAGCTGAGTTGGGCAATATTGCCGACCGCCGGAGCTACCTCATCATCGAAGGGCGGTACGGGCTTCCGAAGCTACTTATCCAGGATGCAGGGCTAAACTCGGGATTCATGATCCCCCAGTACACCACGGCGGCTCTAGCGTCCGAGAACAAAACGCTTTGTTTTCCGGCAAGCGCTGACAGCATTCCCACTTCACTGGGCCAGGAAGACCATGTGTCCATGGGCTCCATCAGCGGGCGCAAACTAAACAAGGTCATTGATAACCTCGAATATATTCTTGCAATAGAACTATTGTATGCTGCACAGGCCATAGACTTTCGTCGACCGCTTAAGTCGTCCGAGGTATTGGAGGCATGCCACGAACTGGTGAGGAGCAAAGTACCTTTTGCTGACAGTGACCGCATCTTTTCCTATGATATCAAAACGCTTAAACAACTGATCAGCAGTGGCACATTCGTACACCGGGCAAATGAAGCCGCAGAAACATACGGCTACCATCTCAACAAAACGGTTTACGAAGCCTTCAGCCTTTCTTGAATGACGAGCTAAGATAGCTCAATTAAAAATTACTGCTCCCCCAACTGGGTAATGGCTGGTATAGCGAAGATCGCGGCATGCCCGATTTTTAAGGTAGAACGGCCTAAGCCTCAAATTTGTAACCCACCCCTTTCACGGTGGAAACATAGCTTTCGCCTATTTTTTCACGCAGTTTGCGGATGTGAACATCGATAGTGCGGTTTGTCACGACCACTGAGTCCTCCCAGATATTTTTTAGGATCACTTCCCTCGTGTACACTTTACCCGGCTTGGATGCCAACAGGTAGAGCAGCTCAAATTCTTTCTTGGCCAACACTATTTTTTCACCGTTTTTGAACACTAAAAACGCTTCTCGGTCGATAACGAGGTTGGCAATCTCAAGCTTTTCGTTCGGGAGCTCTTCATGCTGTGCATTGCGGCGTAGGATGGCATTAATCCGGCTTAACAAGGCGCGTGGCTTGATTGGCTTGGCAATATAGTCATCAGCACCTACATTAAACCCAGCTATCTCAGAGTATTCTTCGCTACGGGCCGTCAAAAATACCATAAACGTACTTTTAAACTCGGGCATAGCCCGCATAATGCGACAGGCCTCAATGCCATCCATTTTAGGCATCATGACATCAAGGATAATCAGATCGGGCATGACTTTCTTTGCCGTGGTCACAGCCTCCTGGCCGTTTGACGCCGTATAGACCTGGTAGCCTTCGCGTTTAAGGTTATAAGCAATTAACTCTACGATATCCGGCTCATCGTCTACCACCAATATCTTTTGTTTTACGGTACTCATGGTGTTATTTTTTGCTAAAGTATGTACTTAATGACAAATAATGGTTAAACCAGCATTAATAAATCGTTAAACAACACCGCTGCTTTAACAAAAAAGAAGCACTAATCCAATGTTTTCTTCAAAAAGGCTTCGAGGTCGGGGCCCCGTAAATTCTTAGCGATAATGATCCCCTGGGGATCAAGCAGGTAGGATGTCGGGATGGCCTGTATTCGGTAAAGCCCCACTACTTCGCTCCCCCACTGCTGTAAATCAGAAACCTGTGTCCACTCCAATCCGTCATCGCGGATGGCACGCATCCAAGCCCCGGGGTTACCATCGAGCGATACTCCCAGCACAGTAAACCCTTTATCCTTATACGCATGATACTGCTTAACGATGTTTGGGTTTTCTTCACGACAAGGCACGCACCATGATGCCCAGAAATCGACAAGCGTATATTTGCCTTTGAAATCAGATAGCTTTATTGGCTGGTTATTTGGCGTAAGCGACTCGAAATCGGGAGCGGGCTGCCCGACGGCCAGTCGCTTCAATCGTGCCATTTCCTCTAAAAATTGCCGTACTCGCGCATTATCATCCCACCGTCCGGCAATGCGGTCGGCATACGCAATCAATTCTGTTTCTGCAAGTTCGGCATCCAAGGTACTCATTGCGTAGAACCCGGCCAAATCGTCGTGCTGATTGGCAAACTGTACCGCGGATTTCGTATACTGTTGCATACGTTCGCGATATTTTTGAAGGAATTGCTGCCTGAGGTTCATCAGTGCCGTATCATCCAGCCCCGCCGCCTGGCTCGCAAAAGCTGTTTCAAGCTCCTCCTGAAAGCGCTCTTTTTCGGCTATAGTGCCGGCAAAGCTCTTTATTTTTTCCGACAGCGGCGAACCGGAAATTTCATAATCGTCGCTATCCTTCGTCAGGTCTGCGCGAAAAGATAGCTGGTCCCCGTTTTGCAGGATAACGTGATACCTGTTAATTCCCGCTTCCAGCGTCAGCAGCCGGGGATGTGATGCTGCGCGGCGGAACCGGAATGCTCCCTTTTCATTTAAGAACACCGAATCCAACTTCCGATCGCCTTCATAGAGCAGAACGGTCTTTATGTTACCAGCGTTATCGATTTGCCCGTCGATCGTAAATGCTTCGTTGCCTGAACAGGCCAGAAAAAGCACGCTTACCCATCCCAATAAGATTGCAATATTATTCGTCATCTTTGATAACCTTTGTGTGATCGTCCACATAACTTTTTGCCTTAGCCAAAGCCCTGTCCAAGCCACTTGCGTCCTTACCACCAGCCGTCGCGTAAAACGGCTGGCCGCCACCACCGCCCTGTATCTCCCGGGCTAGCTCCCGTACAATTACACCCGCATTCCAGCCCCGGTCTGAGACCAGATTGTCCGAAATGACAACGGTAAGCCCCGGCTTGTCGCCGATTACCGTCCCCAGCACCAGAAAGAGGTTGTCGACATAGCCTTTCAGCGCATATGCGAGCGTTTTCACCGCATCCGCGTTGGGCACGTCTATCTTTTCGGCGAGGAAGTTAACGCCATTCACAGGCACAACCTTGGCTGCTAAATCCTGTTTAAGGCTAAGCGCTCGTTCGGCCACGGTCCGTTCGATTTCCTTTTTCAGGTGGCTATTCTCGTCGACTACCTTCGACAGCGCTTTGACGAAATCCTTAGGGTTGTTGAGCAACTCCTTAAACTTACTGACAATATCAATCTGTTCATAGATAAACTGCTCCGCACGGCTTCCCGTAATCGCTTCAATTCGCCTTACACCGGCAGCCACTGCGCTTTCCGCCACAATTTTAAAGAAGCCGATTTGGCCGGTAGCACGGACGTGTGTCCCACCGCACAATTCTTTCGAAAATTGGTCGTCAAAGGTAATGACCCGCACCCTATCACCATATTTTTCACCGAATAATGCCGTTACGCCGGCATCAACAGCTTGCTGGAACGGCACATCCCGTTCTTCCTTCAACGGAATATTTTCGCGGATTTTTGCGTTGACAATACGTTCGATCTGCAAGAGTTCCTCTTCGCTGACTTTGGCAAAATGCGAAAAATCAAATCGCAGGTATTCCGCATTCACCAATGACCCTTTTTGGTTTACATGCGTACCGAGCACCTGTTTCAATGCGGCATGAAGCAGGTGGGTGGCGGAATGGTTACCTTCTGTTTCACGTCGTTTGGCAACATCAACCTTGGCCACCAACGTAGCGGACAAATCCGTAGGTAAGTGCGGCGTAAAATGCACAATCAATCCGTGTTCCTTTTTGGTATCCGTAATGGCTAGTTGTTCACCGGTGTCGGCCACGATTAATACGCCGGTGTCGCCCATCTGCCCACCACCTTCCGCATAAAAAGGTGTTTTAGCAAGCACAAGCTGGTATTGATCCACTCCTTTTGTACTGATTTTCCGATATTTCAGGATTTCGGTATGACACGTTAATTGGTCGTAGCCGACGAAATCCACCTGATCTTCTTCACGCAAAACCACCCAATCGCCTGTATCGACAGCCGTAGCAGCACGGGATCGGCTTTTTTGAGCTTCCAGCGCTTGCTGAAAACCCTGCATGTCAACCGTCCATCCTTTTTCACGTGCCAGCAGTCCGGTTAAATCAATCGGAAAACCGTAAGTATCATACAACTCAAAGGCAAAGCCGCCATCAATCATCTTAGCGTCTCCATTGCCAATGTAATTTTCAAAGCGCTGCACGCCGGTAACGAGCGTACGCAAAAACGATTGCTCTTCCTCGAGCACCACCTTCTGCACAAATTCCTGCTGCGCGGACAACTCGTCGAATACCCCCTCAAACTGCTTGGCCAAAAGCGGCACCAACTCGTGCAAAAACGGCTCCTTGAAGTGCAGGAACGTATAGGCATACCGCACGGCCCGGCGCAAAATACGGCGGATGACATAACCAGCCTTATTGTTGGATGGAAGCTGCCCGTCAGCAATGGTGAAACTGATCGCACGGATATGGTCAGCCATGACCCGCATTGCGATATCCGTCTGCTCGTTGGCACCATAAGACACCCCTGCCCGCTCCGCAATGTAGTTGATGATGGGCCTGAACACATCCGTGTCGTAATTCGACGCCTTGCCCTGGATGACGCGTACGAGGCGTTCAAACCCCATCCCGGTATCGACGTGCTTGGCCGGCAGTGGCTTCAGGGATCCGTCTTTCTGCCGATTAAACTGCATAAACACCAGATTCCAGATTTCGATGACCTGCGGGTGGTCAGCATTGACCAAGGTCCTGCCATCCACGGTCTGGCGTTCGGCGTCCGGGCGGCAATCCACATGGATTTCCGAACACGGGCCGCATGGGCCAATATCCCCCATCTCCCAGAAATTATCTTTTTTGTTGCCCAGAAGAATACGATCTTCGGCGATGATCGCGCTCCAAAAGTTATACGCTTCTTCATCCTTCGGCAAACCATCTGCTGGATCGCCCTCAAAGATGGTAACGTACAACCTGTCTTTATCCAGCTTGTACACCTCGGTAAGGAGCTCCCAGCTCCATGTAATGGCTTCTTTCTTAAAATAATCACCAAAACTCCAGTTGCCCAGCATTTCAAACAGGGTATGGTGGTAAGTGTCTATCCCCACTTCTTCCAGGTCGTTGTGTTTACCGGAGACGCGCAGACAACGCTGGGTATCCGCAACACGGGGATACAGGGCCTGTGCTTCCCCTAAAAAGATATCTTTGAACTGGTTCATACCAGCATTGGTAAACATCAGCGTGGGATCATTTTTGATAACCACCGGTGCTGACGGTACTATCTGATGCCCCTTATCGTTGAAAAAAGCCAAAAAAGCTTCGCGGATTTCCCTACTTGTCATTTGAAAAAATGCGTTTGATATTTTTCGCAAACTTAGGCAAAATTGCCTGTTTATGCAATTTGTACAAGCGGCCTGCCACCGGCAAAGATGCCGAAACGCACTTTTTGGCGCAGCCAAATCAAACATTTCACGTAAAATACAAAAAATGGCAAGCTAATTGCTTAATCGCTTCCAAAATCAAAACTATCGCTTAATAAATTACCAAGCATGAAAATGAACGTAAAAAAAGCCGGCGCCCTTGCTGCAGCAGGGATACTCGCCGTTACCCAACTTGTTGCCCAAACCCCCACAATCAATGAGGTAAAACCTTTTGCACCCGAATCCGAGTACCGGACTTGGTCTATTGGTGTACATGGCGGCCTTCTAAATCAATCCAACCTCATCGGTCTACGACGCAGGTTCGATAAGGTAGAGCACAATTTTGGATATGGCGTATATGTAAAAAGGCAAATCCTCCCCGGTTTCGGCATTCAAGCTGAATATATGGGCGGGAAAGTAACAGGTGCCTATAAAGACAATAACAACTCTTTTGAGACCAAGCTGCCTTGGTCCGTGGCATTATCAGCCCACGTCACACTGGCCAACATCAACTGGCGGCATCATCAAGGACTCATTAAGCCATACTTAAACGTTGGCCTGGGTGCATTGGGTTTTGAGCCCACCACCGAAATAAATGGCATCACAGCGACCTATGACTCGACTACCGAACTTTTTGTTCCTGCAGGCCTGGGGTTGAAATTTGCCGTTGCACCCGATATCAACATCGATTTGGGCTACCGGATGAACCTGGTACAATCAACCACTTTTGACGGTGTGCGCGGCGGAGGATCGAAAGACCTCTTTTCCTATGCCCATGTAGGTGTTGAATTTGCACTGGGCAACAAGTCAAAACCAGTTTTGGCGAACAGCAATCCAGTATCGAGCATGCAGAAAGAATATTTGGCTCAATACGACGACTTGGTCGCACAAAAAGAAGCACTGAAAGCGCAGCAAGCTGAGAACGAAAAATTACAGGCTCAAATGGAGCGGTTGTATGCAGACTTAGCCGATGACGACGGGGATGGTGTAGCCAATCGTTATGACAAGTGTCCGGATACTCCTGAAAACACAAAAGTAGATGGTGCAGGATGCCCATTGCCTGAACCCAAAGCGCCTGTCGTGCAACAAGTGGTTGTGACCGAAGAAGACCGCCGCGTCGTAGATGAAGCGATTCAAAACCTGGAATTTGATCTTGGGAAAGCGACCATTCGTCCCTCATCGCACGCCAGCCTGAATAAAGTTGCCGCGTTATTAATTGAGAAAAACTTCAGCCTCAAATTAGCTGGCCATACAGACAACACCGGCTCCATGCAAACCAATATGCGCCTATCGAAGGAACGTGCGGAAGCGGTGAAGGCATACCTCGTCAGCAAAGGCGCCAATCCATCGCGCATAGAAGCCACGGGATACGGGCCGACGCAACCCATCGCCAGCAACAACACAGCGGAAGGCCGCCAACAAAACCGGAGGGTAGAGTTTACGTTGTACTAAGTTGGGAATCCCAAAACCGGTAGTCGGAAGGTTGGAAGTCCCATGTGGTCTTCCAACCTTCCGATTCCCGGTTTTCTTACTTATATTAAATTTTGAATTCCAATTTATTAACCGTACCTTTGCACCGCCTTAGGCAATAGTGCCTATTGTAATTAAACATATTGATGAACCCATTTATTGAACTGGGGATCCGTCATGATATTGTTAATGCCATCACAGAGTTAGGGTTTGAAAAACCTACTCCCATTCAGGAACAAGCCGTTCCCGTACTTTTGACAGGCAGCAACGATTTTGTCGGATTAGCCCAAACCGGTACCGGCAAAACCGCAGCTTTTGGCTTGCCATTGTTAGAATTGTTGGACTTTTCGCAAAAACACCCGCAGGCGTTGGTACTATGCCCAACCCGCGAACTGTGTTTGCAGATTGCGAAAGACATCGAAAAATTTGCCAAGAACATTCCGAATGTGCATGTCGTCGCCGTTTACGGTGGCGCGAGCATCAGCGACCAGTTGCGGCAGATCCGTCGAGGTGTACAGATTGTCGTGGCCACCCCTGGCCGCATGCTGGACATCATCGGCCGTGATGCCATCGATTTCTCCAACGTGAAGTATGTTGTGTTGGACGAAGCCGATGAAATGCTCAACATGGGCTTTCAGGAAGACATCAACAATATCTTGTCTACCACCCCGGACGAGAAGAAAACGTGGCTGTTTTCAGCCACTATGCCAGCCGAAGTGCGGCGGATTGCCAAAAATTACATGACCGATCCGTTTGAACTGACCGTAGGCACCAAAAACAGCGGCAACGCAAACATCGAGCACCATTATTACGTGGTGCGTGCTCGCGACAAGTACGCTGCATTCAAACGCATCGTAGATTCCAATCCTGAGATTTTCGGCATCGTATTTTGCCGTACAAAGGTAGAAACGCAGGAAATCGCCGAAGCACTCATCAAAGACGGCTACAATGCGGACTCGCTGCACGGCGATCTGTCGCAGCAGCAGCGCGATAAAGTGATGAAACGCTACCGGGATAGGAGCCTTCAACTGCTTATTGCCACGGATGTGGCCGCCAGGGGCATCGACGTGAACGATGTGACCCACGTCATCAATTTCTCGTTGCCTGACGAAATTGAAAATTACACGCACCGTAGCGGACGAACCGCCCGCGCAGGGAAAACGGGTATTTCCATTTCTTTGGTAAACCTGAAAGAACTGGGCAAAATCCGCCAAATCGAAAAGGTCATCGGCAAACCCTTCGTTAAAATGGAGGTACCGAAAGGCGATGCGGTTGTTGAAAAGCAACTCTTTGCTTTAATCAACAAGGTACACGAGGTAGCCGTCAATGACGATCACATCGATCGGTACCTGCCCCAAATCATGGAAAGTTTTGCCGATTTGAGCAAAGAAGAAATCATTAAGCGTTTTGCTTCCCTTGAATTCAACCGGTTCTTGGAATACTATCAAAACGCACCGGACCTCAACGTGGATGCCCACGAGGCACGTAGCGGTGATCGCAGAGGAAAAGCAGAACGCTTTGGCCGCGACGGGTATAAATCGGATTACACCCGGCTGTTCATCAACCTCGGTTCGGTAGACGATTTTACGCGCGGAGACATACTCGGTTATATCTGCAACACGACAAATATCAGCGGAAAAGCTATTGGCAAGATAGACCTCAAAGGTGTATATACATTTTTTGAAGTTGAAAATTCATCTGTTGACAAGGTGTTCCGGGGCTTTCAGAATGTTGATTTCAACGGACGTTCCGTACGTGTGGAAAACGCTGGTGAAGGACGCGGTGATAGCCGAGGCGGCGAAAAGCGTACCCGATCGTTCCGCAACGGAGGCGGGGAAAGCGGTGGACGCCGTAAACGTGAAAGCGGTGGTGGTTTCCGGGATTTTGGCGGGAAACGCCGTGAAAAAAGCCGTTGGTAGACAATAACGTATATCACAAAACAAGGGCTTGCCGGAACACCGTGCAAGCCCTTTTTCTTTTTATTGCTTATTGACCGCCGTATTACACGCTATTTCAGGTCTACCAATTTCATCCGCGGCACCAACGACTTCATAATCACCCAGGCTATCAGATAAGAAACCGCACAAATGGAAAACATGATGGTGTACCCGGTGTGAATGCGGTCAATTGCCGCATAGTGGTCGAAAACAGCACCGCCAAGTTTACTCATTACCACACCGCCTAAGCCGCCCGCCATGCCGCCGATACCGGTCACGGAAGCTACAGTAATCTTGGGGAACATATCCGATACCGTCGTGAAGATATTGGCCGACCACGCCTGATGCGCCGATGCACCGACACCGATCAACACGACAGGAATCCAGTAACTGATTCCTCCCAGCGGTTGCGCAGCCAACACGACAAGTGGAAACAATGCGATGATCAGCATAGCTTTCATACGCCCGTCATAGGGTGAATAGCCTTTATTGATATAATACTTGGGAAACCAGCCCCCGCCGATGCTCCCGAACATGGTCATGCTGTAAAGCACTGCAAGGGGAAGCATAATCGCTACGCCTTCCATACCGTATTGTGCCTTCAGGTATGCCGGCAACCAAAACAGAAAGAACCACCAAACCCCATCCGTCATGAATTTCCCGGCAGCAAATGCCCACGTCTGGCGGTACCCCAACAAACGGACCCAGGGCACTTTTTCGGCTTTTTCTTCCTCCCGGTCAGCAGGCACGTCCACGACCTCCACATCACTTTGTATGTAAGCAAGCTCAGCAACCGACAGCCGCTTTTGCTTTTCAGGCTTCTCATAAAACCAAAACCAGAAAATGAGCCACAGGAACCCTACTGCGCCAATGACGACGAAGGTACTCTGCCACCCCCAGTTCAGCGCCATCCAAGGCACTGTGAGCGGAGCCAAAATAGCGCCCACATTGGAACCCGAGTTAAATATACCGGTAGCAAATGCCCGATCTTTCTTGGGAAAGTATTCCGCCGTCGCTTTGATGGCAGCGGGGAAATTGCCTGATTCGCCAAACCCCAGCAACGCCCGGGCAATGATAAAACCAACCACAGATACCGAGAGTCCTGTGATGCCGAATACCCCCAACAAGCTGACAGCCCCTTCGCCGATGGGAATCGCAACCGCGTGTACAATGGCAGCAACCGACCAAACGATGATGGCAACGGCAAACCCCCACTTGGTTCCCAAACGATCGATAATGCGTCCGACGAACAACATTGACAAGGCATAGATAAACTGGAAAGCCGCCAAGATGTTGGAATAATCCGTATTGGACCACCCGAACTCCTCCTCCAAGGTAGGGTGCAATAAACTGAGTACTTGCCTGTCTAAATAGTTAACGGTCGTGGCAAAAAACAACAATGCACAGATCGTCCATCGGTATCTGCCTACTGGCTGTGTTGGAGTCATAATATAAGTATCAAGATGATTAGATTTATATCGCGTAAACGTTTACGCCATCCAAAGATAGGAAGACTTCGTTAATTACCACCTTTTACTACCGGAATTTTTGCGAAATCGTTTTCGTTGCTAAGCCGAAGTTCCTTCCCAACCAAAGTACCGATTGGCATTGTGATAGCATATATCCTGAATCATTTGCCCTATCCATTCGATGTCATTCGGTAGTTCGCCGTTCTCGATTTCCGTTCCAAACAGATCGCATAAAAGCCGTCTAAAATACTCGTGCCTGGGAAACGAAAGGAAGCTCCGTGAGTCCGTCAGCATGCCGACAAAACGACTGATCAGCCCCATGTTGGAGAGTGCATTCATTTGTTTAATCATCCCATCCTTTTGATCAAGGAACCACCATGCTGATCCAAACTGGATCTTCCCCGCAATAGAGCCATCGTTGAAGTTGCCAATCATGGTCGCCATCAACTCATTATCGGCGGGATTTAGGTTGTAAAGAATTGTCTTGGCCAGCTGATCACGACTGTCAAGCCGATTCAAGAATTTCGAAAGCGTCTGGCCCTGGCTAAAATCACCGATGGAATCCCAGCCGGTATCCGGGCCAAGTTTATGCAGCATCCGTGAGTTGTTGTTGCGCAAAGCACCCAAATGGTATTGCTGTACCCAATTCTTTTCTGCATCCCATTGTCCAAACAACAGCAACAGTGCGGATTTTATTTTCCGGCATTCGCCATTGTCCAGGGGGGTTCCGTTCAGCGCCTTTCTGAATACGCGATTAACCTCCTCGTCCGTAAAATCGTCACAATAAATTTCCTCAAGGCCATGGTCAGACACCGAACAGCCCATATCTGCAAAGAAATCATGGCGTCTCTTAAGAGCCTCCACAAAATCGGCGTACGAGGCAATGGATACTCCTGCCGCTTCCTCCAGCCGGGAGACGTACCGTTGGAATTTCGTTAAATCATCCAGGTTCATGGCCATATCAGGGCGGAAAGCGGGCAGAACAGGTATTTCATACCCCTCATCTTTCAACTGCTGATGAAAATTGAGCGAATCGACCGGATCATCCGTTGTGCAGATGACCTTGACATTCATTTTGTCCAGCAACCCCCGCACCCGGTACTCGGGCGACTGCAATTTTTCGCGGGTCTCGTCATAAATCCGGTCGGCCGTATCCGCATTCAGCAGATCCGTGATCCCAAAATAGCGTTGCAGCTCGAGGTGTGTCCAGTGATACAGCGGATTCCGCATGGTATAAGGCACAGTCGCCGCCCATTTACGAAATTTCTCCCGGTCGGGTTTATCACCGGTGATATACTGTTCATCCACACCATTCGTGCGCATCGCCCGCCATTTGTAGTGATCACCATTCAACCATACTTTGGTGATGTTCTCAAACTGGGTGTTTTCGGCAATCTGTTGCGGCGGCAAATGGCAATGGTAGTCGATGATGGGCATGGCCGACGCATAGTCGTGATACAGCGTCTGCGCTGTCTTTGTGTTCAACAGAAAGTGCTCGTCTAAAAACTTCTTCATACCTATATTCGTAAATTATAAAGACACTCCTCGTTTCCAGGGAATAAAATCATCCTGATTAAGTCTTACCGCATGAGGCATCACTTCACCCGAAGCCGCTTTTATGCAGTATTCAAGAATTTCTTCGCCCATCTCCGCGATGGTTTTTGCGCCATTGATAATCGGCCCGCAATCGATGTCAATGATATCCCCCATACGCTCGGTCAGCCTACTGTTGGTCGCCACTTTGATCACCGGGCATACGGGATTCCCCGTAGGCGTACCTAATCCGGTTGTAAACAAAATCAGGGTCGCTCCGCTGGCCGCTTTTCCGGTGGTTGCTTCCACATCGTTACCCGGCGTACATACCAGGTTCAATCCGGGTTTATTTGCCTGTTCGGTATAATCCAATACATCGACGATCGGTGATGTGCCGCCCTTTTTGGCGGCACCGTTGCTTTTGATGGCATCGGTGATCAGCCCATCTTTGATATTTCCGGGGGAAGGATTCATATGGAATCCGGACCCTACCCGCTCTGCTGCTGCTCCATATGCCTGCATCAACGCCATAAACTTACGGGCGGCATGTTCATCAGGCATCCGGTCAAGCAGATTTTGCTCCGCGCCGCACAGTTCTGGAAACTCCGCCAGCAAGACCGTTCCGCCCAGCGCCACCAGGAGATCGGCACAGTACCCCACGGCCGGATTGGCTGAAATCCCGCTGAAGCCATCACTGCCGCCGCACTTCACACCAATAGCCAGTTTATGCAACGGCGCTGGCTGGCGTAACAGCTTATTCGCCTCCACCAGTCCCATAAACGTTTGGTGGATGGCCGCTGTGATCAATTGTTCTTCGCTAACCGCCTGTTGTTGTTCAAAAATCAAAAGCGGCTTATCAAATGTAGGATTCAATTGTTTAAGGTCTTCCACGAAGTCACGGACCTGCAAATTCTGGCATCCCAGGCTCAACACCGTAACCCCCGCTACGTTGGGATGGTTGGCATATGCAGCGAGCAGCTTACTCAACACCGCAGCATCTTGCCGGGTACCACCGCATCCGCCTTGGTGGTTAAGGAATTTGATACCATCCACATGCTTGAAAAGCCGGTCCACCGGCACCACCGATTCCTGTACAGTGAGGTCTACTTCCGATACATCGTTCTGCCGTTCGTACCATTCCCGCAGGATACGCGTCTTGGCTTTGTATTTATCCGTGACCGCATACCCCAGCTCGTTGTGCAACGCCTCGCGTATCACATCCAAGTTTCGGTTTTCACAGAACACCGTTGGTATAAACAGCCAATAGTTGGCCGTGCCCACCCGGCCGTCGCTCCGATGGTATCCCATGAAAGTACGTTCTACAAACCGTGACACGTCCGGTGGGTTCCAAACGTATCGGTAAGGATGGTACTCATAGGGCGAAGTATCGTGTTTTACGTTACCTGTATTCATCCATTGCCCGGTCGTCACCTCATGTTGCGCCCTTCCCACGATGACACCATACATGATGACCGCCTCTCCGGCGTCCAGCCGTCTGCCAAAAAACTTGTGCTTTGCCGGAATATCTTCCTGCAATGAATACACGGCACCTTCATAGGTCAATCGTGTCCCTTTCTTTAAATCTTGCAACGCTACCAGCACATTATCCTGCGGATGCACTTTCAATACCTGCACTGCTCACTTATTTTGTAGTTTCAACTCCATTTCTTCATTCAGTTCTTGTATCACTTCTAGCGCATTTTTTTGCTGGAGTTGTACCAGAAAGTACCTGATCGCATCGGCAAGCCCCGGCAAACCATTCAGATCCATGCCCCAACGGTCTTCGTTGCGCAGCACCTCAACGACCAATTCTTCTCCATCGACCGTGCTCCACAAGCCGGCCAACCAGCCTGCGTGCTCATCGGCAACCTGGTGGGTTCCTTGCATGAAATACAGGTAGGCGGCAAAACCCAATGCCATGCATCGCGGTACGGCGCGGTTCTTGCGTATAAACCGTTCCAAGGACGCCACATTACGCATCTGCATCTTCGACGTGTAGTTTAAGCTGATACTTTGCCAAGCATGATCCAGGAAAGGATTTGCAAAACGATCCATGACGTTCGCTGCAAAGTCAAGTGCCTCCGCCTCCGAAATCCCGTTGCCAATTATTGTGTCGGCTATCTCCCTGAACATCAACCGCCGCACATACCGTGCAAACCCATCATGCTGCATGGCAACTTTAACTGTACTAAAGCCGCAAAGGATGGCCAGTCCGCACGAGAACGTATGGCTTCCGTTTAATAGGCGCAGTTTGAGTTCTTTGAATTTGCTGATGTCCGGAGTAATGATCATTCCCTCATCCCCTTGGGCGAAAGCGAGCCGGTCGTGTACGCGATCATTATCCGACTCGATCGCCCAGAGCCGGAATGGCTCGGCCATGATTGCCAACGCATCACGATAGCCCAGTTGCTTTTCTGCTTCTTCCGCCTCATTCTCCGGCAATTTTCCCGGTACGATGCGGTCGACCAATGTGTTGCAAAAATCGTTAGCTTCCACTATCCAACGAGCAAACTCGTCTCCCAATCCGTGCCGGCGGGCCAACTCCAATACAATCGACTTCAATGTGGCTCCATTGTCACTGATCAGTTCGGTCGGCAATATCACCCACCCTTTGTCTGGGTCGCCATTGAAATGCACAAAACGGCGATAAAGCAACGCGGTAAGTCTACCCGGAAAAGACGATGGCGGCGCAGCCCGGGGTTCGTCTTGATCATCCAATACAATCCCCACCTCGGTCGTGTTGGAAATGACGATCGAAATATCTGGATGTTCCGCAATCTGAGCAATCGTCTCCCACTGCGTTGCTGCATGCAAGACCCTGCTGATAGCAGACACCAGCAGGGTTTCGCGCACCTCTTTACCGTTTTGCAGCCCGTTGGTATGTAGCGTATACAGCCCGTCCTGCCGAGCAAATTCGTCGGTACCGCCTTGTCCGGTTGATTTTACCACTACGATCCGTCCGTTGAATATCCGCTGCCGGTTAGCTTTTTCAATAAAATAGTCGGGCAACCCGCGGAGCAGCACCCCGGTTCCGAATTGCAAGACCTTCTCCGGGAGTTCCTCCGTCGCGCCGGTTTGCAATAAATCCTTATTCAATGTTTTCATTACTTGCATTATTTTCTCCTCGCTTTTGCTAGCAACCACTGCACCCATGCATCCGCCGCCTCGTAATTTTCAAAATCCGGGGGCAGCTTACGTCCATCTATGTACTCATTGTATATCCACGGGTCACCTAGTGCAAAAACCGTCCCTTTGCCATATTTGGCCGTAGCCATGAGGTGTTTTCCCTCCTTTTGGACGAGTGACCGCGCGGGCGGTGTAAGCTCCAGGGTACTGACCTCTTTGAGGAAAAGCCTATAAGGTTTTTTGAAGACGCTGTTCCCTTTTTTAAGTTGAACGGCTCCCTCCGGGAAGTGGTCGTTTTTTACCGACAGCGCATTGTCTTCGTTAAAGCGGATACCGAACCGCCCGGCCAGTTGATTGAAATGTGTAAATTCCGCGTTGCCGGCATCATTACCCAAAAGGACCAATACACCACCCTGCCGTACCCATTCGGTTATCACGTCGATTTCAGGGCGTTCCAGAAAATTTGGCGAGTTTGTCTCTTTTTCCGTATCCGGATCGACGATGATGTAAACATCGGCATTACCCAATGTCGCTACCCCAGGTTTCGTCTCCAATGATGCCGTCCTTACCCCATAGCGGTTGAAGAGGTGTCCCAGAAACGAATAGCCGCTGTTCGACTGATCTTCCCATACGTAATGATAACGTACCTGCCGGCCGGTCACGTCCACACGGTACTCATTATTGTAATAATAGTCTAGAACCACCGTCTTACCTTTCGCTCGCCCCAGTGTGGGCAACAGCTCCATCTCAGCTGCACATTTGATAAATGCACCCATCCCCTTCGGGTCGTTCTGAATCACCGGCTCGCTCATGTAATACGCAAAGCTACCGTCGCGATAACGGCCCGAGCCCCCAAGGCCAGACACCGCCACCGTACGTTCGAGATTGATGCCGCCATCGTCACGACCGGAGATAAATGTCTTCAAGATGCCGCTGTACCCTTTCTGCGCCTGTTTGATATAGCCTTCCGGCAGGTAGCCCAGGCGTACGCCTTTGGCCAGCGTATATACCAGCATGCAGGAAGCCGACGCTTCGAGGTAATTCTCAGGGCGATGTGCCATGTCGACCACATCATACCACACACCCGAACGTTTATCCTGAAACGCAATCACCGCTTTTGCAAACCGCTGAAGGATCCCTGCCAACGAATCCACGCCGGGGTGGTCTTCGGGGAAATGCTCGATAGCATCAACCAGGGCCATCCCGAACCAGCCCAACGAGCGCCCCCAAAAGTTCGGAGACCGGCCAGTAGCCTTGTCTGCCCAGGCTTGTTCCCGCGATTCGTCCCATCCATGGTACAACAGGCCGGTCTCGTCGTCGCGGCTATGGCGTTCCATCAACACAAACTGATTAGTGATATCGTCAAATGCATCCCGCTCATTAAATAATTTGGCATACTCGGCAAAAAAGGGCTGCCCCATGTAAAGGCCATCCAGCCACATCTGGTGTGGATAGATTTTCTTGTGCCAAAATCCGCCCTCGGATGTCCTTGGATGCGTACGCAATTGATCCCGCAGCAGGGAGGCTGCATTGTAATACTTCGCCTTTCCCGTCACCTGATACAAAAGCAGGAGCAGCTTACCATTGTTGATGAAATCGATGTTGTAGTCTTCCCGCTTGTAGGCTTTGATGGTTCCATCGTCTTGCACGTAGTGATCCATCTGCTGTTGGATATAAGCAAACCACCGGGCATCGCCGGAGCCCTTCCACACCGCTTCCACACCTTTGAGGATTACCCCCAAATCATAACTCCATTTTGCCGGCGTACCTGGTTTTCCCAAACTGAATGAGTCGGGCCACAGTTTCATGGCGGTCTCCGCCATCCGCTCGCTGTATTTCTCCGGCTGTGCCCCTGCCCAGCCTACGGCACCAAACACTAAACCACACACCAAGACAGGTTTCAAAGCTGCTTTCCGCAGCACAAACTTTATCAGCTCATTATTCAGATTTAACTTCATCGGTTAGTTCATTTTTACAGCCGTTTCCGCGGCACCATGGTCAGCCTGCAGCGGTTTTTCGGCCAAGGATGTATCGATATTATGCAGTACCACGCCTTTGCTCCGCTCACCCTGCACATGGAGCAACGTTTTCACACGCCCGCCGTAACGCAGTGCATCGAACACGACGTCTCTACCATTAAGCACATAGGCCAACGGCTCATCTGAGGTGGTTTCCACTACCGATTCGGTAACCGTGATCGCTGCGCCCTCCTGAATGTCGATTCCCGCTGCCGTCTTCATGCGCAAGCCCGACAAGTGGATCCCCCGTATGGGCATCTCGGGTAGCCCGCGTATGAACACCGCCTTCTTAGCCCCCTCGCAATGGATGTTGGCAATGTAGAAGTTACGGAATTGCGGTGTCTCTTCAGACACAGGCAGCGTTTCCGCTTTCGGCGGCTGGCGAACCTCTCCTGCAGCGGGAATGGGATCCTTCGCCTCGTAATACATGTCAAACAGGATCGCCTCCCCCGGGATGTCCTTCATGTATATGTCCCGGATATAGACATCTTCCACCACTCCGCCCCGGCCGCGAGTGGTTTTAAAGCGCAAGCCTATGTCTGTACCAATAAACGTTAAGCCGGAAACATAGAGGTTGCGCGCCCCTCCACTCATTTCACTGCCTACCACAAAACCACCGTGCGCATGGAAAACCGTACAGTTGCGCACCCATAAATTTTCCGTAGGCATCCCCAACTGCCGCCCGTGTGTGCCTTTCCCGCTCTTTACACAGATGGCGTCATCGCCGACGTCAAACGAACTCCCCTCTACCAGCACATTGGTACAGGACTCGATGTCCAATCCGTCGCCATTTTGCGAATACCACGGATTGCGCACGGTAATATTGCGGATTGTGACATCCCGGCTCATCAGCGGATGGATGTTCCATGCTCCGGAGTTTTGGAAGGTCACCCCTTCCAGTAAAATCCGCTCACAACGTTCCAATACCACAAGGTTCGGTCTCAGGAAATCCGCTATCTCTTCAAAGAACGCCTTGGTCTTATCCGGCGTAATCAGGCCGGCATCTTGGTATTGCCGTCCCTTCAGCGCACTTTCTGAGGGGTACCATTCCTTGCCGTCCGGGGTAACCACGCCGCCGGATGCGACAAGGTTTTTCCATTGGGAGTCCGTCATCTTTGCTTTTTTCACGTAGCGCCATGCATCGCCGTTTCCATCAATTACCCCTTCACCGGTTATGCCAATATTTTGCTGTCCCTCAGCACGGATGGGCGAGTGTCGGCGTACTTGGGGCAATCCTTCCCACCAGGTTTCAATCAGCGGGTAATCGTTGAAATCACGTGAAAACTGCAAAAGTGCATGGCGCGACAAGTGCAGGTTTACGCCGCTTCTCAGCGACAAGGGCCCCGAGCTCCACACCCCTTCGGGGATCAACACAACGCCGCCGCCCTGCCCGTGGCAAGCATCGATGGCCGATTGGATGGCCGCAGTACTGACAAATCCCGGGGCATCAGACGCACCGAAGCCCCGTATATCAAAGGTATCCGTTTTAAACACCGGCAAGCGGACATCCGGCTCCGGCCAGGTGTCTTGACCGCAGACAACGGATATTGTTCCGCTTACCAAGCAAACCGCCACAACGGTCATCCATCCTATTTTTTTCATGTTCTTTCGCATTCTTGTCCCTGCAATTTTATCGTTATCCGATAAGCATCAAAAACTTTCCGCGCCATTTATTTGCGGAATCGTTACCGAAAACGATTGCGACCGGCAGACTTGTCTAACGCTTGAAGTGCGCCGCCAACGCTGGCAGGCAACGCTTCATCTCAGCCACTGCCAGGTCGCAGATTTTAAAAGCGCCTGTGCCAGAGAGATGTGTATCATCCTCCGCGCCGTTCGGCAACGCCTCGTACTGCCCCGGCATCAGGTGCAGGAACAGTGCCTTTGAACGCTCAGGCCCCCACTCCAGCAGCAGCTCCCGGGTTTGCGCATGCATATCGAGCAACGCCACGCCTGTTTCACTTGCCACATTCCGCACAACCTCCGGATAGGCCCCGTGTGTTTCCTCGAGGTATCCCCGGACATCAAACTTACGGCGCATGATTGGTGTCGACAGTACCGGGATTCCGCCGCGCTCCCGCGTCTCCGCGATGTATCGTTTCAGCTGACGCGGAAATTCGACCTCCGGATCCGCATAGCGCTCCGGACTGTTTTCCTTCTGGTCATTGTGTCCGAACGCGATGACGACATAATCGCCGCGCTGTACCCGTGCCTTCACCTTATCCCAGTGCCCTTCGTTGCGAAAACTCTTGGTACTCCGGCCGTTCAGCGCATGGTTTTCCACCCGCACCCCTTCGTCAAAATACAGGGGCAATACCTGCCCCCACCCTTTCTCGGGATTGCTTGCGCGGTACGGCTTATTGGCCACGGTTGAGTCGCCGACGAGAAATACGGTTACCTCCCGTTGACCAGCCCATACGAAAGCTAAGAATAAGCCGGCGCATGGCATCACTATCCATTTCGCCAATCGTTGTATCATCATTCAACTAACGTTAGGCCATGCGTTTGGGCATAGGCTTCAAGTCCGTCAACGAAGCGATCTTCACCGGCGCGCCGGTTTCAATACTTTTCCTGGCAGCTACGCCGATCAAAATGGACATCGCCCCATCCCGCACACCTGCCGCGTGGCCATAGGGATCAGGCGCATGCTTGTCCTTGAAGATCTTATCATGCAACCGCCGGTCTCCGCCTCCATGCCCACTCCGTTCGCTGGCAACCTGGATCACCTTGTAGTCGGACCAGCTTTTATAGAGCACGAGCGGTTCGTGTATCATATCCTCATTTTTCGACTGCTCCATTTCCGCGGCGTGCAGGCTTTCCTGATCCAGCTCGTCGTTTTTCATCCAAGGGATATCCAGCCACGCTTCGATCCGCCCTTTATGCCCATTGAACGCGATACGCCACCCTTCAAATGGCGAATATGTCGTGAGCGAATAATTAGCTACCACATTGTTGGCGTATTTAATTTGTGCAGACATCTTATCATAAATATCAATCTCATGCCTATATACGCAGCCATCGCGGATATAGCCGTCGTGTTCCTCATTTTCCACATACAGCTTCATACTATGGCTGTCCTTGGTGATATCCCAATAGTACACACACTCCTGCTTATGGGGGCAACTGCGGCAGCTTTTGCCGCGGAAAGGACCGTTGCTTCCGTAATGTTCGAGCGCCCCATAAGCAAAGACTTCCTCCGGTTCAGCATCAAGCCACCAATTCAACAAGTCGAAATGATGTGTGGCTTTGTGTATCCACAGCGAGCCGCCACTGTTCATTAAGCCGTGCCAGCGCCTGAAATAGGAAGCCCCATGGTGCACGTTCAGATACCAGTTGAAGTCTACCGACGTGATATCTCCGATCTCCTCCTGCTGGAGCAATTCCTTAATTTTCGTCATGTAGGGACTCCACCGGTAGTTGAAACCGACAATTAGGTTCTTGCCATACTTGCGTTCGGCATCCAGGATAGCTTGGGCCTTCACTTCATCAGTAGTAAGCGGTTTCTCGGTCAAGACGTCGCAGCCAGCAGCTAGCCCCTTGATGATAAACTCATGGTGCGTCGAGTCTTTCGTACACACGATAATGAGGTCCGGTTTTACTTGCTGTACCATCTCATCAAAATCGACAAACGTGGGGCAGTTTACCCCCATGTATGTCTTGGCGTAGGCAAGCCGGCCCGGATTGATATCGCTGAGCCCGACGAACTCCAGCAAATCCGGATATTGCTCCACCAGCCTTTTGCCCCAAAATGAAATGCCGCGCACCCCCGTGCCGACCAGCACCACCCGAAGCCGGCGCTGCATGCCGAAGGCGGTACCAGGCATGCTGACTGCCGTCCCAGCTGCCAGCATGCTCAACGCATACAAAAAGTCTCTTCTTGAAAAAGTTGTCATATTTAGTTGTTGTTTAGTTCTGGTATCCAGGATTCTGGGTGATATCAGCCTCGTTGATGTCGATTGCAGTTTGTGGGATAGGCCGGTAGATTTTGTCCTGTCCATCCACCCCGCGGAACGCATTATCGACCCCCACTCGTCTGATATCATAGTTATAGGCCCCACAGAATTCCTTCAATTTCCCCGTCCGCCTCAGCTCGGGCCACCGAAGGTACTCGCCCGCAAACTCTTTGGCGCTTTCTATGAGGTAGGCATCCAAGGCCTCGCTTTGGCCCGAGGCGGCGGCAATTGACTGACTGGGCAGCAACGTCCCTCCATCCTTCGCATTGCCGGGCCGGTTAAGCACTGATTGCACATATTGTGCCGCCGTAGCGAAATCATTCAGCCCGATACACGCCTCCGCGTACAGGAAGTAAGTCTCCGCGGTGCGCGCAAGCACGATATCCCTCACGCTGGCCTGCGTGTTAAACACATGGCGTGTTGACGGACTATCAAATTTTTTAATGACCGGCGAATTCATATCAATCTGATAAGCCGCCCGGTATGCTTCTTCGTTATATTTGAAGGGATAATACCTGAAATTGCTGGCGATTTGGTGTTCCCGTCCCGCCACCCAGTCCAACGAATCAGCGGTCGTGTATTCGCGCCCCCAAACCCTGGGGTAGTATGCACGAATCAATAGTTCATCTTTATTTTTGTTGTTGTCATAGTAATCGAAATACTGGTCGTAAATCGTCAGCATGAAAGTCGCCTCATAGCGGGCATCGTTTTCACCGAAAAAGGTGTGCAAGCTCCACGAGGGCATAAATGCCGAGTTCATGTATTTGTGGTTCAATTCCGGACCGCCAAGGTATGGACCAAAGAGAGATTGCTGGTCGTTGCCATCTGTTGGGCTGGCAATGGATTCGCTGTCATATTGCACGGCAAAAATGACTTCCTCGTTATTTTCATTTGTAGGACTCCACAATTCGTCGAAAGGAATGGAAATCGTGTAACCAGCTATAGCTGCTTCGGCATATACCTTGGCACGCTCGAAATCAGTGGTTTGCCCCAGATCCCAGCCCCGGGTGAGGTATGCCTTGGCCAGGTAGTGGTTCGCCGCCGTTTTATTCGCCCGTGTGCGATCGTCCGGCAAGTCGGGCAGCGCGGCTTCCAGCTCGGCAATCACAAATTGGTAAGCATCGGCCAGCGAAGCCCTCGGCAGATTCATGCGTGGCCCCTCCAGGGTAGGCTCGTCGTTGATGATGATGCCCCCAAACTGCTCAATCAACAAAAAGTGGTAGAACGCCCGCAAAAAGCGAAGTTCGGCCCTCCACATGGCCCTCTTGGTCTCATCCGTTTCGACCAACGCGTTGTAGTACAATCCGATATTAGTGGTCTGTATGGCGTTATAGCAATTCCGATAAAAGGTCAACACGTCGCCATTGTCCGCAAAAAGTTGCGTATACTCCATCAGCGCCCGGTTTTCGAACCCCCTGTTCATCTGATACATGTCGGTACCCGCCAATAGCAGCCACGGCGTGGTCCTGAATGTCGTCCGCAACGAACTGTAAGAAGCGGTCACAAGGGTTTCGTACCCCGTCTCCATGCGATAAAACTCCTCGTTCGTTATTCCACCCAAGTTGTCCTCTTCCAAGAACTTTGTACACCCCGTGGCGACCAACAAACACAGGATAACCAAACTGAACTTATTCATAATTTCTATCCAAATTAAAACCTAACATTTACGCCCAATTGGTACGTGATATTACTCGGGCCGTTCCCGCTGGCCAGCGCTGTGGTGGCATATTCCGGATCCCACCCCTCATAGTTCGTAAAGGTAAAGGGATTGAGCACGTTTGCATAAATCCGGAACTGCGACATGCCCCATTTTGAAATCACGTTTTGCGGCAATGAATAACCCAAAATAATGTTGCGCACCTTTACGAACGATGCATCAGTGTACCGTCCGTTGCCGCCATAATACGGTCCCTTATTCTGCGGGTGCGGATATTGTGCGGCTTCATTGCCGGTTCCGCTGTCTCCCCATACTGCCTGGGGGCGGCCATCGGCATGCGTACCCCAGTTATTCCAATCGTATCGCGGAACGGCCGGCGGTATGTAATAGTCGTAGCGGATCTTCGGCCGGCCCCGCTGTACGTTATCCGGGCCGAATTCTTCCAGAAACCGATCATTTACAAACACACCTTGTCGCGTATAGAGGTTAAAAGAAAAATCCCAGTTACGGTACCGGAGGTTTGACGTAAAGCTACCAAACCACGTTGGATCTGGCGATCCCAGTATCACCCGATCGGCGGGAGTAATCGCACCATCGCCGTCCGTATCATCAGCTATCGCCTGTCCAGGCTGTTGCCCCCAGGCGGTAGCTTCCGCCAATTGGTCCATCCGCCAGAGCCCGATGATCCGGTAATCGTAGATGACATTGATTGGCTGTCCGATAAACCGGGCCTCACCCACCACATCTTCTGCCCGGCCATACAGGGTACGAATAGCATTCTTATTCCGGGAAAACATCAACGATGTGGTCCATTCCCAATCGGTGGTACGGACGTTTGTGGAGTTGAGTGCCACCTCCACGCCCCGGTTATTTACCGAACCGATGTTGTCAATCATCCACGGCACGCCAGACTCAACTGTCAAGGTTCGTTGCATCAGCAGCCCATCGGACAATTTATCATACCAATCCACGCTCCCACTCAGCCGGTTATTGAATAAGCCAAAATCCAATCCAACATTTATTTCACGCGTCTTTTCCCAGGTTATTGACTGGTTTACGGGTCTTCCGGGCGCAAAACCTGTCACCGCCCCGCTTCCATAGTCATACCACACTAAGGCGTCGGTTTCAGGTGTTTGTTGGGAACCGAAGGCACTGATGCCGTTGTTGTTACCCGAATAACCGAAACTGAACCGTGCTTTTAAATCGCTCAGAAAATTGGCCCGCTGCATGAAATCTTCTTCCGAAATGCGCCAGGCTAGTGCGGCCGAGGGAAACGCCTCCCATTTATCCCGCAGTTTAGAGCTACCGTCATAGCGGACCGTAGCGGTAAGCAGGTACTTGCCCTTCAGGTCGTAATTGGCCCTTGCGGCATACGACAGCAATGTCGTTTCACTATAGGCCGTATTCGAACTCCCGGGCATGAAATTACCGCTAAAAAGGTTGTACCACCAAGAGCGGTATGGCAAGTCGTTTGCGGCTGCCTGTATGCGCTCGAAACGGGTCTTGTAAGCACTCTGGATGAGTGACACGTTCAGGCGATGGTCCTCATTGAACTGCTTGTCATAGTTAATAACGTTGTCCCACGTCCATTCGAAAGCTTCTGTGTTCGACTGGTAAGCATAGTCTTGGTTGCGTTGGCCCAACACCACCCCATAGTACCGGCCATCTCTCGTCCGGTTAAATCGTGGCAGGAATGTACTCCTGATGGAGAGATTTTCCATGGGCCGCAATTCTGCAAAAATGCTGCCCAGAAAATCATATTGCCGCACCTCCTGCGTGCCGCTGTTGATTTCGTTGAGCGGATTAGGCGAGCTGGTGAAGTTACCGGTGCCCTGAATGGACTCCGCAATGCCGGGTTGGTCAATCAAGTTCCCTTGGTCATCGTAGGCATACAAGATGGGCGGCATCCGCAGGATATCACGGTAGCCGGTTTCACTTCCATAATTGTTTACTCCATGCACCAGGTTTACGCTGGCACCGGCTGAAAAATAATCCGATGTCCTGTGCTCCACGGCAAGCTTCAAAGTGTAGCGGTTAAGGTCTTCGCGCACGAAGTTTCCCTCCTCATTCTGGTATCCCACGCCAAGGTTATAATTCATCTTTTCCGAGCCTCCTGCAATGCCGATGTAGTGGTTTTGTTGCTGTCCGGACCGCGTACCCAAATCGAGCCAATCCTCATATTGCTCATTATACAACCTGCTTTCCAGCAGCGGGCTGTTTTGAAGAATCGCTTGCGGCGTTGCCAATACGTAGCGCCCGTCTTCGAACGTATAATAAGCCGAGGTCCGGAAATCCACCCATTCCCTGCCATCCATGAAATCGGGAATTCTTGCCAGCTGCCGAATACCATAAAAACCATCATAGGTGACCGTCGTCCGTTCGGCGCCGGGTGTTCCCGCATTTTTCGTCCGTACGATGACGACGCCGTTTGAACCCCTTGAGCCATAAATCGCTGTAGAAGAAGCGTCCTTCAAAATATCGATCTGCTCGATATCCGCCGGGTTCAGAAAATCAATATTCGATGTCACCACGCCATCGACCACGTACAGCGGATTCCCGGCCTGCAAGGAGTTCTGCCCACGGATCTGGATGCTGAAGCTTCCACCGGGACGAACCGAATTGCTGCTGATATCCACACCGGCCACCGTTCCCTGAAGTGCCCCCATGACCGACGTAGTGCCTCGCGCCACGAGGTCGTCGGCGCTCACGGTTCCGACAGAACCGGTCAGATCCCCTTTACGCACCGTTCCATACCCCACAGCCACCACTTCGTCCAACATCGCCGCTTCATCTTCCTCCATCACGACGATCACCTGCTGTTGCTGTCCGACGGACACCTGCTGTTCTTTGAATCCAATGAAGCGGAGCTGGATCCGTACGTCGCCCGTTGCGGGTATCGCTAAGCTGAACGTTCCATCTTCCCCCGAGCTCGTGCCTTGCGTGGTCCCTACGATGGCGACACTCACCCCCGACAGCGGCATACCGTCGCTATCCGTGACCCGCCCGCTAATTTGCCTGGTTTGGGCGGCCAAATAGGCTTTCCCGCACACCACCAGCAAAATCATTAACACTAATTTACGCATACTTGGTTTTACTATAAGTTAATAATTGGTAAAATATATTCGTTAATCAGTCGGACACCGTCATGGTTCATCAGGACTCCATCCATCCAATATCCGTTCTTCCGTATAATATTCAGCTTGTGCGGCGGTCAGCTCATGCGCCCAGGATACGCGCCTTCCCCGTAGCGCCCCTTCCCCGTGGTTGTTGTACTCGGCATAGCCGGCCGTCTGCTCATTGCTCGCCTTCCCCCAGTTATGCCAGCCTTCCGGCCGAATCTGCTCGCTCATGCGGCAATCCATGAAGACGGTTTTTGCATACGGGCGCCAAGGCCGCCCCAGGTAAGTAGATTGTGGAGGGGCTTCGCCGCCAACGATGCAGTTTTTAAACACAAAACCGTATTGAACGGTATCTGGCGTAGAGGCTGCTGTAATGTACGATCCACCCGGTTTGCAGTGGATCTCGCACGATTGGAAGAGCGCGGTTGCCGCACCGAAAATAAAATCGGTTGTCCCTTCGATGTAACAGTCCTTGTAGTACTGCCTGCTCCCGTCTAACTGCGGATAAAGCGTATCCTGGTGTCCCAAAAAGCGGCATCTGTTAAAAAACACCCGATCTGCACTCACGCGGACGGCTACTGCCTGCCCCACCGGCCCTGCGCTGTTTTCAAATGTGATGTTTTCCGCATAAAATCCATCGCCAAAAACGAAGAACGAAGAGGAACCCGATGTGCCCATAGCTTCACCGAACCGGTTTTTTTTTGCTGGCGTAATCATCATATGTGAGTATCGTCGTGCGCGCATCTTCGCCAATGAACGAAACATTCGTCTTTGAATCAGGCAAAACCAGCTTTTCCTTGTAAACACCGGGTTTTATGCGGATGACGGTACGCACACTGCGCATATCCGGAACCGCCATGATAGCCTCCTGCACGGTGCTGTAATTGCCAGTACCGTCCTGTGCCACCACCAACTCGCCCGTTTGTCCAAACAGCGCCAGGCAAACGGAAAGCAAGAACCAAACCGGGAAGACGCGATACTTCAAAATCAACATGGTCACCTGTGTGATAGATTCAACTAATTGGTATAATCGGGTACGTTTAAACATGGCCCGATATCGTAAGCGCAAGTATAAGGGGAATCCAGCCAAAACAACGACTGTCGGGCCGGATAAAATTACGCAAACGATACCGATATCGTTTGCAGACAGATCCGTAGGGTCTCCGGATCAATTCGGTAACGATTGCGTAGTTATTTCTGTATCGGAGTTTCCGAATATTCCATAAACTGCCTATCCTTGTGTCGCATATCGACGCCCGAACGGGTGTCTGCCGTGGCTCAAAACTGATTTTCGGACCTATCAATTGCTTATCAATAATATGAAGACTGCTGGGATTATATCGGTTTTTATCATGATGTATTTCGGTGTAAATACCGTTCTCCACCCTATCCTTGCGCAACAGGTTTCGGAAGTGTGGGTGGCAGACCAGGGCGATGGGACCTATAAAAACCCCATTTTGCATGCCGATTACTCGGACCCCGACGTAATGCGGGTAGGAGATGATTACTTCATGACCGCTTCCAGCTTCGACGCCGTGCCCGGCCTTCCCATCCTTCATTCCAAAGACTTGGTCAACTGGACGCTCGTGGGGCATGCCTTGCGTCGCCAGCCGCCGTTTGAGCATTTCGAAAAAACCCAGCACGGCAATGGCGTATGGGCTCCTTCCATCCGGTATCACGACGGTGAGTACTATATTTTCTGGGGCGATCCGGATTTTGGCATTTACCGCGTCAAGACCAGCGATCCCTTCGGTGAATGGGAGGCGCCCGTGCTACTGGAGCCTGCCAAAGGAATCATTGACGTATGCCCGATGTGGGATGAAGACGGCGAGGCTTACCTCATATATGCCTATGCCGGCAGCCGCGCGGGCATCAAAAGCGTCCTCGCTATCAAGCGCATGGATGCTGCGGCCACCCGGACACTCGACGAAGGCGTGATTGTCTATGACGGCCACGAGTTGGACCCTACCATCGAAGGCCCCAAATTTTACAAGCGCGATGGCTACTATTACATCTTCGCCCCTGGCGGCGGCGTTGCCACCGGCTGGCAAACCGTCTTGCGGTCGACGCAACTTTACGGTCCTTATGAACGCCGCATGGTATTGCATCAAGGCGCCACAGCCATCAATGGCCCTCACCAGGGCGGGTGGGTCGATACCCAAACCGGCGAAGACTGGTTTATTCATTTCCAAGACAAAGGCGTGTACGGCCGCGTCACTCACCTGCAACCCATGGTCTGGAAAGACGGGTGGCCCGTAATCGGTACCGACCGGGAAAATAAGGGCTATGGTGAACCCGTATTGACGCACCGAAAACCGAATGTAGGGCAGCCCCATCCCATTGCCACGCCTGCAGAAAGTGATGAATTCAACGGCCTGCGCATGGGGCTGCAATGGCAATGGCAAGCCAATCCAAAGGCCACGTGGTCGTTCCTTTACCCAGACAAGGGCGTGTTGCGTCTCTACGCACAGCAGGTGCCAAACGGGGCGCGCAATCTCTATGAAACCCCAAACGTTCTCATGCAGAAATTTCCGGCCCCGGCGTTTGTAGCGACCGCCAAAATTGAATTTACACCACACCCTGACAAACTGCTGGGCGAAAAAGCCGGCTTGGTCATTATGGGGAGAAGCTACGCGGCGTTGGCCTTCCGTAAAGATGCTGATGGCATTGCGCTGGTGCAAACCACTGCCAATGGCGCACATCAGGGGAAACCCGAAGAGGAGGCGGTCATCACGAAGCTGGAAAGCGGCGCATGCTACCTTCGGGTAGTGGTAGCCGAAGGCGGACAGTGCCGTTTTTTTTATAGTATGGACGGCCGCGATTACCGCGAGGCCGGGGAGCCATTCCAAGCTGTTGAAGGCCACTGGATCGGTGCAAAAGTCGGCCTGTTCTGTACCCGCACCGAAACCATCAATGATGCCGGCTGGATGGACGTCGATTGGTTCAGGGTGACCCCTTTAGCTCAATAATAGTATGATGGCAACATCCAGATTGACCGCACTAACGATCCGGCACATCACCACGATGTGGCTGGCCGTATTGGCGGCCAACACCGGAGCCGCTGCGCAAACGGCCGTGGCAGATAGTGTGGCCGAACAGATGCTGCTACTCCAACGGTCCTATGGCGGGTGGTCCAAAACCTTCGACGGCAAGGCCGTCGATTATCGGCGCCCATTCAGCGAAGGCGAACGCAGGCTGGCGTGGAAGCAAAAAGAGGCCGATGATGCCACAATTGACAACGGTGCAACGACCAAGGAAGTCATTTACCTCCTTGAAGCACACAGGAAAACAGGAAATGCCCGTTATGCCGACGCCGCCCGTCGCGGGGTCGATTACCTGCTGGAAGCCCAATACCCCGGCGGTGGATGGCCGCAATATTTTCCTGACATACGCTTTTACCGCTCGCAGATCACGTACAATGACGATGCCATCTTCAATGTGCTGACGCTGCTAAAGGCCGTCGCCGACGGCGAATATGGGCCGGTTTTCGGAAGGAGGTATCGCAAGCGGGCTCAGCGAGCGGTACTCAAAGGGGTCGAAAACACACTTGCCACGCAGGTTGTGATTGACGGGAAAAGGACTATCTGGGCAGCCCAATATGACAAAGATAGCCTCAAACCCGCCACCGCACGGGCCTACGAACTGCCATCGTTAGCCACGTCCGAATCGGCCAATATCCTCATGTTTCTCATGGCATTAACAGCGCCGAGCGAGCGCGTAAAGCAAGCCATACACCAGGGCGTTCGGTGGTTTACCGAACATGACATCGAGGGGTACACGACAAAAATCGTGGTGGCACCGGATCAGCCTACGGGAAGAGACCGGGTATTGGTCGTTGCTCCGGGGGAAGTTATCTGGGCACGGTTTTATGACCTTGCAGAGCAACAACCGCTGTTCGCGGGGCGCGACGGCCAACCCAAGAAAAAGTTGGAAGCGGTCGAAAACGAACGCCGCGTGGGCTATGCTTGGTATGGCGGATGGGGCGACACGGTCATCAAGCGCTACAAGAAATGGGTGGAACACCATCAGTGACCTGCGGTCGATCCGGCAGCCATCACCCTGTTCAAAAAGGCGGTAATCGTCTCCAACATCGGCGTAAACCAGGGTTCGAACAAGCAAAAGGAATGGGGCGCATCGGCGAAGACTTTCCTTTCGTGATAAATGCCGTGTTCGTCCAATACTCGTATAAAATCGTCTCTGCCGGCATGCATGCGATCCACCGAACTGTTGATAAACAGCGTGGGAGGTGTATTTTCCGAAACGTGTGTCAACGGTGAGGCCTCCACCCACAGGTCCGGCCGTTCGTATTTGGTGTATCCAAACCAATAGGTGGCGGCAGAGGTGGATTTGGTGTCGTCGCCTTCCCCAGATTCGGGATGGATAAACGCCAGGATGCCATCAATATCGATGATGGCTTGCACCCGGTCTCCGCCGACTCCACCGCAAGCCAGCGCAAGCTCCGGATTTCCCGCTGTCGTGCCCGCCAATGCGGCAAGCTGGCCGCCAGCGGAAAAGCCCAGCACCGCGATTCGATGCGGATCGATACGTAAACTATCGGCATGCTTATGCATCCAACGTAGTGCGGTTTTCACATCGCATACCGCAGCGGGATACAGCGCATGCGTAGATAGCCGGTAATCAATCGTCACGCAACTGAATCCTTCGGCGGCCAACCGCTGGGCCAACGGCCCCAGTTGGCGTTTGTCGCCACTCCTCCATCCGCCACCGAAGATCAGCAGCACGGCCGGCGCCTTACCTTCAACGCCCTCGGCAGGATAAATGTCTGCGACTAATTCCCAATTATCCGCATCTCCATACGGTACATCACGGACTACCTCGCTTTGATGCGGTTGTTCCCGAACCAGTCGAATGAAGGGATAGCTTTTCAACATACGTTGAAACTCTTTTTCCGGCGTGAAACCGGTATCCCTAATCCCCGTCAGACCCGCTTTGTTCGGGGCAACGGTAAGCGGGCACCAGCCCCGAAAAACGGTATCAAGCATGTGGCGTGTCCGACCACTGCGTGCCAACTGCTTCGACCGAGGCACCCGTGGTTCAGGACCGGCGCCCGACGCCACGGCCGATAGGCCTGCCGAAACCTGTACCCGGTACCGTCCCGATTCATCAGCCTGAACGGTGCTTCCGGTCTCTTTCACCAAAACACGCACGCCGGCAACCGCCTGTTGGGTCACTTGGTCTGTAACCGTTCCACTCACCATACCTTGGCCATAGCTGCGTTGGCCTGGGACGACCAACAACGTAAAAATCAAGAGTACGTAATGCCTCATAATCGCCGATTGCTATCGCTTATACTTGGTTTAGCCATTTGCATTTTCTTAAACGATGGCCGTTGGTCGCATTACGGCGAATACGACTGTGCAAGTTTACCGGATTTGCAAGACCAAACACCACGCGAGCCGTAGAAAAAACTACGCAATCGATACCGGTATCGATTGCGGGGGAAGACCGGGCGTTGGCCACGCCATGTGCGCCTATTCACTGCTTGTGTTACTTGTATATAAGGAATGAATTAACTAAGTTTGTCAAATAACTAAATTAAACCGTGTTCAAACCCATCACGATTAAAGACATCGCGCAGGCGTTGGAGCTTTCGCCCTCCACGGTATCCCGTGCACTTAGCGACAGTTATGAGATCAACGAGGAGACGAAGAAACGCGTAATCGAATATGCGGAAAAGCATAACTACCGCCGCAACCCGATGGCATCGAGCCTGCGTCAGGGGCGCAGTTATTCCATTGGTGTCGTGGTGTGTGAGGTTGCAAACAGCTTTTTCTCACAAGCTATCGATGGCATCGAATCCGTTGCCTATGGCAAGGGGTACCACGTCATCATCTCCCAGAGCCACGACGCCTATGAGCGCGAGGTGGTCAATATGCAACACCTGGCCAACAGGGCTGTCGATGGGCTGCTCATTTCCATGTCGGCGGAGACCAAGGATTTCTCACATATCGTCAACCTGCACGAGCAGGGGTTGCCGATTGTCTTTTTCGATCGCATCATCGATGCCTTTGAAACCCATACGGTCACATCCAATAATCGTGAAGGAGCCATGAAGGCGACGCAATCGCTGATTGACCGGGGCTTCCGGAAGATAGCCCATTTAGCCAACGCCCCGCACCTGTCCATTACTGCTGAGCGCCTTGAAGGCTATGAGGATGCACTCCGGCAAAATGGCCTCGCGCTGGATGAATCATTTATCCGCTGTTGCCACCACGGTGGGCGTATACAGCAGGAGGTCGAGGAAGCCGTACGGTACTTCCTTAGTCTGCCCAAAAGGCCGGACGCTGTCTTCGTGGCGAGTGACCGGTTGAGCATGGGCTGTTTAAGCGCTTATAATAAGCTCGCGCCAAAGAGCGAGCACCCTGCTGTCGCAGGATTTTCCAATTCAGACGTATTGGATTTGCTTCAGCCCAATTTTACCTGTGTGCGCCAGCCGGCATTCGAAATGGGCCGCATGGCGATGGAAATGCTTATACAGCTCATTGAAAGCCGTTATCCAGTCGATGATTTCGAAAACGTGGTGCTGCAAACCGAATTGATGATGCCTCACCGCATCAGCGGGTAGCTCCGTTTCAAATCGTATCCCCTTTTCAATAGTCACCTATATTTCATACCTCGTATTTAAACCGTACCTTTGCACCATGATTAATGTATCGAATCTTTCGCTTCGCTATGGCAAGCGCGTGCTGTTTGAAGACGTCAACCTGAAGTTCACCCAAGGCAATTGTTACGGCATTATCGGTGCTAACGGTGCCGGGAAATCTACCTTCTTAAAAATCATTTCCGGTGATGTAGACCCCACAACAGGGTCGGTAAGCTTCACGCCTGGAGAACGCATGGCCGTGCTCAAACAAGACCACTATGCGTTTGATGAATTTTCGGTCATTGAGACGGTACTCATGGGCCATCAAGAGCTGTATAACATCATGAAGGAAAAGGATGCGATATATGCTAAAGAAGACTTTTCGGATGCGGATGGCGAGCGCGCCGGCGAGCTAGAAGCCCGTTTTGCAGAGATGGATGGCTGGAATGCCGAAAGCGATGCCGCGACATTGCTCAGCAACCTGGGCATTGACGAAAACCTGCACTACAAGCTGGTGAAAGAACTAGACGGCAATCAAAAGGTACGTGTATTATTGGCGCAGGCGCTATTTGGCAATCCGGATATCTTGTTGTTGGACGAGCCGACCAACGACCTCGATATCGAGACGATTGCCTGGCTGGAAGATTTTCTGGCAGGATATGAAGCCATCGTGCTCGTGGTATCCCACGACCGGCATTTCCTCGATGCCGTGTGTACACATGTTGTAGACATTGACTTTGGAAAGATGACCATCTATACCGGCAATTACACCTTCTGGTATGAATCCAGCCAATTGGCGGCGAAGCAACGTGCTGAGCAGAATAAGAAAATGGAGGATAAGGTCAAGGAACTCCAGGAATTCATCCGCCGCTTCAGCGCAAACGCCTCGAAATCAAAACAAGCGACCAGCCGAAAGAAGGCCCTGGACAAGATCAATCTGGAAGAAATCAAACCGTCAAACAGGAAGTATCCGGCCATCATGTTCAATACGATGGCGCGTGAAGCCGGTGATCAGATTTTACAGGTTGAAAACCTGAGCAAAACATTGAGTGGCGACGTGCTTTTCAGCGATGTAACGTTCATGGTCAACAAAGGCGATAAAATCGCCGTACTGTCGCAGAACAGCCTGGCTACAACGGCATTTTACGACATTCTTACAGGCAGAGACCTTGATTTCAACGGCAGTTTCAAATGGGGAGTGACCATCAGTATTGCGGATATCCCGATGGACAATAGCGCCTATTTTGATGGCAAGGATGAAAATCTCATTGACTGGCTGCGGGAATATTCTTCCACCGATAAAGACGAACAGTTTATCCGCGGTTTCCTGGGCAAGATGCTGTTTTCGGGTGAGGAAGTGCTCAAAAAGTGTTCGGTACTCTCCGGAGGCGAAAAAATGCGTTGCATGTTTTCGCGGATGATGCTCCAACAGGCCAACGCCCTGTTGTTTGACGAACCAACCAATCACCTCGATCTCGAATCGATTACGGCACTCAACAATGGCATGAACGATTTCCGGGGCAGTATACTGTTTACGTCGCGCGACCATGAACTGACCCAAACCGTAGCCAACAGGATTATTGAGCTTACACCGCGCGGCATCATCGATAAGCTGATGAGTTATGACGATTACATCAGTAGTGAAGCTATAAAAGAACAGCGCGAAGCGATGTACGCTTAAACTACGCTGCGGCGCATAATCAATGGATGAACAGCCCCACGGTAAGGAATACGTTGTGCTGACTAAAGGTGTTGCCCAAAAAGCGGGTATCAAACTGCTGGAAGCCATAACCGGCGCTGAACAACAGATCCGAACCTTCCATCAGCAGGTGGCCGTAAGTAACGCCTACTTTACCAACAAATCCTTTGAAATAATCGCTGCCGATGCTTGGTGCATATCCGACGTTGGCCAGCACGCCGACTGTGCCTAAGGGAGACAGCTGGGCGAGTGGCAACCGCACGTCGGCAAATATCGGCAAGGTGTTTACCCGGCGGGTGGATCGGGTGCCGTCGGCCAATGTCGTCCGGCCGCGGTAAACATCAGTACCGATGCCAAGGCCTATATACACGTCATCATAAAAGTTGCGACCGAAAGAAAATTGAAACTGATAGCCATGCATGGGACTTTGGTCGCTGGTCGTCGACAGGCCAAAGAGCCCTCCCGCCTGCAACAACGTATATGTACCCCGTTGCTGGGCTTGCGCATGAAAGCAAAAACCAATCAATAATCCGATAGCTGCAAAAAAACAACGGTTCTTCATTTTTAATACAAGATTTTATACACTAATTCCTTGAGTAAGTCACCTTGTTCGACATTTACCGCATTTAGCCCTTTTGACTTGAGGTCATACTCGCGGAGGTAGGCAATGATATCGAACGTCTTGCGGCGGTTGTAACTGCGGGCCGCCATATCGTACTCCTTGGTAAAAAACGGATGCACACCGAGCTCCCGCGCCACGGCCTGCGGCGATTTGTCTGGAAGGTAATGGTACTTCAAAATTTTGGTAAAATAGCCCGCCATGGCTCCGAGGATTACCTGAATAGGGCTGCTCCGCGGATTTGCGGCAAAATAAGCCACAATCTGGAAAGCCTTTCCGATGTCTCGTTTAGCTAAGGCCGTGTTGAGTTCAAAAACGTTAAAATCTTTGCTTATCCCAATATTGCGTTCGATGTCAGCCGCAGTGATTTCCTGTCCTTTGGGCACATTGAGCATCAGCTTTTCCAATTCATTAACCACCTTCGCCAAATCATTGCCCAGGTATTCGGCCATCATTGCCGCTGCTTGCGGATGGATTCGCCATCCCCTGTCCTTCACAAACGCGGTGATCCACGGCGCTACTTTATCGTCATAAAGCTTGGCTGATTCCAGCACCACCCCGATCTTCTCCGCCAGTTTATAGCTTTTCTTGCGTTTATCGAATTTCGCGTGTTTGTGGGCCAGCACCAATACGGTGCTTTTCATCGGGTTTTCCAGGTAGGCTAAGAACAGTTCATCGTCTTTCCACTTGAGATGCTGGGCTTCTTTTACAACAATCACTTGATAGTCGCTCATCATGGGATAGCGCTTGGCGGCGTTCACAATCGTGGTAAAATCGGTGTCCTTCCCGTAAAGCACCGTTTGGTCAAACCCCTTCTGGGCTTCGTTGAGCACATGCTCCTCGATATAATCACTCACCAAATCAATGTAATACGGTTCCTCTCCGTGCAGCAAATATACCGGTTGGAGCCTTCCCCCCTTGATGTCCGTGATGATCTGATTGGCGTCCATTTAGTTTCCCTCTGATTTCGCGTCGCCAAATTAAACATTATGTTCCAGCTGCAAAAAAGTTTTCGATGATGCGGCTTGGCGATGACTTGTCATTTATCCACAAGTTGGCTAAGTTTGCAGGATGTTCACCCCCATTCCACTCAATCTTCCCGCATATGCGGCTAAAATCCGGCGGGACGGCACGAGGCTATTTATCTTTGATGAGTTGCGAAAAAAACAGCTTGTCCTGACGCCTGAAGAGTGGGTGCGCCAGCATTGGATACAGCACCTCATCCACACCAAAAAATACCCGAAGGCACTGATCAAGATTGAAGGTGGACTTAAATTGAACGAAATGCCGAGGCGAAGCGATTTGGTTATCTACGATACCCTGGGAAATAAGATCCTGCTTGCCGAGTTTAAGGCACCTTCCGTCAAGATTACGCAACGTGTTTTCGAACAGATCGCACACTACAACACCATACATCGAATCCCTTTGCTATTGGTCAGCAACGGCTTGCAACATTTCTATTGCCGCATCGATTTTGAGCAAGGCGACATCAATTTTCTGGACGATCTGCCGGATTATCTGCCATAGGCAAACCCGCAAGCGCTCCCGACGATGCAGACAGTCTGGCAGCACGGTCACACGGCATTTTGACAGTTGCCCCGCAGCCAACGCGTAGTGGCTCGATGTTTGTCCAATGAAGTTGATACCATGTTGGTATACATAAATTGAACGAAATAACCTATCTTAGCAATTTAATACAAATAAGAAATGAGTATTGATAAAAACGAATTCAGGAAATATGCAATCAAGCACCATCGGATTGGCAGCCAACATGTAGACAGCTTCATCTCCCGTGTAGAGCGCAAGACGCCGACTTCACTGACCCCTTATATCATCGAGGAGCGGCAATTGAACGTCGCGCAAATGGACGTATTCTCCCGGTTGATGATGGATCGTATCATTTTCCTCGGCGATGCCGTGACCGATCAGGTAGCAAACATTATACAGGCACAGTTGTTATTCTTGCAATCTGCCGATGCCCATCGCGACATCCAGATATATATCAATTCGCCAGGCGGTAGCGTTTACGCCGGGTTAGGTATCTATGACACCATGCAATACATCACGCCGGATGTAGCGACTATCTGTACGGGTATGGCAGCTTCCATGGGTGCAGTACTGCTTTGCGCGGGCGCAAAAGGCAAGCGGGCAGCACTGACCCACTCGCGGGTCATGATTCACCAACCTTCCGGCGGTGCACAGGGTGTAGCAGCTGATATGGAGATCAACCTCCGCGAAATGCTGAAACTTAAAAAAGAACTTTACGAAATTATTTCGCAGCACTCAGGAAAAACCTACGAATGGGTAGAGCGTTCCTCGGACCGCGATTATTGGATGACCTCTTCTGAAGCCAAGGAACACGGCATGGTCGATGAAGTGCTGACCTCCAAAAAGGAGAAATAAAAATGGCAAAAAACATGAAGGAAGTAACGTGTTCATTTTGTGGTATCCGGAAACAGGACGCGCTGATGCTCATCGCCGGTGATGGAGCGCATATCTGTGACCGCTGTATTACGCAGGCCAGTGAGATACTAACGGAGGAAATGAATCTTCGTAAAAGCAAGGCGCTGCAAACCACGTTGAAGCTTATACGGCCTATTGAAATCAAAGAACACCTCGATCAGTACGTCATCGGACAGGACGACGCCAAAAAGGTGATGGCCGTATCGGTATACAACCACTACAAGCGGCTCAACCAGAAGGTAGACAAGGATGAGATTGAGATTGAAAAATCCAATATCATCATGGTGGGCGAAACCGGTACCGGAAAAACGTTATTAGCAAAGACGATCGCCAAAATCCTAAACGTCCCCTTCTGCATTTGCGATGCCACGGTTCTTACCGAAGCCGGCTATGTGGGCGAAGACGTCGAGAGCATACTCACCCGCTTATTGCAGGCGGCGGATTACGATGTCGCCGCTGCGGAACGGGGAATCATCTACATCGACGAGATTGATAAAATCGCACGGAAGAGTGATAACCCGTCGATTACACGCGACGTATCGGGTGAAGGGGTTCAGCAGGCGCTGTTGAAAATATTGGAGGGAACTATCGTGAACGTGCCCCCACAGGGCGGACGCAAGCATCCCGACCAAAAAATGATCGCCGTAAACACCAACAACATTCTGTTCATCTGCGGCGGGGCGTTTGATGGCATCCAGAAAAAAATAGCCAACCGGCTACGCACCCAGACAATTGGCTACAAGGTCAACAAAGACGAGGCCGACATCGACGTGAACAACCTGTATAAATACATTACACCGCAGGATCTGAAAAACTATGGGCTTATCCCAGAGCTAATCGGCAGGCTGCCTGTATTGACCTACCTCAATCCCCTTGATAAAGACACGTTGTTGAATATTCTTACGGAGCCGAAAAATGCGTTGATAAAGCAATATAGAAAGCTGTTCGATTATGAGGGGGTCGAACTGAAGTTTGATGAAGACGTATTCCAATTCATTGTCGATAAGGCCGACGAGTTTAAGCTTGGTGCGCGTGGACTACGGTCCATCTGTGAGGCCATCATGCTGGACGCGATGTTTGAAATTCCGTCCAGTAAAAACAAGGGCGAGCAAAAAGAGCTTTATATAACGCTTGAATATGCGAAACACAAATTTGAGAAATCTGATTTGAAAAAGCTGAAAGCAGCATAACCTAACCCCCCGTTTTAAAGCGGGGGTTTTTTATTTTATAGCTATGTCACGAGCCAAAACAAAACCTGTGCAGAGCCCCGTGAAGCCGGGATTGAAAACAAAGGAAGACATTGTAAACAACTGGTTGCCACGGTATACAAGTCGCCCATTGGAAGAATTTGGCGAGTATATCCTGCTTACCAACTTCTCCAACTATGTCAAGCTGTTTTCCGAGATGCATGACAACGCTCCCATCATGGGGCTTGACAAGCCGATGCAAAGCGTGACAGCTGAAGGCATTACCATCATCAATTTCGGCATGGGAAGCCCCATGGCTGCAACGGTCATGGATCTGCTCGCTGCCATCGCCCCTAAGGCCGTATTGTTTCTGGGGAAAGCAGGGGGGCTCAAGAAAAAGAATAAAATCGGCGATTTGGTCCTGCCCATTGCGGCAATCCGGGGCGAGGGCACGTCCAACGACTATTTCCCACCGGAAGTACCTGCGCTACCAGCTTTTGCTTTGCAGAAAGCCATCTCAACCACGATACGCGACCATTCACTGGACTATTGGACGGGGACGGTTTATACGACAAACAGAAGAGTCTGGGAGCATGACAGGTCATTCAAGCGTTACCTCAAAAGCATCCGCGCCATGCTGGTCGATATGGAAACCGCGACTATCTTTTCCGTGGGGTTTGCCAATAAAATCCCCACTGGGGCTTTGCTCCTCGTGTCTGACCAACCCATGATTCCTGAAGGGGTAAAAACGGTCGAGAGCGACTCCAGTGTCACTGCCCAATATGTCGAAACGCATCTCACCATTGGCATTGAATCCTTGCGCCAGCTAATCAACAACGGGTTGACCGTAAAACACCTGAAATTTTAGTATGCTTATCGGTCCGCACACCTTCCGGGATTTCGCTTTTAAGCATTTTGAATATGCCGCGCCGCCACAGCGGTCGCTACCCACGACGCCGCACGGTTGCTTATGCGCGTCCAAAGCGTTATTATTCTTATTTTTGTTAAACACCAGCAAAGGGACAGATGATGTGGTACAACAATATTTTAGAAACCATTGGTAACACACCGTTGGTGAAGCTCAATACCATTACGAAAGGGATCAAGGGCACCATATTGCTCAAGGTGGAAACCGCTAATCCCGGCAACTCCATCAAAGATCGTATGGCGGTAAAAATGATTGAAGATGCCGAGCAGGCCGGGCTTCTTAAGCCAGGTGGCACCATTATCGAGGGCACCTCCGGCAACACGGGCATGGGCCTGGCCATGGCCGCGGTCATCAAAGGGTATCGTTGCATCTTCACGACTACGGATAAGCAATCCAAGGAAAAGATCGATGCGCTGCGTGCGTTCGGCGCTGAAGTCATTGTTTGCCCCACCAATGTTGATCCCGATGATCCTCGGTCGTATTATTCCGTTTCCAGCCGCCTGGAACGTGAGATCCCCAACTCCTGGAAGGCCAACCAATATGACAACCTCTCCAATACCCAAGCACATTATGAACAAACGGGACCGGAGATATGGGAACAGACCGGGGGCAAAATTACCCACTTCATTGCCGGCGTAGGTACCGGAGGTACCATAAGCGGTGTCGGCAGATACCTCAAAGAGCGAAATCCAGCCATACAAGTATGGGGCATCGACTCCTATGGTTCCGTTTTCAAAAAGTACAAGGAAACGGGCATTTTCGATAAAGAGGAGATTTATCCGTATATCACCGAAGGTATCGGAGAAGATTTTCTGCCGAAAAACGTCGACTTTTCGGTCATCGATCGGTTTGAAAAAGTGACGGACAAAGACGCGGCATTAATGACACGCGAAATCGCCCGGAAAGAAGGCATATTTGCCGGTAATTCGTCTGGAGCAGCTGTAGCCGGCCTTTTGCAGCTCAAGGACGAGCTCACGGATGATGCCGTTGTGGTCATCATTTTACATGACCATGGATCGCGCTATATGGCCAAGATGTATAATGACGATTGGCTGCGCGAGCGTGGATTCCTCAAAGATGAAAAGCTAACAGCGTTGGCCATCCTGAAAAAAAGAGGCGAGGTTCCCATCGTCACCGCAGACGTCGGACAATCGGTAATCGAAACGTTTAATATCATGAAGACGCTCAACATCTCACAGATACCGGTGACGCAGCATGGAATGGTTATTGGCAAGGTGACGGAAGCTGACATCCTGCACGCCCTGCTGGAAAATCCCGCGTTACGATCGGCTCAGGTTGCTGAGATATGCACCCCACCGTTTCCTTTCGTGGAACTCAGGACATCCATCGATAAGATCTCTTCGCTCATCCATAAAGACAATCAAGCGGTATTGGTCGAGGACGAATCCGGCAAACTGGCCATCATCACACAATATGACATTATCAATGCTATCTCCGAATAAGCAAAAAGCCCGGACTCAATGGCCCAGGCTTCTGCTAATTCCTGCATATATATTATTGACGCTTATGCGCCAGCTACCAGCGTAATCTTCAGGTTGATCTCTTTGCTGATTAGGTCGTCCGCCTGGCCGGCGTAGTTTACTCCCCAGTCTTCACGCGCAATATTGAAGTCAGCAGTTGCTCGTAGGGACGTATCGCTTGCTTCCGCTACATGCGCATCAAAGGTGATGTTTTTCGTCACGCCGCGAAGCGTTAGGTTTCCGGAGATCACCGCCACGCCTGCTTCCGCACCGTCTTTTACGCCGGTTATCTCAAAAGTAGCTTCCGGATGATTTTCCACGTCAAAGAAATCAGCTGACTTCAGGTGTCCTTCCAGCTTCCCTTTGTATTCCCCTTCCAAATCCTGATTATCGATGGTATTCAGATCGATGACGAAGTTGCCGCCAACAAGCTTTCCGCCGTCTACTGTCAATGATCCGGTTTTAATCTTGACGGTACCGTGGTGTTGGCCACTTACTTTTCTTCCTGTCCACACCACGGAAGATGCGGCTGTGTCCACGGTCAACGCATTGCCAGAGCCGGATACCGTTGCTTCTACGCTGTCTGTCGTTTCTGCCTTCTTTCCTTCGGGATTGCTTACGCATGACACCAATAAACATGCCCCTGCGGCCAATGATAAGAGTACTTTTTCCATGATTTTTAAACGATTAAGTAATTTGATGGTTAACTATTTGTTATGCAAAAATATCGATCAATACCAATTTCTGAATTACACTGGAAAAAATAACAATTAATCAGCTAAATTGTTCTCAATGAGATAAGGGATTAGCGTCTATACGCCGGATATCTGCCCCCAAGGCACGTAGCCGGCCCTCGATATCCTGGTAGCCGCGTTCGATTTGCTCGATATTATGAATAACCGATCTCCCCTGTGCGGAGAGGGCGGCAATCAGAAGGGAAACGCCCGCCCGGATGTCCGGTGAGGTCATTTCAATTCCGCGCAGTTTGAACGCCTTATTAAGGCCGATTACCGATGCCCGATGCGGATCACACAAGATGATTTGCGCCCCCATATCTATCAGCTTATCGACAAAAAACAACCTGCTCTCAAACATCTTCTGGTGGATCAACACATGTCCCTTCGCCTGTGTGGCGACGACCAGTACAATACTCAGCAAGTCGGGCGTAAAGCCGGGCCAGGGTGCGTCAGCAATGGTCAGAATAGAGCCATCGATAAACGTGTCTATCGTATAGCTCTTTTGGGACGGGATGAAAATATCGTCGCCGCGCAATTCAAACTGAATACCCAGTTTGGCAAAAACCGACGGAATAATGCCCAGCTCGTGATAGTGTACATCTTTTATGGTGATTTCCGATTCCGTCATGGCAGCCAGGCCGATGAAGGAACCGATTTCTATCATGTCGGGCAACATGCGGTGTTCGGTTCCGCCCAGGTATTCCACCCCCTCAATGGTCAATAGGTTGGAGCCAATGCCACTTATTTTCGCCCCCATCCGGTTTAACATCTTGCACAGCTGCTGGAGGTATGGCTCGCAAGCGGCATTATAAATGGTGGTCGTCCCCTTAGCCAATACCGCAGCCATCACGATGTTGGCCGTACCGGTCACAGATGCCTCGTCCATCAGGATGTACGTTCCCCTGAGGTCGGTGGCATCCACGTTGAAAAAGTGGGCATCCGGATCATATTGAAACCGGGCTCCCAGTTTTTCAAAGCCCAGAAAATGAGTATCCAGCCGTCTACGCCCAATTTTATCGCCGCCCGGCTTCGGGATGGCCGCACGTCCGAACCTTGCCAACAGCGGTCCTACTATCATGATGGAGCCGCGTAAGCCGCTGCCTTTGCTTTTAAACTCCGGCGAGCGAAAATAGTCCAGATTAATATCCTTGGCCCGGAACGTATACATATCCTTGCTTCTCCGGGTGATCTGCACGCCGAGGTCGCCAAGCAGCTCAATGAGCTTGTTGACATCCTTGATATCCGGCACGTTGCTTACCGTTACCTCTTCTGGAGTAAGCAATACCGCCGATAGGATTTGCAGGGCTTCATTTTTTGCACCTTGGGGAATAATATCGCCTTTCAGTGGCCTTCCGCCGTGTATTTCGAACGCATTCAATGCTTCTTCTTTTTCTTTAGCTTTTTGTTGTTCTTGCCGTTGCCGTTTTGTTGTATAGTGCCTCCTTTAGTCCGCACACCCGGAGGCGGCGTTTTGAAGTCGAGCTTCGTCAGGCTCACATCAGGTCCAAGCTGCAATTCGCCGCCGGACAGCTCACGGAGATCCGCTATGATGGTTTCGTCTTCTACCGAATCTTTATTCCAGGTCACATACGCCATTTTCATAAAGTTGGCGATGGATTGGGTCATGCTCTTCTTTTTCTCCGGATCGGCAATTTTCTTGGCCCTTTCGATCATTCTTTCGATGGTGTAGCCATAATGCTTATACCTTATCCGGTGCTGAGGATAATCCAGCAGCTCGGGTTTGGGGTGAATAGCGTCCCGCTCGGGAATAGGGTATGGAGAGTCTACATCAATCTTGAAATCCGATATGATATGCAGGTGGTCCCATAGCTTATGCTTGAAATCCGCCACATCCCGAAGATGCGGGTTGAGGAAGCCCATCATATCGATGACGACCTGCGCATGGTTGTTGCGCTCCTCTTTTGTCGGCAATGTGGTGATATAATCCACCATATTCTGCACATTTCGCCCATATTCCGCCAAAATCAGTTTTGGCCTCGTACTATTGTAATCAAAATCCATTTCCATAGTTATATAATTCCCGTTTTTCACCCCACGATTCTCAACTTCGCAAATTTAAGCAACAATTGTTTCTGCCCCAATTCTTTGAAGAAAATAGTTGCTTTGACGTCGTTTTTGCTCCCTTCCAGGTTAATGACCTTTCCGAAGCCGAAGCGTTCGTGTTCCACTTCCATGCCCACCTGCAGGTTGCTGATATCCGACGGAGCAAAACCCGGGGTCGGCGTGTGGGCTTTCGGCAACATAGCCGTCGTTTTAGGCATTACCTTTGGCTTGGGTTTCGTAAAAACATCCCGTTGTCCCCATGCCTGTCGCTCGTCCGCAAACGACGCTGCACGCTCCGGTATATCCTTCGGCCTAAAGTCCAATTCGAGGTAGGCCGGATTCAGTTCATCCAAAAAACGGCTTGGCTCGCAATTGTTCAGCGTACCCCAACGGTAGCGTGATGTAGCATAACTTAGCGTAAGCTTCTTCTCGGCCCGGGTCACAGCGACATAAAAAAGCCTGCGTTCTTCCTCCAGTTCACTGCGCGAATTAAGCGACAGTTGCGATGGAAACAGGTTTTCCTCCAGCCCTACGATAAACACGTGGGGAAACTCCAGTCCCTTGGAAGAATGGATGGTCATCAATGACACGGTATCCGCGTTGGGATCCTTGTCATTGTCGTCATTCGTAAGTAAGGCGACATCCTGCATAAATACATCGAGTCCCTTTTCTTCGATATCTTCCCGCTCGCTGAACTCTTTAATACCGTTGAGCAATTCCTGGATATTTTCATAACGGCTGAGGCCTTCCACTGATTTATCTTCATAGAGATCTTTCAGTATACCCGAATGCTGGGCGATATGCATGGCGGCATCAAAGGCCGAATGGTTTTTGGCCACCACCTGAAATCCCTGTATCATGGTCGCAAAGACCCCCACAACGCCCGCACTGCGGCCGTCCAGATAAGACGACGCGTTGCTGATGACATCCCAAAGCGTCAATTGCTGTTTGTCTGCTGCTATAAAGATACGATCCACCGTGGTGTCCCCTATCCCCCTGCGCGGGTAGTTGATGACCCGTTTAAGGGCTTCTTCGTCATTCGGGTTAAATGTCAGCCTAAAATAAGCGATCAAGTCTTTAATCTCTTTGCGCTGGTAAAAAGACGTGCCGCCATAGATTTTATACGGGATGTTAATCTTGCGGAGGGCTTCTTCCATGGCCCGGGACTGCGCATTGGTACGGTAAAGGATGGCAAAATCACGGTAGTTCCCCCCTTTCAGCGCCCGTTCCTGCGCAATGGCTTCAGCCACTATTTTCCCTTCTTCATTATCGCTGAATGCCCGGCATACCTTGATTTTTTCGCCGGCCTCGTTTTCAGAGAATACGTTTTTCTTGAGCTGATTCTTGTTATTGGCGATAATGCTATTGGCCGCATTAACGATATTCTGGGTCGAACGATAATTCTGTTCCAGCTTAAAAACCTTCAGGTCAGGATAATCCTTCTCAAAGTTGAGGATGTTTTGGATATTAGCCCCGCGGAACGCATAGATACTTTGTGCATCGTCACCCACCACGCAGATGTTTTCATTGATGGCGGCGAGCTTGCGTACGATCAGGTACTGGGAAAAATTGGTATCCTGATACTCATCCACCATGAGGTATTTAAACTTGTGCTGATAACGATGCAGCACTTCCGGAAATTCGCGAAAGAGCACATTGGTTTTGAACAACAGGTCATCAAAATCCATCGCTCCCGCCTTATAGCACCGCTGGGTATAGGTCAGGTAAATTTGACCCAGCTGGCCCCTGCCGTTGGCGTAATCTTCAGCTTGTATCTGATCGTTTTTGAGATATTCCTGTGCAGCTATCAGGTTATTTTTGGCTGATGAAATCCGGTTATACACAAAATTTGCGTTATAGAGCTTATCATCCAATTGCATTTCCTTGAGAATGCTGCGGATGAGGCTTTTGCTATCATCGGTATCGTAGATGGTAAAATTTCGCGGATAACCGATATGTTCGGCTTCCACCCGCAATATCTTGGCAAATACGGAGTGAAAAGTTCCCATCCAAATATTTTTCGCCTCATCACCGACCACTTTCATGATACGTTCGCGCATCTCTTTAGCTGCCTTGTTGGTGAATGTCAGCACCAGGATGTTAAAGGGGTCCACACCATGGCGCACCAGATGGGCCACCCGGTAAGTGATTACCCGCGTTTTGCCAGATCCAGCTCCGGCCACTATCATCACCGGCCCTTCGGTTTGTTCCACCGCGGCCCGTTGTGAAGGGTTTAAACCTGCTAAATAATCCAAAATCCTATTCCTCTTATGTCTTTTCCGATTGCGGTGTAAAGGTACGAAATTACCGGCATAGCCGGAAACAGGTGTACCCACAGATTTCCGTTTGTTTCCGGTCGTAAAGTTTCTGACTGGAACGCACACTCCGTTCACGCTCCTGGGGCAAAAATTTTACAGCCAGAAACGTGATGATTGCCCACGATCTAAGGTTTGTCATGCACAACCGCCTACCGCTGAGCGCTATGGCTTAAAAAGGCGAATCATCGCTCATGTCATTCATCCGCGACTGCCGGATAATGCTCCCCGGCTGGTCGAAGGAAGAGGACGGTGCCATACCGGAAGAAAACGAATTTGAATCAGCGAATCCCGCTTCGCCACCAAAAGCAAATTCGTCTTCCAAGTCCGCAAATTTGACATATTTGCCGATGAATCGCAGTTGGACCGTACCGGTTTCGCCATTCCGGTGTTTGGCAATGATGACCTCCCCCACCCCGGCCGTCGGTCGCCCAGCCTCATCTTCGGTGAGGCCATAGTATTCCGGCCGGTAAAGGAAAAGCACCATATCGGCGTCCTGCTCGATGGAGCCGGATTCACGCAGGTCAGAAAGCATCGGGCGCTTACTGCCCCCCGGGCGGCTTTCCACGGCCCGGCTAAGTTGCGAAAGCGCAATGACCGGTATATTCAGCTCTTTTGCGACAGATTTCAGGGATCGGGAAATGCTACCGATTTCCTGCTCGCGGTTGCCCCCCTTGCCGTCGTTCTTGCCGTGCATGAGCTGCAGGTAATCGACAATAACCATCTGTATATCATACTGGGCCTTGAGCCTGCGGCATTTGGCCCTGAATTCAAAGATGTTAAGTGCCGGTGTGTCGTCGATGAGTAAAGGCGCTTGCGTGAGCCGCCCGATACGCGAGTGCAACTGCGTCCATTCGTGGTCAGCTAGATTGCCCTTCCGCAGCTTCTCCTGTTCAATTTCCGTTTCGCCCGCAATGAGGCGGTTCACCAATTGCACCGAAGACATTTCCAGTGAGAATACCACCACGGGTTTGCTGTGATCAACCGCTGCGTTGCGCGCACAGCTCAACACAAAGGCCGTCTTACCCATGGCCGGACGGGCGGCCACAATCACCAGGTCTGACGGCTGCCATCCGGAAGTCATCCGGTCCAGCTCGGTAAAGCCAGAGGGCACGCCAGTAAGGCCGTCGGTACGGTCTCTTAATATTTCCAGCGACTCCACAGCCTCCCGCATGATGTCATCCATCTTACGCGTGTCCCGTCTCAGGTTATTCTGCGCTATATCAAATAAGCTTTTCTCAGCATGATCCAACAGGTCGAAAATATCCGTCGTGTCTTCATACGCATTATTGATGATTTCTGTAGACACTTTAATGAGCTCGCGTTGGATATACTTCTGGGAAATGATGCGGGCATGATATTCAATATTGGCGGCAGAAACTACCCGATCCGTAAGCTGGGTAATATAATAAGCCCCGCCGACCAATTCCAAGGCCCCCATTTTCCGGAGCTCGGCTGTGACGGTCAGCAGGTCTATCGGAGAGGTTTTCTGGAAAAGATTGTAGATGGCCTCAAAAATCTTTTGATGGGCCTCCACATAGAAAGTTTCCGGTTTGAGAATATCGATGACCTCACTCAGCGCATTTTTCTCCAGCATCAATGCCCCCAGTACGGCCTCTTCCAAATCCACAGCTTGGGGAGGAAGTTTTCCAAGTCCACTTACCAGGTTATTCAACCGCGTACGCCGTTCGGCAAACGTGCCCCGTGAAGACGTGCCGGTTTTGTTGGAGGCATATTCATTCTCATTCGTCATAAATTATATCTCTTTAAGTGGTAGCATTGATTACGCGGTCCGTCACTGGTTGCCGTTTCTGTAAACCAGCAGAGCAAATGTATGGATTTTTGCCGCTCACGATTCCATAAGTTCTGAACAGCCATTTAACAACTAATTTCTCCAAAACGTTTTGCCTTGAAACAAGCATAATTAGCAATATACCTTGTTAACACGATATGTGCAAAAAATGTTAAAAAAACACAACAAGCATTGATTAACAACACCTTACAATAATGTTAACAACTTTCCAAATTGTGAATTACCGCAAACATACAGATAAAAAACGGAATTCATTTTGCGTCAAAACACATCATGCACGATACCAGTTGATTATCAATATCCAGTACAAAAATCCATAGCCGCTACCCAACGGGCCGCATGGCAGCGGCATGGATCCGTAGGCCTGGTACGGCAAGCATAAGAATACCTTTAGCCATTCAGCTTCGGACTTCCGACTAAAATCCTATCTTTGCGTATCATGACGACATCCGAAACAGTAAAACCCTATAAAGACAGCGAAACGGATAAAAAGCAGCAGGTAGCGGACATGTTTGACAACATTTCACCCACCTACGATTTCCTGAACCACTTTTTATCGTTCGGCATCGATGTCATTTGGCGGAAAAAAGCTATCCGCGCATTGCAAACCATCCAACCGCAGCAATTGCTGGATGTGGCCACGGGTACCGGTGACTTCGCGCTGGAAGCTATTAAGACACTAAAGCCCGCCAAGGTGATCGGGGTTGATATCTCCCGAGGCATGTTGGATGTTGCCAAAGACAAGATCGCCAAAAAAGGCCTTGAAGGCCAATTTGAAGTATTATTGGGCGATTCCGAAAACCTTCCCTTCCCGCAGCACACGTTCGATGCGGTGACGGTGGCCTTCGGCGTGCGCAACTTTGAAAACCTGGAAAAAGGCTTGGCAGATATTTGCCGCGTACTTAAGCCAGGCGGAAAAGCCGTCATCCTGGAGTTTTCAAAACCAAAGAAATTTCCCATTAAGCAACTCTACGGCTTTTATTCCCATCGGGTATTGCCCTTTATCGGGAAGGTGTTTTCCAAAGACAGCCGCGCTTACACCTATCTCCCCGAATCCGTCGCGCAGTTTCCGGATGGAAAAGACTTTACCGATATCCTATCGCGCGTCGGCTTCAGCGAGACGGCATGCCGGCCGCAAACGTTTGGCATCTGTACCATATATATCGGCACCAAATGAAGCCTAAATCGGCAATATGTACCGTTTACATCACGGCACTGCTGCTGATGCTTATACACCCTCCATCCCTGGGCCAGCAGCGCTTCCAACGATGGGGAGGCGGTGTAGATGACGAAACCATTCATTTTGGTTTCAGCTTCCATTATATCGGTGCACATTATAAAATTGCCCTGAAGGAAAACTGGCAGGCGCCATATACAGAAGACGCAATCGGCTTCAGAGCAGATTCGCTCTATAGCGTGCATAGCCCTGCGCAAGGTGGCGTCGGACTCGGATTATTGGCCGATTTAAAGCTCACTGAAAATTTAAACCTGCGGTTTACGCCCACGCTGGCGTTCTCCAATAAGACGGTAAACTATCGGTACACCCCTTTTGCCAGTCCACTCAGCGACGACCACGACAGGGAGCTCGCTACCCTGGTCCGGGCATCCTACATTGACTTACCATTTTTGATCAAATTCAAGTCGGACCGAAAGGGCAATTACCGCGGTTACCTCATTGGCGGCGGCAAATACTCCATCAATGTCGTATCCAGCAAACGTTATGACGACGCCAGTTCGGTACCGCTTGAAAAATTGTTGAAAACGAAACCGGGCTATTTCTCTTATGAGGCTGGCATCGGGTTTGATATTTATTTCGATTTCTTCAAGATGTCGCCGGAGGTCAAGTGGGTACAGAGTATTGGCAACCTGCTGGATGCCAGGGAGGCCAACATGTACAACCATCCCATACAACGACTGATGTTAAGGAATTTTCAGTTAAGTTTGTTTTTTGAATAAGTTGAAACATCATGCATAACGATTAATTAGTTATCACCATGCCCAACAAAATAGTATTCATCACCGGAGCGAGCGCAGGCATCGGCGAGGCCTGTGCAGAAGTATTCGCCAGAGAAGGTTACGATCTGCTGCTCGCCGCGCGCCGCATCAACCGCTTGGAAAAACTCGCTGCGCGTTTAATGGAGACGTACGGCATCGACACCCATTTGCTCGCGCTCGACGTCCGCAACGCTGAAGACGTATTTACTTCGTTCAGCAACTTACCTGGCGCATGGCAGCAAGTGGATGTACTGGTCAACAATGCCGGCTTGAGCCAGGGTCTTGATCCCATCCACGAAGGCGATGTGGGCGACTGGGATCGCATGATTGATACCAATATCAAAGGGTTACTCTACGTCACCCGGGCGGTGGCTCCCATCATGGCGGCACGGCAGCGGGGGCACATCATCAACATCGGATCCATAGCCGGCAAGGAAGTCTATCCCAATGGCAACGTATACTGTGCCACCAAACATGCCGTGGACGCCCTCACGAAAGGAATGCGCATCGACCTGCTCCATCAACATATAAAAGTGACGGCCATCCATCCGGGCATGGTCGAGACCGAGTTTTCGACGGTACGCTTCAAAGGCGACAGCGAGCGTGCTGCCGCCGTATACCAAAATGTAGCGCCCCTCATAGCCAACGACATTGCCGAGGCGGTATGGTTTGCCGCGTCCAGGCCCGACCATGTCAACATCAACGATATGCTTATTATGCCTACCGCACAGGCCAACGCCACCACGATAGTGAGAGAAGACAGCCAGCGAAAATGAAATTGCATGCCATAGCCATTTTAGCTAACTTTGCACTCCCAAATTACGTGACCATGAAACAACTCTGCACCAAGCTTTGCCTCCTTATGACTACCGTTATTACCTCGACATTCGCCGCACCGCGCATTCACTTTGAAGTCTCCTTCAGCGAACCCCAAGCTCACTATGCCGAAATCAAGATGGAAATTTCGGATATCCGCAAGGATTACGTCGATGTGAAAATGCCGGTATGGACGCCGGGTTCTTACTTGGTCCGTGAATATTCGAAAAATGTGGAAAGCTTTGAGGCCTGCGATGAAAACGGCGCCCAGCTGCCCGTCACCAAAATTAACAAAAACACCTGGCGCATTTCTTCCGACAAACGCAGCCAGGTGGTGGTCAACTATCGCGTCTACGGCTTCGAAGTATCTGTACGGACCAACTTTATTGACGATGCCCATGCATTTTTGTCGCCCGCCGCTACCTTTATGTATGTAGATGGGATGATTAACCATCCCGTGGACGTCACGATTATCCCGCATCCGTCATGGAGCAAAATTTCCACCGGCCTGGAACCGGTAAGTGGCCGTCCCAATACCTACCATGCGGCTGATTTTGATATCTTGTTCGATTCGCCTATCGAAATCGGGAACCAGGACGTTTTTACCTTTGAGGCCGCAGGGGTGCTTCATGAAATCGCGATGGTCGGCGGCGGAAACTACGATCGCGAACGGCTGAAAAAAGACGGCGCTAAGATTGTGGAAGAAGCCACCCGCATATTCGGCGTGAATCCCAACAAACGCTACGTTTTCATTGTACACAATTACCAGTCTGGCGGCGGCGGGCTTGAGCACCTCAATTCAACGGTGCTGGGGGCAAGCCGTAATGGCTACCAAAACGAGCGCTCCTATCTAAGCTTTTTAGGGCTTGTGGCCCACGAGTACTTTCACCTCTGGCATGTCAAAAGGCTCCGTCCCATCGAGCTTGGCCCGTTCAACTACGATGCAGAGAATTACACCACCGCCTTGTGGATTATGGAAGGCTTTACGGCCTATTTCGACAACCTCCTGCTCCGCCGTTGCGGCTTTCTAAATGAGAGCAGCTACTTACAGGCGTTGGCCAACGACGTCAATACCGTAGAAAACCGTGCCGGCAATCGCCTTCAGCCAGTGGCATTAGCGAGCTTCGACGCCTGGATCAAATATTACCGCCCCGATGAAAATTCGGCAAACACCAGTGTTTCTTATTACAACAAAGGTGCGTTGCTAGCCATGATGCTCGATTTGAAGATTCTGGCGGCCACGCAGGGACAGCAGCGCTTGGATGATGTATTGAAAGCGGCATATGAAGAATTTTACGTCAAGAAAAAACGTGGTTTTGAAGAGCACGAGTTCCAAGCATTAATTGAACGGGTCACCGGCGTATCGGTTGACGAGCTGTTCCATGCGGCACACACCGTAGAGCCATTAGACTATAACCACTATCTCAATGCCGTCGGATACGAATTGGTTGACTACAACAAAGGCCGGGAATTGCCGGATTTGGGCATGACAACCACGGCAAGTGACGGCCGCATTATCGTCACCGGCGTGAGCCGTGGCACCGGCGCATGGAACGGCGGCATTAATGTGCGGGATGAGCTCATCGCCATCAATGGCGAACGTCTGGACGTCAACGGCAGGGAATTAAACCGCGTCATGCAAACAGCAGCCATCGGCGATACGCTCAACATCATGGTTGCCAGAGACGGAAAAATACGCGAACTCAACGTCGTGCTTGGAAGAGATACGAAAGGTGCGTTCAGCATTGTTCCACTGCAAAACGCTACGCCTGAGCAAGCACGTTTAGGAAAAATCTGGCTTTCGTTGGAATGATTGGCGGCTGAACATCAAAACGAAAACCGTACAGACAGGCCAATACCGTCAAACCGCACACCCGTTTCGGGTGTCAGCTCCATGGTCGGTTTCCAATCCAGCGACAGGTTGATGGGCGCTGTGGATAGCTTATAATCCAGGCCGATAACCCCATCGAAACTCCAGGCCATTCCGCTTTCATCGGTATCTTTATAGCGGTAGCTGCCCAAGCCGCCACCGAAACCATAATACCATTGCAGTCCGGTGATGTCGGCAACGGTCAGCGGCTGGTGAACTTCGAATAAGCCCAGCAGTTTGAAAATGGTAAAGCTGCGATTTCCCTGAAAATTGACGATACCGTCTATCGCGTAGCTATCGGTTAGAAAATGTTTGTAAGTGATTCCGTTCGCCACCCCAAATCGTCCGCCGATGGCTCGCTGGTATGTGATATCTTCTTGCGCCAAGGACTGCTGGCCGGCGATCATGAGGGTGATGATGACCAGGAATAAGGTTGTCCGTTTTCTTTCCATGCCGCTATCCGCACAAAACAAATGCCAACTTCCCGTCGGCCGGAGCAGCCGCCTGGATGTTTAGCCGATATTTATTAAAGGCAACAGTTTTACCAATTTTTTGTTAACTTTAGATGCACTACTGCGGTACTGCATAGGAAGTATTATAAACCAATAGAACAAATTTATGGCTTCTCCAACGCGTATTTTTGACATTCTGACACACTACGAGACGCACTTCGCCAAGCCAGTAATGGTTGCCGGAAAAGCACACGGCAAGTGGACAAACTATGCGACAAACGAATTTGTGGCTATCGTAAACAACCTGAGCAAAGGGTTGCTGGCCAAAGGGATTGGCAAAGGAGACAAAATTGCGCTGATGTCGGCCAATCGGCCCGAATGGAATTTCTGTGATTTCGCTATCAATCAGCTTGGCGCTGCCACGGTACCGCTGTACCCGACATTGTCCGATCAGGACCTGTCGTTCATCATCAATGACGCCGATGTAAAAATGATTATCGTCAGCAACAGTGAGCTTTACAGCAAAATAAAGGCCGCTTTGCAAACCAACAGCCTGGAAATCCCCACCTACGCCTTTGACCCTGTAGCGGGCGTGCCTTCGTGGCAACGCCTGGTCGAAGCCGGCGAACAACACGACGTCGATCTCACCATTTACCGCGATGCAGTCGATGGCGAAGACCTGCTTACCCTCCTTTATACATCAGGTACCACGGGCAAGCCAAAAGGTGTGTGTCTTTCACATAAAAACGTGCTGACGAATGTCTATGACTGTTATCACCTGCTTCCCGACTACTTCAAAAAAGCGCTTAGTTTTCTCCCGCTCTGTCATATTTTCGAGCGTATGGTCGTCTATTTATACTTTGCAAAAGGTATTGAAATCCATTATGCGGAAAGCCTGGACACCATTGTGGCAGACATCAATGAAGTCAAGCCAGACGGGTTCACCACGGTACCCAGGGTGCTGGAGAAAGTATATGATCGCATTGTATCCAAAGGAAAGGAACTTAGCGGAATAAAAAAACAGCTGTTCTTTTGGGCACTCCAGACAGGGCTCGCCAATAAGGAACCAGGTCAAAACAGTGCCTGGTTTAATTTCAAGTTGGCCATCGCCCGCAAGTTGGTGTTCAGCAAATGGCAGGCCGCACTCGGTGGCAACATCAAGCTCATCGTATCAGGAGGAGCCGCCCTTCAACCACGGTTGGCGCGGGTATTTTGGGCTGCAGGCATACCCGTACTTGAAGGTTACGGTCTCACCGAGACATCGCCTGTCATTGCCGTAAACAATTTGGAAGAAGACGGCGTCAAATTCGGAACAGTAGGCAAGGTACTCCAGCATGTGGATGTCAAGATCGCGCCCGACGGCGAAATATTATGCAAAGGCCCCAGCATTTTTACGGGGTATTACAAAAATGACGGTGCCACCGCCGAAGCCATTGATTCCGAAGGCTATTTCCATACGGGCGATATCGGCGAACTGGACGCCGATGGTTTTCTACGAATCACCGACCGTAAAAAGGAAATGTTCAAAACTGCCGGGGGAAAATATGTGGCTCCCCAAGCACTCGAAAACAAATACATGGAATCGACGTTCATCGCGCAGGTGATGGTTATCGGCGAAAACCATAAATTTCCGGCGGCGCTCATTGTCCCGGCATTCGATGTACTCAAAAACTGGTGCGACATCAAGGGTATTCCCTTCGATTCGAGGGAAGAAGTAGTCAAAAAGCCGGAGGTCATCGACAAATACCAGCGAGAAATCGATCGGCTGAACCGAGGCTTCGGCCAATGGGAGAAGGTAAAAAAGTTTGCCTTGCTGGCAACCGAGTGGACCATTCAAGCTGGCGAACTGACGCCAAAACTGAGCCTGAAACGAAAAGTGATTCTGCAGCATTACGAAAAGGAGATCACGGCCATCTATCAGGAATAATGGTGTACCAACTTTCCGTTGGTTTCCGGCGGTAAGCTTTTTGGCCTAGGAGCGTGAGCGGGGCAAGCGTTCCAGTCAAAAAGCTTACCGCCGGAAACATCATAAATGGCGTGAAACCTGAACGTTGCCGCGCTCCCCGAAACAATAGCATTTGCAACAAAAAGCGTACATTCGCTTTGTTGCAAATCAATAGGTGCCGTTTTGTTGTTATTGGAAGTATTCAGGATTGCATGATGAAATTGTTTAAAAAATCATTTTACAAGGAAATCTTCGGCTTGCTCGGCAACACCTTTTCCGAATTTTCCAAAGACAGCGCCATGAAGATGAGCGCATCCTTAGCCTATTACACCATCTTTTCGATAGCGCCGCTGCTGCTTATTGTCATCTGGTTGGTCGGTTTTTTATATGGCGAAGTACTATCGGGTGAGCAGGACGCACGGACTGAAGTGTTTGAGGAATTTGCCAGTATATTCGGGCCGGAAACCGCCGCTCAAATCCAGCAGATCATCCAAAACATCAATTTATCCAATAAGTCGGGCATTGGCATAGCCATCGGTATAGGCACGCTCATCATCGGGTCTACGACCATCTTCGTGGAGATACAAGATTCGCTCAACCGGATATGGGGGGTCCGGCCCAAACCCAAAAAGGGTTGGCTCAAGATGCTGCTTAACCGTGCCATCTCCTTTTCCATGGTGCTCGGCCTCGGTTTCCTGTTGATAGTATCGTTAATCGCAAACGGCATTATTTTGGCGCTCAGTTCGCAGATCACCCAATACCTGCCGGACATTTCCGTTTACGTCGTCGAATGGGTCAACATTGGACTTACCTTTCTGGTTATTACGGCACTGTTCGCCTTTATTTTCCGGTTTTTGCCTGATGCCCGCATGCGTTTTCGCGATGCCGTCGGGGGGGCTATCTTCACTGCTGCGCTTTTTATGCTTGGCCGGTATCTTATTGCCCTATATATGCAGTACAGTGCGCCTGCATCAGCTTACGGCGCGGCCGGAGCAATCATCATCTTGTTGCTCTGGATATACTATTCGGCGGCTATTCTTTATTTCGGCGCTGAGTTCACCAAGGTATATGCGCTGCGATACGGCAAAGGGGTATGGCCATCTTCCTACGCCGTGAAGGTCGTATTGAAAGAAGAAGAGGTCGAAGACGAACCAATAGCGCCTCCCCAAGTGCCGACCGATCCGGAAGGATGATACACTTCTGCAACCCGCATGCCCGGTCACTTCACCGTATAGCGGTAGATTGCCCGCCCAATGTTACCCAAAGAATCGACTCCCTCCACAACCACGCGATAGCTTCCTTTACCATCTGCATTATAGAAGTCGAGCTGAGCTCGCCCATCCTCGCCCGTTACCACGTCCGGATTCCAGTAAACCGTTGAGCGGATATCGTTGACGGCGCGCCGTTCGGGGGTATCATACTTCGGTGCATAGAATTTCCGTTCTTTGACATAACCAAGCGGTGTAAGGTCGATGATGTTGCTTTTAGGCAGTAAGCTTTCGATTTGACTAAGTGACATCCGGGGGCCCTTTTCCTGCTTTTTGGTCGTGTAGATGGATACCACCCCGTTGTTCTGGTACATCCGGCTTACCGTTCCCAGCTCATCCCGCAGGAAGATTTCAATCCCTTCGACCTCCGAGGGCATGATCCCGTTCAGCGCCGGAACATCCATCGCCATACCATTCACAAAAAACTGCACCGGTATACGGCCTCCGGCATTGTAATCGCGGGTGATGTAGAATAGCTGGCGTTGTGAGTCATAGGTAATTCCGGTAAGTGCCGTCTGCAAGCACATCAACAGGTTGTTGCAACCTTTGAGCCGGTCTGCACTAATCTGATGGTCCGCCATGCCGAGCCCTGAGATAGCGGGATACTCCTTGTGCGAAAAAGCAGGGCGTGCAGAGGCCGTCACCTCTACTTCTTCCAGTAAGATCGACGTCCGGTACTCATTGCGGCTGTTATCGAGATAGGCCGTCAGCATGTTGTCGATGTTCAATGCATCGTTTGTACGATAGGCTGTCGTATCGATGGCCGGAAATTGCGTTGGATCAACATTGATAACCATATTCCGGTAATCATCATTACCGCGCGCATTGATGGTTACACGTGATGAATCGGTAAATACCAAATCCCTGAAAACGAACCGTCCGTTTTCATCGGTATACGTATCTTTACGGAAACTGATATCGGGGATGGAGAGCAACAATCCGCCATTAGCCACCGGCTTTCCGTTGTTGAGCCGCAATACGCCGGATAGCTCGATGCCCTGTTCGGGCAGAAAATGTACTTGCGGATAATTATCTGCCAAGACATCGTTGTATGAAAACCGGCGGTACCCTTGCGTCAATAGCAGGGCATCCAGCGCTTCACGTTTACGCTCATCCGGCTGATTGAAATAAAAATTGGGTTCCTCTACGTAGCCCTTAAGATCGGACGTAAGCAACAGGTTGCTGAGTATGGTGGTTTCCTTATTTTCGTCATAAGGCACTTTCGTTTCGTCGACCACCGCCACCGAATAACTACCTGCGGTAACCGTATCGTTGTTGCTTACAGTTAAAACCAGCTTGACCGGCTGTTTGGCCGAATACTCTTTTTGGTCACTGCTGATGGCAATATCCAGCGGTTTGATGTTTTCGACAAACACCAATCGTTCACTCACCGGCCTGCCGGATGACGTGAAGAGGGTGAGCTGGGCAACACCGGTCGGGAAGCGCTCTTTAGGCAGGTTCACCAGTATGGCATCGTTGCGCAGCGCAGCCTGAGCCGCATAGCAAAGAATGCCGTTGGCCTGGGCAATCAAGTAAAAGACTTTTCCCTTATTGGCCGCAAAAAAACGATCGTTGGCAACGAGAGCAAGCTGCAATTGGGCAGTATCCGACTTCAGCACCGTCACGTTGATTCCCTGGTCAACCACTGCGGGCAACGGGTAGCTGCGTGTTTCGCCATTTTCAAACGTCAGGTTGGCCGTATACGCGTTTCCCGCTTCCGGGATCATGGTAAAAACGCCCATCCCTTTATGGATATCGGCGATGGATGCCTGTTCCACGCCGTTCTGGTCTACGATTGTTCCTTTCACAGCGAGTCCCCGCCCGTCACTTCCAATGGCTTTGAACGCTACTTTCTTTGCCAATCCCGCAATAAAATCGCCACCTTCCGGAAAAAACTGCACGTCGGCATCCCACAATGCGGCCTGCAGGGGAAACGAACCAATCATCGGGGCAGCGCTGCCCCCCGATTCGACAGAGACATGCAGGTTACTTTTTCTCAGCAGCTCCCTATCCTTCCCGTTGATATTGATGATAACGTTGCCGACTGCATCGGTCTGTCCTTTACCATTGTCAATCGGCTCCCATCCCGATACAGCGGCCCATGTAAGTTTCCGGTTGCCCAAGGGTTTACCTTCCCGGTCCTTAAACTGGATAACGGCTTGGGCACGGGCATTTTTGCCTTTGCTGACGTCGTTGAAGGTGACGGTATGATGCAGGTTGTTGTTCAGCACGTCGCCTATCGGCACAATTTTATTGAAGAAGTAAGCCGGGTCAAAGTTCACCATCCATTTCGTATAGGCCCTGAATCGGTAATTGCCCTGCGTATACCATTCCTGATCCAGCACCAGGTGGCCGTCCCCTGCATTATCCTTCAGTGGAATGCGCAAGGTTTGCATCAAGGAGTCCTTTCCGTTCATGACCTCAAGATACACCACTTTGCTGAGGTCGTAGTTGTACATGTTGCTGGCAAGGTAGGTTTTGAACCATACGGTGTCCCCTACTGCGTAATAAGGCTTATCGAAATGGACATGCACCTTTTCTATCGGATACCCTTCGAGCAACTTCTGGGTTTTCTCGACAACGGTATTGATGCTGAGACTATCTTGCTGGGCGAATACGGGTATGGTGTTACTGTAGATAAAAAGCGAAATAAAAAACAATTTAATGATACGGTTCATTCCCATCCTGTTTAGAATCAATCAGCGGCTAAGATATCTTTTTTCGGTTGCTTCTGCCAAACGATAGCATAATTTTAACATTTGTCAAAGCAAGGGAGCCAATAACCGGCATACCGAATCGAGGCCGCGCTTCCAACGCGGGCGTTTGCGCCAATCACCTATGGTGATGCAGGTGCTATCCAATTTATCCGCCTCAAATTGAGCTTGCAACTGCTGGCACAGCACGTCATCGCTCACGATGGCACTCACCTCAAAATTGATATAGAAGCTACGTATATCAAGGTTTACGGTACCGACGTAAGCAAGCTTACCATCAATACAGATGGTTTTGGCATGCAGCAATCCCTTTTCATAGAGGTATACGGATACTCCCCGTTCCAGCAACGGTTTCAGGAAGGAAAACGATGCATGCTGCACGATAAACGTATCCGACTGACTCGGCAACATCAGCTCAACCTTCACCCCCGAGGCTGCGGCCAATTTCAGGGCGGTGCTCAGCTCGTCACTCGGTATAAAATAAGGCGTGCACAGCTGGATGGATACTTCCGCCTCCGCTATCCCGATCAACATGGCCTCCATATTGAATGGCCCCACCGAACCCGGGTCGCTGAACGCAAAGGTCACTGCGGCCCGGCCAAACGGGCGTATCGGCGCTGTATGAAAATACCCGTCGCGAAGACGGAACGCCTCCCCACCGGCCAGGTGCCAATTCATCCAAAACTGGGTCTGCAACATGTTTACCGCCTCGCCCTGAATCTTCACGGCGGTATCCCGCCAAAACAAGGTATGTTTACCGTTATTGATATACCGGTCACTGATGTTGATACCGCCTACGAATGCCGTATGGCCATCCATGATGGCTATTTTACGATGGTTCCGGTAATTGCTATCGGCCAAGGAAGCAAAGCCGACCGGCATAAACGGGACAAATTGGATCCCCATTTCGGCAAAGCGCTTCTGCCGCCGGCGGAGCTTCGGCGATCCGAAAGCATCCACCACCATCCGCACGATGACGCCCGCCGATGCCTTTTGCTCAAGCAGGGATAGAATAGCATTCCCGATATCATCGCAATCAAAAATATAATATTCCAGGTGAATGTGATGCTGCGCTTTGCGGATCGCATCGATAAGTTCAGGAAATTTCTGCTCCCCATTGACCAGCAGGGCCACCTGATTGTACAACGATGGCGGCGCAATTCGTTGGTTTTTCAGAAAAGTAAACACCCGGCTAAGCGGGCCGATAGCTTGTTTCAGCGTTTGGATATTGTCGTCCATGATGGGATTCAGTCTATCCCAAACCCTTAACAACCGGATATGCCTTTCCTGATTCTGGCTTCTGAACGTTTGGACTTTCTTAAACTTCTGCCCGAAAAAATAATAAATTGCGATACCGATGACCGGCAAGAAAACAATCACCATAATCCATGCAATGGTTTTTGATGGATTACGGTTTTCAATCAGGATGGTCACCATAATGGCGAGGTATACCAAAAGGAGCGGCAACCAATACCACTGATAAATGAAAGTCCCTATCTGATGAAGCGTTTGCGTCATAAACGGCCCAACAAGCGAATGCCAGACCAAACTTACGGATTCCCCTTGAGATTCGCTACTTTTTGCTCAACTGCAATGATGACTTCTTCCATGAAATCCACCTGATGGAATTCGCTGGCATGAATAAGCCCTCCCGGACTGAACACATTGATTTCCATTAGTTTATCACCAACAATATCCAACCCCACCAAAAACATACCGTCTTCCCTCAACAGCGGTCCCACGGCTTCGATAATCGTCTTCATGCCCTTGGTCATGGTTGCCCCTTTTGCCCGGGCGCCCTGGTGTATATTGCTGCGGATTTCGCCCGCCTGTTGTATACGTTGAATCGCGGCCACTTTATCTGCCTTCATCAAGGGCCTTCCGTCCATCAAAAATAGCCGGGTATCCCCCTTCTTTGCCGCAGGCAGGTATTCCTGCGCGATGGCAAAGCCGTCCCGGCAGATAGCTTCGACAATCTGCTTACGGTTCTTGTCATCCTTCTTGTCCAACAGGAAGACGTTCTTTCCGCCGGATCCTTTCAGCGGTTTCAGGATGATCCGGTGATTTTGGGCGCGGTAAAATGCCTCCACGTCATCCATGTTGCGTGTAACGACCGTTTGCGGCCGCACAGATTCGGGAAAGTACTGCAGGTAAATTTTGTTGGATGCCTTCACCAGCCCATCCGGATGATTAAGCACCAAGACCCCCTGCTTGCTGGCCAGCTGACCAAATAATACGCCGGCATCCTGTGCCCACGGCCGCTTTTCCATGTCTGCAGCCGGGTCATTGCGTAACCACATGACATCCCATTCTGACGAGCTCGTCAATTGCTTATCCTCCTCGATCAATGCTTCCAGAAAGGTACGCAACGACCGAAACTCACGGTTCGGCGCCTTGCGGCAGTGCGCGCCCACACGCCCGTCAGAAAGATAAACTAAATCTCCGATGCCTACGTAGTAGACCGTATGGCCCCTACGATGGGCCTCAAGTGCCAGTGCCGTAGTGGTATAGCCCGGCGACTCTTTACGTACCTGATTGACGACAAATAGAATGGTCATATAGTATATTTTGATTTTTACTTCCTACCCAATCATCTTAAACACGCCGCCCCCATTTTTTATCTCCTTGATTTTGTTGATGTACGGTTTTTCCAGAAATTTCGGCCGCAAGGGCAGCGGTTTCAACAACCGCCTATGCATGAGTTCTTCAATAATAGGCAGGTAGTCTTGCCTTATTTTACCCACCAATAACCGCGAGATGTCCTTTCCTTCTTTGACATATTCGATCACATTGAGCAATCCTTTGAGGTAAACCGCATCTTTGGTCAGCCCGCCTCCGCGGTACACACGCATGGTAATGTAAAATGCGTTTTCGGGCTTAAAGGCATACTTCTCCACCAGAAGCGCAAAGGTCTCCGCGAAGGCGTTTCCTGCCAGCATGTGGTGGACGGCTACGACGCGTGCGGCAAGCGTGCGCATCCGTTGGTTGGTCAGCCCGCCGGTCATGTATTCACTGAGCACGGCAAGCCCCTCCTGAAGTTGTTCATAGCCCGGCACGCCCAGGTAAAATAGTTTAAACGGTTGTGCCATACCATTGTAGTAGGTGGTCACATGCGTACCCACTTCGTGCTGAAGCAACGAAAACGCCCGGTCCTTGGATATCCGGTAGCGGGAGCCGATGTTCAGCGTGCCGCGGGATACCATGACGCCCTCCACATCATCCCTGACACGCACAGCGGTGGATACCGGATGATACTGTTGCTTCAGGTATTCCAATTCGCCTTTTGCTAATTTGGCAAACGCGCGCGCATCCAGCATGTCGCTCGCTACAGGTGGGCGCTGGGGTTCAGAGGCCACTAATATTGCGCTGGCGATGTCAAGCAGGTTTTCCTCGACATTGCCAAAAACCTGCTGGCTGCTGTAGAGGAAATCAGGCTTTTCCCTGTCGCTGAGCATATTGAGCATCCTGTCGATTTCTTTGCGTTTGTCCCGGAAGAGATAGGCCATCGTCGGGTCCATGATTTCCTCGATCGGTAGGTTGTACAGCTTCCGCTTGATAAGTTCGGGGTCAATGGGCATAGGCCTATAGTGAAATACCGGATTTTTCCGGTATTTGCTTTTCAAAAAGCTCTCCCAGGCCTCCTGGGCGTTAATCGGTGTCACCAGCAACAAAAAATCGAACAGATTGCTATATTCCGCCAGCTTTTCATCCACTTTCCATACGACTTCGTCCAGTTCTGTGGTGCCCAGCATTTCGAAATGAGCCGCACTGTACGAGGTTTTCATGCGGATAAATTCAAAAAAGCTCTTGCGTAGCGCTTTGCCGAAGCTTTCGCGCAACTCCCGAAGAAATAGCGGATAAGGCGCACCGGTTTGCTGGTTGATATAAAAAGGGGCGATCTCCAATCCCACGAGAATGATTTCGCTTTTCCGTGCCTCTTCGAGATTAAAAATCTCGCGGTAATACGCCGGAGCAGGCACCTTTTTCCGCTTCTCCAGCCCTACGGCAATTTCCGGGGTCTGAAACAGCTGAAGATGGCGCAGTTCGAATTGCAGCTTCTCGGCGACAGCCAACGCGCTTTTTTGGCAAACATGGACGGTGAACGATGCCGTCTCCACACGGGTTGACAGCCATACTTCAAGGAGCATAAATCCGCCGAATTTATCAGCCATCGCGTTAGCGATAGCTCGAATAATCGGGGTTACGTTACATTCCGGTGTATCCGGGGCCACCAGGTAGGCAGACTCCGTTTTTCCCAAGGTCGACGTAAACGCGTCTTCCCCATCGGGCGGGATACGGTAAATCAGCAGGTAGGGAACGGGTCTGTCCATATGAAGCTCACCCTCGCAAGGTAAACGGACATGCAGCGGCTTTCCCTTTTTGAGCTTATCCACAATATGTTGGATGGTTTTTTTCGTGTCAGTAGCCATTCGGATAGGTAGATTTAGCTGGCGTATCCAATAAGTCGAGCAGAAACGGAATCGTCCCCTTCAGCATCGATCTGATGTCGTTAAAATGCTTCCGATCTAGCCGGCCTGTCCATTCATCCATAAATGTTTTTTTGAATTCCAGAGACAGCACGCAACCGTACTCGCCGAAATTATGGTTAATCCATTCGGCAAAAGCCCCACCCTTAAATTTGACATTTTCCCTCACATCCGGAAACCGGCCTAAGATGTGGTGGTGCGAAAGGAACCGGGTCATGCAATGGCCCAACGGCTTCCATTTGTCCCGGTTATGCCCCGTCCCGATATTGATCTCGGGATGGTCGCCGATGTGCGCCGCCTTCAGTGGATGCTCACGGCGGTGATTATAGCTATGGATATCCAGCATCACGAATTTGCCAAACAGGGCTATCGTCCATTGTATCAGCTCAGCCACGTCGGCATAGAATTGATCATAACCTTCGAGCAGTTGTGCCACCATGATCTCGGGCAAGGCCGGCTTCCAAACGGTCAGTCCCCACGCATCTTCCGGCTTACGGTACACTGCCAGCTCCCGCCTGCGATTCAAGTCGGTCTGAAACCTGGAGGTCTCCACGACAATCCGGCTGACCGGTAGGTTGGCCATATCGCCGGTATACGGATCTTCTTCCCTGAACCGCTCATGCTCTTGCAGGTGCATGTATTCCAGCAAGGGCAGTGCAAGCCGGTGCCCTTCGTGGATAGCAGCGACGATTATCGGCGTCTGTTCCCGGTGTATGGTGTAAACCAATTCCATTTGGAATCATAAACACGGATGTAGAGCAAATGTTTTCCACAGCCACTTTGGCATGCATTCTGAAATTTATTAAGTAACCCTATGCGATCAAAACCGCAGGACTTACACAGATAGCAATACACAACAACAGATACGACGACACTTAAATAAAAACGTATGAACACTTCCGTCAGATTAAACACGAAAACACTTATAATCACCATTTTATCAGGAATCGCCCTGTTTTTTATGTTTAGCTGTTCCACGGGATCATCCAAAACCAACAGCAGCGAAAACAACGCCATTGCACTGCCGGTACAACGTATCGACACCACTACAGCCAGCACGGTAAAGGACTATTTGGGGACGATAGAAGGCAAGGTAAATGTGGAGATACGTCCACAGGTTGAGGGTATTTTGGAGGAAATTTATGTGGATGAAGGCGCATTTGTAAAGGAAGGCCAAAAACTTTTCAAGATCAATCCCCAGCCTTATCAGGAAGAGCTGAACAATGCCCTGGCCAACGAAAATGTCGAAAAAGCAAAGCTGGAAAATGCCAAACTGGAAGTCGACCGGCTGAAGCCGTTAGTTGAAAATGACGTTATCTCCGATGTGCGCCTGCGCACCGCCATGTCGGACTACGACGTGGCAAAAGCTTCGCTTGCACAAGCTTCTGCTGCCGTAGCCAGTGCCCGCATCAACTTGGAGTTTACGACCATCAAAGCACCGGTAAGCGGTTTCATTGGCCGCATCCCCAAGCGAATAGGCAACCTGGTAGGCAAGAGCGATGCGCTGACCGAGCTCTCCGATATCAGCGAAGTATATGTCTATTTTGCCATGAGCGAGTCCGATTTTCTCTATTTCCGCAAAAAGTATGGAAAACGCGATTCGGCCAAGGTGCATTCCGCTGATACGGCCCAGATCATTCCAAACGTGTCGCTAATCATGGCAGACGGGACAGCGTACCCCGAAAAAGGGGTGGTAGACGCCATCAACGGCCAGGTAAACCGTACAACCGGAGCCATCAGTTTGCGGGCGACCTTCCCGAACAAAGACAATATCCTTCGTTCGGGCAATACCGGTACACTCAAGATGGAGGAGTACGAACGCGGCGTGCTGACCGTCCCCCAGGTAGCAACCACTGAATTGCAGGATAAGATTTTTGTTTATACCCTCTCTGCCGACAACAAAGTGAAGCAACAAGCCATCCAAGTGGCCGGAAAGAGCGGCAATGCGTACATCGTGAAGGCTGGCGTCAAGCCCGGCGACCGCATTGTGCTTTCCGGCTTGGACAAGCTCTCCAATGGCATGGAAATCAAACCGCTCAACGTTCCCGCGTCCGCCGCGGAATAACACGTTTGCAGGCAACCATTATGTTTAACGCTTCAAGACAAGGCAAGTGCATGCTTGTCCTTGGTAAACTTTGACAACTAAAAACGAATAAATGCTCAAGACATTCATCAATAGACCCGTACTGGCGACAGTTATTTCCATCCTGTTGGTTATCCTCGGGCTGGTGTCCATGTGGCAGCTGCCCATCACCCGCTTTCCGGAAATCGCTCCGCCGAGTGTCACCGTATCCACGTCCTATCCCGGCGCAAACGCCGAAACGGTGGCAGGGGCCGTGCTCTTGCCCATCGAAGAGGCAATAAATGGTGTGCCAAACATGACGTACATCCGTTCGTCGGCCACCAATTCCGGTTCAGGAAACATTACGGTGTTTTTCAAGACCGGCACCGACCCCGACCAAGCGTCGGTAAACGTGCAGACCCGTGTTTCAAAGGCCAACTCCCGTATCCCTCCGGAGGTTATCGAATCCGGCATCACGGTAGAACCCCGCCAAAGCGGGATAATCATGACCATCAATATTTTCAGCAACCATCCGGATACCATATATGACGAGACGTTCCTGCAAGCCTACGCGCAGATAAACCTCATGCGCGAACTCGCCCGTGTGGATGGCGTAGGCGAAGTGAGGCGTGTAGGGGCGCGTGATTACTCCATCCGAACCTGGTTGAATCCAGAAAAAATGGCGGTATACGGCTTGGTTCCGCAGGATGTGCAGCAAGCCATCCGCGACCAGAATTTTGAAATCGCCCCGGGGAGATTCGGAGAAACCTCCAACGAAGCCTTCGAAACGATCCTGCGGCACAAGGGAAGGTTCACCCTGCCCGAGGAGTTCGAACAAATCGTGATAAAAACCAACGAGGATGGTTCCGTCCTTTACCTGAAAGACATCGCCCGTACCGAACTGGGGGCCACCAACCTCGGCAGTGACAATAAAGTCAACGGTTATCCGGGGCTTACCCTGAATATCCTTCAGACCAGCGGCTCCAACGCCCGCGATATTGACATCCAAATACGGGACGTGCTCGAGCGGCTGTCCCGTGATTTCCCGGAAGGTATCCAATACGAAATTTCGTATAGCGTGCGTGAGCAGATTGATGAATCCATTAGCCAGGTACAGCATACGATTTTTGAGGCGTTCATCTTGGTGTTTATCATTGTTTTTATCTTTTTGCAGGACTTCCGCTCTACGCTTATCCCCGCCATAGCGATTCCGGTGTCACTGGTGGGCACCTTTTTCTTCCTGCAGCTTTTCGGGTTTTCCATCAATGTGCTTACGATGTTCGCCCTCGTGCTGGCGATTGGGATCGTCGTGGATGATGCCATCGTCGTCGTGGAGGCCGTGCACCAGAAAATGCATGCAACGACCCTTGGGCCACGGAAGGCCACGCTAGCGACCATGGGAGAGATTACGAGCGCCATCGTGTCCATTACCTTGGTCATGGTGGCCGTCTTTTTCCCGGTAGGGTTCATGGGCGGGCCCTCGGGGGTCTTTTTCCAGCAGTTCGCCTACACGCTGGCTACAGCGATACTGATCTCCGCACTGAATGCATTGACCCTCACGCCTGCGTTATGCGCGCTGCTGCTCAAGAGGCCCGCGCGGCACCCCTCGGTAGCCGATAGCACACCGAAAAAAGGCAATAAAGCCGGCAAGCTGGCTTCCCGTTTTTTCGAAGCATTTAATACCGCCTTCGCTACCCTTACCAACAAATACATCGGCTCGCTGCGTTTCTTAATCCAGCGGAAAGCACTCGCCTTTGGCGGGCTGGCGATTGTGACCGCCATCGGTATTTGGCTGATGAACAGGACACCATCGAGCTTTATACCCACCGAAGATGATAGCTTCATTACCTACTCGCTATCCATGCCACCGGGAGCATCGCTCGCCCGCACCACCGTTGCCCTTGCCAAAGCTGACAGCATCCTGAAAAAGCGCGAAGCCATCGAAGGCATGACCACTGTATCCGGATACAATGCCATAGACGCCAGTGCAAGCTCCGCCTTTGCCGTCGGCTACATCAATTTAAAACCCATCAAAGAGCGGGGAGCTATCCGCAACATTGATGCGATAATGGATACCATACGAAACGATCTCGCACAGGTTACAGAAGCGTCGTTCAGTGTTTTCCCAAGGCCTACCATACAAGGATTCGGCGACTTCTCGGGCCTCGAATTTGTATTGCAAGACCGGATGGGCGGCTCCATGTGGGATTTTGGCATGGTAGCAGACACCTTCATGCGCGAGCTCGAAAAGCGGCCCGAGATTGCCTCGGCCTATACGACGTTCAATGCAAACTTCCCCCAATACCTGCTGGAAGTCGATCCGGTAAAGGCGAAGGCCTTGGGCGTGAGCATCAATGACATGATGCGCACCATACAAGGCTATTACGGCCGCGTCACCGTGAGCGATTTCAACCGCTTCGGCCGGCAATATCGCCTATTCATGCAAGCCGATTTTGAATACCGTGCCGATCCGGAGTCCTTTAAATCCATCTTTGTGCGCAACGACAATGGCGAAATGGTGCCTGTCAACACCATTGTCAGATTGAAGAAAGTCATGGGCCCCGAAATTGTAAACCGGTACAACTTATATAATGCCATCGCCATCAACGCCATACCGTCAGATGGCTACAGCACGGGGGAAGCCATGGCCGCAATGGAAGAAGTCGCCGCTGCCTCCCTGCCCGGCAATTACAGCTATGAATGGACCGGCATGAGCCTGGAAGAGCGCCAATCAGGCAATGAAACGGCCCTGATTTTTGCATTGAGCATTGTTTTCGTCTACTTCCTGTTAGCAGCCCAGTACGAGAGCTACATTCTCCCGCTGGCGGTCATGCTGTCCGTGCCTGTAGGGCTAATCGGCGTGTACTCGGCCATCAACCTGGTGGGTTTGGAAAATAACATTTATGTACAAGTCGGCCTTATCATGTTGATAGGCCTGCTGGCTAAAAATGCCATCCTCATTGTTGAGTTTGCCGTCCAGCAACGACGGGCTGGGTTGCGCATCTACGAATCAGCCATTGAAGGGGCGCGTATGCGGCTTAGGCCCATTCTCATGACCTCACTGGCCTTCGTGGCGGGCCTCATTCCGTTGATGTGGACGGTAGGCCCCTCCGCGCAGGGCAACCACTCCATCAGTTTCGGCGCCGCGGGGGGGATGCTCATCGGTGCCACACTGGGGATAGTTATCATTCCCGTGTTGTACGTTGTGTTCAAACATCTCGATGAGCTCGTAAAAAATAAGTTGACCATAAAAGAAGAAGATTAATGATGAAGTCCATCCGGCAAACAGGTTTAGTTGCGATCATCGGCTGTTTATTAGCTTCGTCCTGCAAGTTGGGGCGGGATTACGTCCGTCCGGATACAGGGCTTACGGCCGCGTTCCGCGGCGCCGATACCCTTGTCGGTACGGCAGACACGGCCAACATTGCTGATATCCCTTGGTATGATTTCTTTACCGACAGCATGATGATTATGCTCATTGATAGCGCTATCGCTAACAATTACGACATGCAAACCGCGCTTAAGAACATTGAAATTGCCAATCAGTCATTGCGGCAATCCCGCGCGGCGTTTTTCCCGGAGGTAGAGGCCCAGTTGGGCGGTACCAACCAGCAGTGGCGATCGCGCGACTTTTACAGCTCCCCGTCGTCCAAATGGTATGGGCGCGACGGCCAGGCCGAACCGCCTGACAACCTGTTTATGTATCAGTCGCAATACCTTTCCTCCATCAGCATAAGCTGGGAGCTGGATATCTGGGGGAAAATGCGCCGGCAGAATGAAAGCGCGCTAGCCGAATACCTGCAGACTTTTGAAGCCAGAAAAGCCATACAGACCGGCTTGGTAGCCACCATCGCCGAAGGTTATTATAACCTGCTGATGCTCGATGCACAGCTGGAGGTCGCACGGCGGAACCTTCGGCTCAATGACAGCACGCTGCAAATCGTTAAACTCCAGCGTGATGCCGGCGAAGTGAGCTCGTTGGCCATCCAGCAGACAGAATCGCAGATGCTGCTCGCCACGTCCCTTATCCCGCAGTTGGAGCAGGAAATCGCCATTCAAGAAAATGCGTTGATGGCCTTGACCGGGCGCATGCCCGATAGCGTTTACCGGTCCTCGGCCCTAATGGATTGGCGCATGCAGGATACTTACGACGCCGGGGTACCGCTACAATTGCTGGCCAATCGGCCAGACGTGCGGGCCGCCGAACTAGCGCTGCGCGCCGCGAATGCCGACGTAGGCGTAGCGCAAGCCTACCGGTATCCGACACTGACCATCGATGCATCGGGCGGGATCAACGCCATGCTTCCACAAAACTGGTTCAACATCCCCGGCGCGTTATTCGGCGGGCTAATCAGCGGTGCCACCCAACCGGTATTCAGCCGAAGGAGACTTAAAACGCAGCATGAAATTGCCAAACTGGAACGCGATAAAGCCGAAATCAGTTTCCAACAAACGGTCATGGATGCGGTTCATGAGGTGACGAATGCCCTGATCATGATTGAGAAGCTCAATGAGCAATATGCCATTGCTGAGCGGCGGGTAGCCACGGCTCAGCTCGGTGTCAAAAATGCCAATTTGCTGTTCAAAAGCGGGGAAGCCACCTACCTGGAAGTGATCACCGCCCAAAGCAATGCGCTCACCAGTGAGCTGGATTTGGTCAGCATCAAGCAGCAACAGCTCAATGCCAAGGTCGGACTTTACCGGGCGCTGGGCGGCGGTTGGAAATAAAAAGGCCGATCCATCGTGGACCGGCCGTTACATGAGATATTTAGGGTTAGTTTGATAGCCGGCTTTAATAGGCCAATACCGTTACTTCGGTACGCCTGTTCGCCTGGTGCTGCTCGCGCGAACAAGGCACACCGTTGCCGCATTCGTTCACCAAACGAGTTTCGCCGTATCCTTTAGCCACCATCCGGTCGCGGGCAATACCCCGGCTTACGAGGTAATCCACAGCGGCCTGCGCGCGGCGCTGCGACAGTGCCATGTTATAGGCATCGCTGCCCCGGCTGTCCGTATGGCTTGACAATTCGATTTTCAATGTCGGATTATCCCGCAGTGTGCGTACCAATTCATCCAGTATGGCAGCCGCGTCCGGCCGGATGTTGTGTTTGTCAAAATCATAATAAATATTTTCCAGCTCGAATGTTTTACCCACCTCAAACACGGGTTCCAGCAGCAGTGCTACTTCAAGCGTATCGGAGGTCGTTATGCCCACCGTACTCACTTTTGCAGAGTCCGCATGGTATTTCTCCTTTTGCCCCAATACCGTATAGGTGCTATTCCTGTCAAGCACAAACTCAAAAGTCCCGTTTTCCGTACTGCTCTTTTTGGCCACGATCGAACGGGTACCATCATAAAGCGTCACCATGGTTTCAGGCAAGCGATCGCCGGTGTTTTTGTCGGCTGTCGTTCCTCTCAAGACAATGACGATCTTCGGTCTCTCATAGGTAAACCCGTAAATATCGTCACTTCCTTTCCCACCTTTGCGGTTTGAAGACAAATATCCCGCAAGTCCTTCTTCGCCTTCATAATTTGTTATGTAGGCAAAATCATCGCGCGCCGAGTTTACGGGATACCCCAAGTTTGCGGGGCTCGTCCACGTCGCTTTGCTGCCCGTAGCCTGGAAAACATCCAGCCCACCCATCCCCGGGAAGCCATCGCTCGCGTAATACAAAATGCCATTGGGACCAATATTAGGGAAAAGCTCATTGCCAGCGCTGTTTATCGTAGCTCCCGCATTGATTGGCGTACCCCAGCTGCCGTCGGCCTGTTTTTCACAATACCAGATGTCAGTACCGCCCTGCCCGCCGGGCATGTCACTCACAAAATAAAGGATATTGCCATCGCCGCTCAGCGCGGCGTGCCCTACCGAATAGGCAGCAACGTCATTATGCGCAAAAGGCATGGCCTCCCAGTCATCGCCTGTCTGCGTGTACAAGTAAAGTTCCAGCTTGTTGGTCATGTATTTCCGCCGATCTTCACGGGACACAGACCCCTCCTTTCCCGGATAGGTGCGCGTCACATACAACGTTTTACCGTCGTGGGCGGCCGCCACCGGACCGATGTGATAAGGCGCATTGTTGATGCTATTCACCGCAATTACGGGGTTATGGAGTGTATTATCCCCGGCACGATCCGCCGTATAAATACGAAGAAACGAATTGCCCGTCCATCCATACGTACCGACTCCCTGCATATGGCTATCGGGCTCGCCGGTATAATAGACCTTATCGCCCATCGGAAAAACCGAAAACTCGGCCAACGACGTGTTGACCGCCTCATTACGCAATTTATGGGCCGTTGGGTTGGCCATCCACACCACAGCCGAATCGCAGCCTGCTATCGCTACGGCGACCCGCGCCGTATCGCCTGTCCGCGCGGCATACGTTTCCAGCTGCACCTTTGCTTCCACATACTTTCCATTCACTTTCAGCACCTCCCCATAGCGCAATAAGTTTTCCTCGCTGCTGTCTTCCATGCCCACGACACGTGCATACCAATTTTCAGCCGATTCATAATCCTTCATTTGCATGTAACAATGTGCCAGCCGTTCCAGGTCGGCGAGCTTAGGCCGCTTGCTGTCCGCCAGTTTTGTATATAGGATGGCCGCATTGGCATACTCGTACTTACGGAACAACTCATCTGCACGCTCACGCAATCCGGGTTGTTCCTGGCCAAAGGCCGGATGAGCCAGTAACGCGATGCCGATAATGCCAAAAAACAACGTTGTCAATTTTTCCTTCATTCTCTTATTCAATTTTTTTACCTTTCGGTAATGTTGGTAATCATTCGTAACAGGTAAGTGTAGGCTTTCATCTCATCACTCACTTTAAATTCAATATCGCCCCACGATATCAGATAGCCGCGCCCTTTCAGTTTAGACACCAAAATGGGCAACCACTCCTTTCCCTTTACCCAAATTTCCAGGCGGGGTTCATCTTTGATGTAGGCAAATTCCGTCCTTGTATCTAAATATTGTGCAACTCTTTCCAACAACATAGGGCTGTTATGCTTTCATTAAAAAAACCGAGGGCTTAATAACCGGTTTGATCGCCGTCCGAAGGTGATGCCCAGCGTCACCTCATGCGAACCATTCTGTACACCGCTCAGCCGGCTTAGGATGTAGTCATACGAATACCCAATCCGCAACGTCGGTGTCACATACAGCTGGGTGATTGCCGAAACCGCGTTCCGCTTGCTTAGCCTGTCTCCTGTAAAGCGGGCATAATCCCGTTTAAAGACGGTCACACCCGTCCGCCATCCGCCACCAATCCAGAAGCGGTTATCAAAGATAAACATCGCGTTCAGGTCTACGCTCGTCGGCCCCTTAAAGTCCTCTTTCACCAAGACGCTTGGCCGCAGCTTCAGCCCGTTATCGAAGTTGATCAATCCCCCACCGATGAAATACAGGTGCCGGCGACGCCGGATATTATCAGTTGTGGTATTATCCCAGCGGAAGATGTTGTTGCTTTGGTCGCCGGACAGCAAATCCATTACCGATACACCGGCATACCAATGCGGATTGTAATAATAAACCCCAAAACGGATATCGGGCACCCAGTTGCTTATTTTCCCCGGGGGGACCAACTGGTCGCCCCCATCATTCGGTTGCAGCAGTGTACCATCCAAACTATATTGGGTCACACCGGCGCCGATACCGAAACTCAGCCGTTGGGTATCTTCATCGTTGAGCCTCAGTCGGAATGCATAGTTCGCATAGGCTGACGTTGCCGATTGAGGGCCCAGCCTGTCGGCCATCACCTGCAATCCCACACCATGCCGCTTGGCGCCCGGGTCGACAATCCCGTCTATTGAGATCGTGCCTGTTTCCGGCGCCCCGTCCAGGCCCACCCATTGGCTACGCAGCCCCAGCTGGCCAAACCACTCTTCTTTATAGCCCGTGTACGCGGGGTTGACACTCATTGCGTTAAAAATGTACTGCGTAAACTGAATACTCTGCTGCCCTTTGACGGTCATGCAGGTGCAGGCAAAAACCAGCAGTATCGACGTTCTTATGCTATTCTTCATGTTATACTTATTCATTGCTAAATGCCTCCGGCTATTTACGTTTCACCAATACCCATCCCTTGTGTACGGTCTCCTGACCATCCTTCCGCAGCGTGATGAAGTAATAATAGGTACCTTCATTCAGGCCCTGGCCATCCCAGTCCTGCTGGTAATTGCGGCTACGGTAAACTTCGTTGCCCCAGCGGTTGAAGAGGACGACCTCAGCGTTGTCATAGTCGGAAAGCCCGATGATCACGAAGCGGTCATTCAGTCCATCGCCATTGGGCGTGATAATGTTCGGGATGTGGAATCCAGTAACCGTAATCCGCACCGTCGCCACGTTCGTCCAGTTGCCGTTTGCATCCATCACCCGGTACGTAAACTCGTCCGGACCGGTATAATATTGATTCGGCGTATAGGTCACTGTACCGTCACCGTTGATCCGCAAGGTACCGTGCTGTGGCTGGCTGATAATTTCAATTGTCGACGGATCCAGCGGTGCGCTATCCGGTTGGTCATTTCCTACCAATTGGATTTGCAGCGGCCCGTTGAATGAGCCGGTTGCCGTATCATCGGATGCCCTCGGCTCGCTTTGCACCACCGTAACCGTGAGAGTCGCCGGTTCGGCCCGCAGTCCATTGACATCACTCACCACATACCTCACGGCAGATTCGCCGTAGAATTCACGGATTGGCGAGAAGGTAATCGTGCCGTCGTCATTTACGGTATATGTCCTTTCCCGATCGATCGTTACCGTTTTAACCGGATCGCCCGTTGCCGGATCGATCAGCCAGACCGAACGCGGATCCAGCGCACTGCTGCCCTCCTCGTCATTTTCCAGTACATCGGCGGTCACCGGTGTATGTTGTGGAGTAGAAGCCACATCGTCCGAAGACTCAGGGCCCTCAGCCACCGGTACGCGTGTCGGCACATCATTATCCACATTGTCGCCCGATACGTCGGCAGCAATTTCCCCATTCGGCCCTTCGGCACGTACACGTGCGGAGGTCACCACTTGGCCCGCCGCAATATCAGCTACGGTCACCACATACCGGAATACCCGTGTGAATTGCGCACCCGGCGCGAGCGTTTCATCCACGCGCACATTTTCCAGGTTGAGCTTTTCATCGTTCAACACGAAGCCGCTCAATGTCATATTGCCCGTATTGGTTACCGTAAAGCGGTACTCAATTTCGTCGCCGACAAGGAAGGCGCCGTTTCTTCCCGATCCGGTGTTGGTGACCACCGCTACCAATGCCACGGCCGGCCTCATTTGAATCGGTGTGATCGTACAATTGTTGCAGTCTTCATTTACCGGGGCATCCGGGTCCGCCGGATCAGGATCATGCGAGTCGTCACGCACTTCCTCACCATTTGGTGCCCTACCCACGGCCTCAGCCGAGTTATATACGTAGCCCACATCAATATCGGCCTGCGTAATGGTGTGTGTCGCCGTCGCGCGGCTAGATTCCCCGGGCAACAGCCTGGCAATCGTTGCAGGCGATAAGCTGCCCGCATCGGCGTTATCATCGGTCAGCTGGATATCAGTCAGCGTTACGTTTCCAGTGTTTGTGACCACGATGTCATAGGTAATCACATCGCCGACGTGCACATACTCACCCGGACGTGTGCTTTTGGTGATGGTAATCGCCAATGAGCGTGTCAGCTCGATTCCTGTTGGATCATTGGTCGGATCGCCATCGCCATCGCTATCTACCGTGTGGGGGTCAGCGATGTTGTCGCCATTGGCATCCGTGCCGGCATCGGATTCATCAGCGACGGTGTATCCTTCCGGATCTTCACCGGTAGCCACAGCAGTATTCCAGACGGCTCCACTATCGATGTCGTCCTGCGTCAGTCGGTAAGTAGCCGTGGCTGTCGCCACCTCACCCGGCGCCAACGTAGCTGGCGTCGGCGTCAGGCCAGACACCCCTATACGCGTATCGTTTATCACGATGCCGCTGACCGGCACATTACCCGTGTTGGTCACGGTAAAGGTGTAGATGACCGCGTCGCCACTTGCTGCCACGGCGGCATCGGTGGCTATGGCCGCCGATTTCACCAGTGCAATGGAAGGCGTGGCCACAAATACGGTCACGGTAGCATCATCACAGTTGTCAGGATTCAGCAGTTCGCAAATCCGATAAACGATGGTGTATGTTCCGCCAGGCGTTCCTTCCGGCACACGTAGCCGTCCTGTTAGTTCATCCACGACGGGCACAGGTCCGCCATCAATCGGTGTAGCCGGCGTGGTCACCGTCAGGGTTATCTCGTCAATGGCCGGCCGGCTGCCATTCAGCAGGTCATTGTCCAGCACATTACCGAGGTCATCATCCCCCTCGAATCCGTTCACGTAATCAACCGTGTTATCTTCCGCCACTATCGGTGCAGCCACTACATTTACGGTTATTGTAGCATCGCTGCAGTTGGCTATCCGAGCGTTCTCGCAAATGGTATAGTTCAGTGTATACGTACCGGCAGGTGTGCCAGGCAGCACATCCACGGAGCCGTCCGCATTCAGTACCACTTGGGTTGTCGGATTGTTAGCATCATCATAAAACGGAACCGCTGCCGTCACTTCTTCACCGTTGACCGAAAGGGTTACATCCGCCGGATCAACATCGGCAGCATTCAGCTTGTCATTGGCAAACACATTCAACGCGTCTACCAAACCGTCGTATCCGTTGATATTGGTTATTTGATCATCAGCGGCCTCGATAACAAACGTCGGGGCGGCATAGCAGTCTGCACTTGCCGGCGGATAATCCACCGTAAGGGTTACGGAGGGATTGACCGTTATCGTCACCACTGCCTGCGGCCGCAAGCCCTCAAAACCATCCGCTGTCTCCATCCATTGCCCGTCAACGAACGACCATCCCGGCCAGTCGATGCCGTTTCCGTCGCCGTCAACGACGGCTCCCGGCCACAATATCCGTCCGCTCAATGGCAAGCCGGTCATCTCGTCAATCACATTGCCGTCAGTATCAGACCACGTGATGGTGGCCGTTACGCTTGCCGCAGGTGTGAAGTTCTGAGGGGTTATCGTATAGTTAAGGTGCGGCACATCGTTGATACATTCCCCAAAAGCGGTCGCGGTAATCACTGGCGCTTCCAATGGTTCCTCGGTGGCATCATCATTTCCCTCGGCCGTACCCGATTGATCGGTTACATCGCCATCGCCTGGGTCTTTTCCTGCCACCAGCGCCTGGTTGGTTACCCCACCGGCATCAATATCTTGTTGCGTAATCGCGTAAGTGGCACGATATACAGCAGACTCACCCGGAAGCAATGTCTGGTTATACGCCCCTGTACCACTATAACTGTCAGCCACATACGTTGGAACAGGAAGTGTCCCCGTTCCTGTAAATACGGCTTCCGATTCGGTGACCGATATATCCGTCACCGTCACGTTACCACGGTTTGTTACGATAAATGTGTAGGTAATTTCATCGCCAACATTCACCATGCCGTCACTGTTTGCATCGTTATAAGCCGACGATTTGATAAGGGTCAGCTCCGGTGCTTGGTCTAAACCCGCCACCGTCGGGTCGCC